>DAOULO010000100.1:0-37155 GCA_034420195.1 Dehalococcoidales bacterium
CCATCCGGCGCATCGTCGTGGATACCTACCAGTCGGTATCCGGCACCGGCTCCGCCGCCGTGGAAGAGCTGCGAACCCAGGCACGCCAGGTGCTCGACGACGAGCCGACAGTGCCCCACGTCTACCCGCACCAGATAGCCTTCAATGTCCTGCCGCAGATAGACGTCTTTCTGGACAACGGCTATACCAAGGAAGAGTGGAAGATGCTGGAGGAGACCCGTAAAATCATGCACGCCCCGGAAATCGCCGTCTCGGCCACCTGCGCGCGCGTGCCGGTGCTGGTGGGGCACGCCGAGGCCGTTAATGTAGAATTCAGCCAACCCATGTCCGTCGACGAAGCCCTCCGGATTCTGTCGCGGGCGCCGGGGGTCAAGGTGCTCGACGATACCGCGGTCAGCCTCTACCCCCAGCCGTGGTCGGCCGCCGGCACCGACGAGGTCTTCGTGGGACGCCTCCGTCGGGACGCCTCCCACCCCAACGGCCTGCTCATGTGGGTGGTGGCCGATAACCTGCGCAAGGGGGCGGCCCTGAATACCATCCAGATTGCCGAGGAGATGATAAAGCGAGACTGGGTAAAACCGGAAGGAGGCCAGTAAGATGAAGCAGCTGGGCAGATTACTCACCGCCATGGTGACCCCATTCAAGGCCAGCGGCGAGGTGGACTACGCGCAGGCCAAAAAACTGGCTTTAGCTTTACTCGACGCCGGCAGCGACGGCATCGTGGCCGCCGGCACCACCGGCGAGGCCCCCACCCTCTCCTGGGAGGAAGAGCTGGAGCTCTTCCGGGAGCTGAAGACGGCCATCGGCGATAGAGGGACGCTGGTCGCCTACACCGGCTCCAACAGCACCCACGAGGCGGTGGAAGCCACCAAAGACGCCGAGAAGATAGGGGTGGACGCCTGCCTCTCGGTGGTGCCCTACTACAACAAGCCCAACCAGGAGGGCGTCTACCAGCACTTCAAGGCCATCGCCGCGGCCACCACTTTGCCCATCATCATGTACAACATCCCGGGGCGCGTCGTCGTCAACATGGCGCCGGAGACCATCGGGCGCTTGAGCCAGATAGATAACATCGTCGGCGTCAAGGAGGCCAGCGGCAACATGGAGCACGTCGCCCGGACGCTCAACGCCGCCCGCGAGGACTTCCTCATCTGGAGCGGCAATGATAACGATACCTTCCCCATCATGGCGCTGGGGGGCTACGGGGTTATCGGCGTGACGACGCACCTGGTGGGTAAGCAGTATAAAAAGATGCTGGACATCATCTTGAGCGATAAGATTAGCGAGGCGGCCGCCATCCACCGCCGCCTGGTGCCGCTGGTCAACGCCATGTTCGCGGCGCCCAACCCCGCCCCGGTGAAGTATGCCCTCAACCACCTGGGCTTCCCCGTCGGCGACCCGCGCCTGCCCCTCCTGCCCCCCGACGAGAAAGCGGCGGCGCTTATCCGGGAGACGCTCAAGAACTATAAGATTGACCTCAAGGTGTAGGTTTTTTAAACCTCACCCCCTGTATCCCCCTCTCCAAACCGGATATTAGAGAAAACCTTTTATCTTCTGTTTGGAGAGGGGGAATTTATATTATGAGAGGGGCTGGCGCCCCTCTTAGACACCCGAGGGAGTAAGTACTTTCTTACCGCTCTGGGGGTAAAGGTAGGGACACATCTACGGGCTAAGCCGCGGATGTGCCGAGGGCGGCCCGGGTGGGAATAGATAACCCCGATAGGCGGGGAGGGGCTGGATTCCCGCTTTCGCGGGAATGACATTCGGGGAAGGCTTCCGGGAGACTCCCCGTTAGAAATAAAACCTGAACCCGTGCGCCGAGGCCGCGAAACCCAGCGACTTGTAGAACTCATGGGCGTCCCTGATTAATACCACTAGAATATCGACTTCCTGACGATGGTGTCCTCGCGCCGCTTGCCCACCGAGATGAGGCTGGCCGGGCAACCGACGAGCTGCTCCAGGCGCTTGACGTATTTCTGCGCCTTCACCGGCAGGTCGCTGAAGATGCGCACGTTGCCGGTGGGCTTTTCCCAGCCCGGCAGCTCTTCGTAGACGGGCTGGCACTTCTCCAGCCTGGCGATTGAAGCCGGGAAGTCGGCAATGGTCTCGCCGTCAACCTTATAGCCGGTGCATATCTTCAGGCGCGGCAGCGTATCCAGCACGTCGAGGCGCGTCACGGCTATTGAGCTCAGGCCGTTGATGCGGGCGCTGAGGCGGGCCGCCACGGCATCGAACCAGCCGCAGCGGCGGGCGCGGCCGCTGACGGTGCCGTACTCGTGCCCGCGCTCCCGGATGGTGCGACCGACGTCATCGTCCAGTTCGGTCGGCATCGGCCCGGCACCCACCCGCGTCTGGAAGGACTTGAAAACACCCAGGACGTGTTGCACCTTGTCGGGGCCCAGCCCCGCCCCCAGACAGCCGCCGGCGGCCAGCGGCGAAGACGAGGTAACGAAGGGATAGGTGCCGAAGTCCGGGTCAAGCAGGGCACCCTGGGCGCCCTCGAGGAGGATGGCCGAATCGCGCTCCAGGGCGGCCGCCAGGACGGCGTTGGTATCACAGATATAGGACACCAGTCGGTCGGCGTAGGCGCAGTACCGGTCGTAGATTTCACCAAAGTCGAGTGGGTTCTTGCCGTAGACCTTGATGAGCAGCTTGTTTTTATATTCCAGCGCCGCGGTGAGCTTGGCGCGCAGCACGTCTTTCTCCAGCAGGTCTCCGGCGCGGATGCCCATCCGGGCGACTTTATCGGCGAAGGCGGGGCCGATGCCCTTGCGCGTGGTGCCGATGGCCGCCCCACCCCGCGCCTCTTCCTCCAGGCCCTCCAGCACGATATGGTAAGGCATAATCAGGTGGGCGCGGTCGCTGATGAGCAGGCGGGAGGTATCGACGCCCCGGGAGTTCAGCTCGTCCATCTCCGCGGTGAGTACGGCGGGGTTAACCACCACGCCGTTGCCGATGACGACGGTGGTGCCGGGATAAAAGATGCCGGAAGGCATCAGGCGCAGCTTGAATTCCCCCTGGGGATTGACCACGGTATGACCGGCGTTATCGCCGCCGGAGAAACGCACCACGTAAGTGGCCTTCTCGGCCAGCATATCAACAATTTTGCCCTTGCCCTCATCCCCCCATTGAGCTCCGACTACAGCAGCAACTGGCATATGTTCCTCCGCTTATCAAAAAATCCCGCCCAATTCTACTATCACGGACACGGGTTGTCCAACTTATTTTATTCGTAAATCCAGATTATTTTGCGGCCATTTAGGCCCGGGTGTGCCGCCAGGCGTAGACGAGCCGCTGGACGGCGGTGAAGTAGCTGAAGAAGGTGATAACGGCCAAGGCAGTTATCAGGGCATAATCAAGGCCGCTGAGGAGCAGCCCCAGCACCAGGACAACCACCCGCTCCGGCCGGGTGAACAGCCCCACCCGGCCCTCAATGCCCACCCCCTCCATACGGGCGCGCAGGTAGCTGACCAGGAGCGAGCCGAGCAGAGCGAAGCCAACCAGCAGCCCCGCACCGACCTGGCCACCCCGCAGGTAGACCCAGAGCAGTCCCAGCAGCACGACGGCCTCGGAGAGGCGGTCGAGGGTGGAATCGAGGATAGCGCCGAAGCGGGCGACCCGCCCGGTGAGCCGCGCCAGGGCCCCGTCGAGCATATCGCATAATCCGGCCACCAGCACCACGAACCCGGCGGCGAAAATATGGCCGGTAACGATGAGGGCGGCGGCGCCGACGGTTATCAGAAAGCCGAGCCAGGTCACCGTATTGGGTGTCAGTGACGTCCCGGCCAGCAGCCGCACCACGGGCTGCGTGAAGCCGGCCGCAATGGCCCGGCGGGCTTGTTCCAGTTTCGACATGACCTCAGTGCGTCCCGGAAGTCTCGCGAACCCCGGGAGGCCCTTCCGTCGGGGTTTTGGCCCGGTTGAGCTTTTCCAGCGTGGCCGTGTAGTAGTCCAGCAGCCGGCGCGCCAGGAGCGTCCAGTCGTAGGCCAGGGCCTTGGGTTTGCCCCGCTCGCCCATCTCGCGGCGGAGGCGCACATCCCGGCCCAGCCGGAGCAGGGCCTCGGCCAGGGCCTCGACATCGCGCGGCGGCACGCTGATGCCCTCGACGCCGTCGCTGAGGACACCGGCGTAGCCGGCGATGGAGGTGGCCACGATAGGCTTGCCGGCGGCCATGGCCTCCAGCAGGACGATGCCGAAGCTCTCCCGGCCGGTGGCCGGAAAGCAGACAATATCGGCGGTATTATAGTAGCGGGGCAGGTCAGCGTAGGTGGCGTAGCCGGTAAAGACGACCTCGTCCAGGCCGTGGCGGCGCACCTGCTTTTCGTACTTCCCGCGCAGGCGCACCCCAGGCCCCACGGCGATGAGGCGCAGGTCGGGGAGCTCCCGCTGTACCAGCTTAAAGGCCTTGAGGAGGTAGTTGAACCCTTTACGTTTCTCGAAACGCCCCACGAAGAGAATATTGAGCTTACCGTCACGGTAGTTCTCGAAGGGCGCGGTGTGGTTGTTGAAATGGAGGGTATCGATGCCGTTGGGGATGATGGTATAGTCGGCGGGGAAATAGGTATTGACGTAGTCACGCGCCGTCGGCGAGACGGCGATATGCCCATCGAGCTTACGGAACCAGCGGTCCAGGTACCACTTGACCAGCGGCGAGAACATGGTGTACCAGGGCCGCCCGCCGCAGGCGTGGAAGGTGCCCACCATGGGGGCCAGCTTCATGCGGAGGGTGGTGGTGCAGAGGTTAGGCATGAGCGGCTCGTGGAGGTGGCAGATATCGAACTTCTCCCGTGTGAAGGTCTCCCTGATTTGCTCTTCCAGACGCACCGAGACGGTAATCCGGGCGATGGAGCCGCTCACCGGGATGGAGCGCGGCGTGCCGATGCGGATAAAGCGGTCACCCAGGGTATACATCGCCTTGGAGGCCGGGGCGATGATTTTGGCGTCGTGGCCCAGCCGGGTGAACTGCTGCTGCAGGCAGGAGATGTGGTTGACCACACCGCCGGGGTAAGCGAAATCATAGGGCGATACCAGCGCTATCTTCATGTCCGGTTACGCCGCCGCTTGGCGTTTTTCGGGTGTTACAACCTTCTCCGGCAGGCGGTTGGCGGCGATGAACTCCTCCACCTTGCGGCGGGCCTCGTCGTCGGTGTACTGGATGGGCGGGCTCTTCATGAAGTACGAGGACGGGGCGGTCAGCTCACCTTTGAGCCCCTTCTCCAGGGCCAGCTTGCAGCAGCGCACGGCGTCGATGCCGACGCCGGCGGAGTTGGGGCTGTCCCAGACCTCCAGCTTCATCTCCAGGTTCAGGGGCACGTCGCCGAAGGTGCGCCCCTCCATGCGGATGTGGCAGAACTTGCGGTCGTCCAGCCAGGGCACGTAGTCGGACGGGCCCACGTGGATATCGCGCTCGTCCATCTTGTAGTCCAGCTGGGAGGTAACCGAGGTCGTCTTGGATATCTTCTTGGATTCCAACCGCTCCCGCTCCAGCATGTTGTAAAAATCGGTGTTGCCGCCGAAGTTGAGCTGGTAGGTATGCTCCAGCTTGACGCCGCGGTCGCGGAAGAGCCGGGCCAGCATGCGGTGGGTGATGGTGGCGCCTACCTGAGATTTGATGTCGTCGCCGATGACGGGCAGGCCCCGGTCGGCGAAGCGCTTCTGCCAGTATTTCTCCTTGGCGATGAAGACGGGGATGCAGTTGACAAAGCCGCAGCTGGCGTCCAGCACCTGCTCGATGTACCACTTGGTGGCCTCTTCGCTGCCCACCGGCAGGTAGTTGATGACCACGTCGGTCTTGGTCTCCCTGAGGATACCGACGATATCGGCGGTGGGGCCGGGGGCCTTCTGGATTATCTGCGAGAGGTACTTGCCCAGACCGTCGTGGGTCATGCCCCGCTCCACTTTGACGCCCTTGAGGGGCACGTCGCAGAACTTGTAGGTGTTGTTGGGCCGCACGTAGATGGCCTCGGCCAGGTCCTTGCCGACCTTGTTCTTATCAATATCGAAGGCGGCCACGAAATTGATGTCCCGGATGTGGTAGCCCCCCAGGTTGACGTGCATCAGCCCGGGGACGAATTCGTCCTCCCGCGCGTTCTGATAATAGTGAACGCCCTGGACGAAAGAAGAGGCGCAATTGCCCACGCCGATGATAGCCACATTTATTTTGCCCATGTTCTTATATCTCCCCCTTCCCAAGAAATGATGCCGGGTAGATTCAATATCAGTTACGCGGCAGTAACAGGCATCGGTTTGAACTATAACCTGTCCGGGCAAGGAATGTCAAGACTGCCACCCCGTTGTTACTTAAATCACTTACGGCCTGGCGCCGTTTCTGCTATAATGTACCAATTACACCGGTACGGAGGTAGGTCATGAAGATTAAAGACATCTCCCGGATAAGCCACCGCAAGGTGGTTACCGTCCGGCCGGACGCCACCCTGTCCGAGGCCATCAAGCAGCTGGTGGGCCACCACATTGGCGCCGTGCCGGTATATGACGACAAGGACAAACTGGTGGGCATCCTCTCGGAGAGGGACGTCCTGGAGTGGGTCAGCCGGGGCAAGGCCGATGTCGGCGGGACGAAGGTGAAAGAAATCATGACCCAGGAAGTCCTCGTCTGCAGCCCGGAGGACAACATCGAGGGGATTCTCCAGACGATGACGGAGAAGGGCATCCGTCACCTGCCGGTGATTTCGGGGAGCAGCCTGGTGGCCATGCTCTCCATCCGGGACATCATCGAGGAAATGCTGCTGGAGTGCAACATCCAGGTCAAGCACCTGCACGACTACATCGCCGGGGGCCCCACCTAGCGATTTTACCTGTCCGGTGGCCGGTCCTGGGGCCGCACCAGGAACACCGGCACTTTGGCGGCGCGGAAGACGCGCTCGGCCACGCTGCCCCGCACCAGACGCTGCAGCCCCGAGGCGGCGTGCGTGGCCATGATAATGAGGTCGGCATGGCTTTGGGAGACATAATCGGCGATGGTCTTGGCGCGCCGCCCCACGAGCACCTTGGTATTCACCGCTAGCTTTTTACCCTTGAACCGGGTGGCGACTTTATCCAGATATTCCTGCGCCAGCCGCACGGCGTCCTCCTCCAGGGACTCTCTCTCCTCCGGGGGCACCTGGGCCTCCAGCCCGCCACTGATATGAAAGTGCCGCACCACGCGTAGCAGGGTCAGCTCATCAACATCGGAGACCTTGAGGAACCAGTCCACGTAGGGGAGCACGCATTCGGCCAGCTCCGAGCCGTCCAGCGGGACGAGTATCTTGGTATACATCCTGCGTCCTTCCTCGCTTGGCTAACCGCCGGCGGCACCACGACCGCCGGCGCCGTTTATTTGTCGCCCGGTTTGTTACCGAAGTAGACCTTGGTATGGGGCCAGGGAATCTCGATGCCGACCTTGTCAAACTCCTTCTTGAGACGCAGCCTCAGTTCGCCCATGGCGTTCCACTGCTCCAAGGGCTTGACATCCCCCACTATCTTGATATCTATCCCCGAATCGCCGAGGTTATTGACCCGGAGCACGGCGGGTACGCTGCGTAATATCTTGGACCAGTGCTCCTCTTCGGCCCAGTCCCGGCACACCCGGTTTATTATCTCGATGGCGAATTCGAGGTCGGTATCGTAGGACACGGAGATATCCAGATTGATGCGGGCGAAGTGCCGGGAGTAATTGGAGGCCACGCGGATTTCACCGTTGGGCACGTGGTGCACGATGCCGTCCAGGTCGCGCAGTACCGTCTTACGCAGGTTGATGTCCTCCACCAGCCCGATGACATCGGCCACCTTGGCCACGTCACCGACACGGTACTGGTTCTCCAAGAGAATGAAGACCCCGGCGATGAGGTCGCGGATGAGATACTGCGCCCCGAAGCCGACGGCGACGCCGGCCACGCCGAAGCCGGCCAGAATGGGGCCGATGGAGATATTCAGCTCGGAAAGTATCATAAAGATTACCAGCAGGATGATAATAATGCGTCCCAGCCCCAGAAAGACACCCCGCAGGGTATCGGCGCGGCGCTGCAGGCCCTCGCGGCTCTCGCCCTCCTGGGGGCGGGTCATGATGCGGCGCACCAGCGGCGGTATGGTCTGCTTGAGGACAATCCAGAACACAATCCCCACCACCAGGATGATAACGATGGTCAGCCCGTGGTCGAGGAACCAGCCCTGGATATTCTCCGATGTAATGGAGGCGCCGATGCCCGTCTCGGAGAGGATAAGGCCCACGAAGGCCAGTATCATCAGGGCCACGCCAATCCCCTCAATCGTCCAGAAAATGGTATTTGCGCTCCCGTCGGTATCCTCCCGCCACCTATGCGGGCCTAGCCTTTGGATAAAGCCCTTTACCCTGTCCCGGAAGAAGAGGAGTAAGACCACCACGATGCTGGCGCCGACGAGAATCCAGACGCTATTATCGATAAACCCCTGCCACATGTTCCCAGCGCTCCTTTACTCAGCTAGCCCTATTATACAACAACCGGCAAATCATATCCCGCTAAATGTGACGGGGGAAATGACTGCCGGTGAAAATATTTTCCAGCCTCACCCCCTTTATCCCCCTCTCCAAACCCAGCATTGGAGAAAACCCCTGATATTTTGTTTGGAGAGGGGGAACTCATTTTTTAGAAGAGGGGCTTCGCCCCTCTTAAACACCCCGTTTTTATAAGGGGAGTAGCCTGCGGAGAGGGGCGCTAGCCCCTCTCAAAATAATCTTCCCCCTTCCCCCGGGGGAAGGGGGATAAAGGGGGATAGGGGATAAAGCAAAGAGATAATTTGGTTGGCTGGATTCCCGCTTTCGCGGGCATGACAATCAGAGATAAGCCCCCCTAATAAAGAACTCTATCGTCGCCAACGCGGCGGGTCACCTTGGCGCGGTCGAGGTACTCCAGCAGTGCCTGGGCGTACTTGCGCGACGTGCCGAACATATCGCGCACCTCGGCCAGACCCACCTTGCCGCTGGCCTTGATTTTATTCTTAATCTTCGCCACCATTTCTTGGTAAGCGGCCGCCCCGAAAACAACGCTGTCACTCACCCGCACCACCTTGCCTTCCCCGATGAGCATGGCCAGCAGGTCAGCCTCAGGGATGAGGGTGCTGTCCGGCGCGTAAGGTTTGGCCGCCAGCGACTGGAGAAAGACATCAATTTTGGCCTGCTGCGCTGCCGTGAGCTTGATGGTATGAGAGGGCAGGCGCAGGTTGGCCCCCTCCCCGACCATAATCCCCTCCCCGATAAGCCGCTCCAGCACCGCCGGGGCGTGGGTGCCCAGCTTGAGGCGGCCCGCCAGCTCGATACGGGGCATGCCGGGGCGGGCGGGGTATTTTTTATGGTATTCCTCCAGCGCCGCCGTCACTCTGGCACTGAGGCGCCCCCAACCAGCGGCCGTGAAGAGGAGCTGGCGCTCGCCCTCGCCCACTGCCGTAACCTGTTTTTCGGCGACGAGGGCCTCGATGGCCGGGCGGGCCTCGGTGGCGGGCAGGTTACTCTGGGCGACCAGGTCGGCCAGCCCAAGAGGCTGCTTCGTCTCCAGCAGGGCCGTCATCAGGTCGGCGGCGGTACCCCCCTCGCGGGCTTGAAGATTGGCGATGACCTCGGGACGGAAGCGGCGCAGGCGGCGGGCCTGCGCCTCGACGATGCCACCACCCCCCAGCGTCTCCATCGGCGAGCGGATGATATATCTATCCCCCTTGACCACGGCCAGAGGTTTCGTCAGCGTCAACTGCGCCCAGGTGGACGCGCCGGGCTTAATTTCGTCGCCTTCCAGCAGGCGGACTTTGGCCATCGCCTCGGCGGCGCCGGTGTGAAAGCTCACCGTGGCGCCGTGCCGCAGGGGGCGCTGGAGGTAAGCGATGAGGCTGAGCTTGACGGTGACCATCCGGGTGGGCTTGAGCCAGCCCGGCGTGGTGACCACGTCCCCCCGCACCAGCTGGGAGGTGTTGACCCCCACCAGGTTAGCGGCGACGCGCGAGCCGGGGGTGGCCGTGGTGAGCTTAGCCTTGTGGGTCTGCAGCCCCCGCAGCCGCGACTTGAGCCCGGCGGGGGCGATTTCCACCTCCTGCCCCACCCGCAGCGAGCCGTCGATGAGGGTGCCGGTGACCACCGTGCCGGCCCCGGCCATGGTAAAAACGCGGTCGATGGGCAGGCGCGGCCGCCCCAGGTCGGCCCGGGGCTCGGTGGTATCCAGGAGCTTATCGATGGCGGCGGTCAGTTCCGGCAGGCCCGCGCCGTTAAGGGCCGAGACGGGGATGATTTCCGACCCCGCCAGCGTCGTCCCGGCCAGCGCCTCCTCCACCTCCAACCGCACCAGGCTCAATAGCTCATCGTCCACCAAATCCTTTTTGGTAATGACGGCGATGCCGCGTTTCACCCCGATTAAGTCCAGGATGGCCAGGTGCTCGCGGGTCTGGGGCATGACGCCCTCGTTGGCGGCCACGATGAGCAGGGCCAGGTCAATGCCGCCGACGCCGGCCAGCATGTTCTTGACGAAGCGCTCGTGGCCCGGCACGTCGACGATGCCCACCTCGCGCCCGGAGGGGAGCGTCAGCCAGGCGAAGCCCAGCTCGATGGTCATGCCCCGCTCCTTCTCCTCGCGGAGGCGGTCGGGGTCAATGCCGGTGAGGGCCTTTACCAGCACCGATTTGCCGTGGTCGATGTGCCCGGCCGTACCGAGAACGTACATGGTGACTTTCCTGCTTGGTTACTTGAGGCTGGCTATATCCCCCAGCGCCCGGATGACAATCTCATCCTCTTCCGGCAGCACGGTGCGCGGGTCGAGGAGGAGGGTGCCTTTCTCGATGCGCCCGATGACGGGAATCTCCCGCGCGCGCAGCCTTTCGGCGGCCTTTTTCACCGCGCCGCCACTCCCGAAAGCTATCGCCAGCAGGCTGGTCGGCAGGCTCCCGCCGGGCAGGCTGCCACCGCCCACCATCGTCTCGCCGGGGATTATCTTGGCCTTACCGCCGGCGGCCTTCTTCCAGAGGGCGGCACGCTTTTCGATGTCCGCCACGTCGGCGGCAATCATCCGCCAGACGGGGATTTTGGCCGAGGCCTCGCCTTTGAGATAGTGAACCAGTGTGGCCGCCAGTCCGGCCAGTCTTATCTTATCGATGCGCACCGCCCGTGCCAGGGGGTGCCTCTTGAGCTTGTCCACATATTCCTTCTTGCCCACGATGATGCCCGCCTGTGGCCCGCCCACCAGCTTATCGCCGGAAAAGAACGTCAGCGCTGCCCCAGCGCTGACACTCTGCTGAATCATCGGCTCGGCGGCCAGCCCGTAAGCGGTGGTGTCTAAAAAGCAGCCACTGCCCAGGTCGTCGAGGACGATGAGGTCGTGCCTGTCAGCGACCTCGATAATCTCTTCCAGTGTCGCCTCGCTGACGAAGCCCACCAGCCGGAAATTGCTGGAGTGCACCCGCATCAGGGCGGCGGTGCGCTCGGTAACGGCGGCCTCGTAGTCGGCGGCGTATGTGCAGTTGGTCGTGCCCACCTCGACGAGTTTGGCCCCGCTCTGGCGCATCACGTCGGGGATGCGGAAGCCCCCACCGATTTCCACCGCCTGCCCCCGCGAGACGATGACCTCCTTACGCCGGGCCAAGGCGGTCAGCCCCAGCAGCACCGCGGCGGCGTTGTTGTTGACGACCAAAGCCGCCTCGGCCCCGGTAAGCTCGCAGAGCAATCCCTCGACATGGACGTGCCGCGATCCCCGGGCGCCGGTGGCCAGGCTGATTTCCAGATTGGAATAACCCTCGCTGGCTGCCGCCATGGCCGCAATGGCCTCCGGGCTCAGGGGGGCGCGGCCGAGGTTAGTATGCAGGATGACGCCGGCGGCGTTGACGACGCGGCGCAGGCCCGGCTCGGTGAGCGTCTTTATCCCGGCGAGTACCCCGCTGACGATTTTATCCAGTGAGGCACCGGGTTTACCCGCCGCGATGGCGGCCCGCGCCTGCTCCAGCTCGCGGCGCACCAGCGCCACCAGCCGCTCGTGGGGGTACTCCCCGCTGAGACGGGCCAGCCGTTCATCGGCCAGGACTTTATCCACGCCCGGCAGGCTGCGGTACTCACTTCCCATAAGCCTTATTCTACATAATAAGCGGTCAGACTTCAAAGCAACTTATCAAAAATATCTATTCCCACCCTACCGCCCTCGGCGCATCGGCGGTTTAGCCCGTAAATTTCCCCACCCCTTTACCCCCGGTGGAGTGGGGATGAAACCCCGCCGAGTGGTGGCAGGATGCCACAGGGCGGGCCGGGTGGGAAAGAAAATCACCGGGCGGGGCGAGGTCAAAGGGGGTGAAGTAAGCACCAATCTCACAAATAAGGTATAATTGGGATAAAGAGCCAGCGCCGCTCTTATTTTTAGAGGAAACGGGTATGTTTAACGGCATCCGGGAGGATATCCGCACCGTCTTCGCCAAAGACCCGGCCGCCCGCAGCGTGCTGGAGGTGCTCTGCTGCTACCCCGGCCTGCACGCCCTCTGGGCGCACCGGCTGGCCAACTTCCTGTGGCGGCACAAATGGCGCCTGCTCGCCCGGATGGTATCACACTGCAGCCGGTTCTTAACCCAGATAGAGATTCACCCCGGCGCCACTATCGGGCGTCGCTTTTTCATCGACCACGGCGGCGGCGTGGTCATCGGCGAGACCACCGAAATCGGCGACGACGTGCTGCTCTACCAGGGGGTAGTGCTGGGCGGCACCACGCTGGAGAAAAAGAAGCGCCACCCCACGCTAGGCAACGGCGTCGAGATGGGCAGCGGGGCCATCGCCCTGGGGCCCATCACCATCGGCGACGGGGCCCGTATCGGGGCCAGCTCGGTGGTCATCCGGCCGGTGCCGGCGGGGGTCACCGTCGTCGGCATCCCGGCGCGGACGGTCACCAAACGCGAGAGGCCGGCCATGGACTTAGAGCACGGCAAGCTGCCCGACCCGGTGGCCGAGGCCATCCGGGTGGTGCTGAAAGACCAGCACAAACTGGAGGAACGCCTCCGTAAACTGGAAAGTATGGCGGACCTGACGGCCCCGCAGGACGAACTGCAAGAGCAGCGGCGGGAGATTGAAAAGGAGTTCGCCGAGGGCGGGGGAATCTAAAACCCCAAATTTACGCAGCGCGAGAGGGAGCAGCCAGCATGGAAAAATTCAGCCCGGTGGATGAGCAAGCCATCACCCGCGCCATCGTCACCGAATTCGCCCGGGAGTTCAACGAAAACGTCGCCTGCGACTGCATCATCGTCGGCGGGGGGCCCAGCGGCCTCGTCGCCGCGCGCGATATCGCCCGGGCCGGGAAGAAGGTGGTCATCGTCGAGCGCAACAACTACCTCGGCGGGGGGTTCTGGAGCGGCGGCTACCTCATGCCCAAGGTAACCGTGCGCCACCCCGGCGAGCGTTTCCTCGACGAGCTGGGCGTGCCCTATAAGACCGTCAGCGAGGGCCTGGTCGTCTGCGACGCCCCCCACGCCTGCGCCGCCCTCATTGCCGCGACCTGCGCCGCCGGGGCCAAGGTTATCAACATGACCATGCTCGAAGACCTCGTCATCAAGGACGGCCGGGTCTGCGGGGCGGTCATCAACTGGTCACCGATTGTCTCGCTGCCGCGGCAGGTCGCCGCCCTCGACCCGGTCGCCATCGAGGCGCCGCTGGTCGTCGAGGCCACCGGACACGACGCCTGTGTCGCCAAAAAGCTGGAGCAGCGTGGCTTCATCAAGATGAAGGGCGAAGGCGCCCTCTGGATAGAGCGCTCGGAAGACCTCATCGTGGAGCATACCGGCGAGTGCTTCCCCGGCCTTATCGTCACCGGCATGGCCGTGGGCGCCGTCTACGGCCTGCCCCGCATGGGCCCCACCTTCGGCTCCATGTTCGTCTCCGGCGAGGTGGCCGCCCGGGTCGTCCTGGAAAAACTGAAGTCATGAAAGTCATTATCGCCATGAGTGGCGGCGTCGATTCCACCGTGGCCGCCGCCCGGCTTAAAGAACAGGGACACGAAGTCATTGGCGCGACGATGCGGGTCGTGCCCGGGGACGACCGCGCCACCAGCGCCGCCGCCGTCGCCGCCCGACGGCTGGGTATTTCCCACCACGTCTACGACCTGACCGACGTCTTTGAAAAATATATTATTACCGATTTCTGCCGCCAGTACGCCGCCGGACGGACGCCCAACCCCTGCGTGCGCTGCAACAAGTACATCAAGTTCGGCGCGCTCATGGACAAGGCCCGCGAAGCTGGCGCGGATTTACTCGCCACCGGCCACCACGCCCGCATCGCAGCAGACGGCGGCCGCTATCAGCTCAAGAAGGGGCGCGACACCGCCAAAGACCAGTCGTACTTTCTGGCGCAGCTTACCCCAGAGCAGCTGAGCCAGACTCTGTTTCCCATCGGAGACATGACCAAGGACGCGGTGAGAAAGCTCGCCGCCGGGATGGGCCTGGCCGATATCGCCGCGCGGCGGGAGAGCCAGGAAATCTGCTTTATCCCCGACGGCGACCACGTAAAGTTTCTGCGCGAGCGCGGCGAGATAGCAGACCAACCGGGGCCGATACGCGATGCTCAAGGGAATGTCCTGGGCACGCACCGGGGCCTGAGCGCCTATACCGTCGGGCAGCGGCGGGGGTTGGGCATCGCCGCGGCGGCGCCGCACTACGTCACCGCCATCGCCCCGGAGGAAAACGCCGTGACCGTCGGCCCGCGGGAAGAGATTTACGCTACCGGGCTCGTCGCCGGCGACCTCAACTGGCTGGCCGGAGAGCCGCCGCAGGAAACCATCGAGGTCATGGCCAGGGTGCGCTACCGCCACCCCGAGGCCGCCACCACCCTGACGCCGCGGGGTAACGGGGAATATTACGTGCAATTCCGCCAGCCGCAGGCCGCCATCGCCCCCGGACAGGCGGTGGTCTTCTACGCGGGGGACACCATCCTCGGCGGCGGCACCATTTTACGACAGGGGAGTTGACCATGAACACGATAATTGCCGTCTGCCGCAGCGATAAAAAGGGCACCCGAAAGCAGGCGGTGGCCGAAATCACTCTCAAGGAAGAATACGGCGTCGTCAGCGACGCCCACGCCGACAGCGCCACCCACCGCCAGGTGAGCCTGCTGGCCATCGAGAGCATCGACAAGATGCGCGCCAAAGGCTTCGACCTGCAACCGGGGGACTTCGCCGAGAACATCACCACCACCGGCATTGACCTGACCAGGCTACCCATCGGCACGCGCCTGACCGTGGGCGACCAAGCCATCCTGGAGATGACGCAAATCGGCAAGGAGTGCCACGCCGCCTGCGCCATCCGCCAGCAGGTGGGCGACTGCATCATGCCCCGCGAGGGCATCTTCGCCAGGGTCATTCGCGGCGGGCACATCCGGGCCGGGGATAGGATTGAGATTGCCCCGGCCGGGGGCGAACGTGACCGATAGCATCCTCAAAACGGTCGCCTATACCGGCCTCAACGGCGGCTTCACCACCCGCCGCGAGCGCATCGTGCGGGAGAGCGCCCTGACGATTCGCCTCGACGGCCAGCCCTTCGCCACGGCCATGCTCCTGGCGGCGCAGGAGGAGGAGTTCGTCTACGGGCACCTCTACGCCCAGGGCATTATCCGCAACGCCGCCGATATCGCCGCGCTGACGATTAAGAACAACGTCGCCGATGTGCAACTGGCTGCCGACCACGCCACCCCATCCACCCCGGAGAAGGTAGCCTCCGACCTCGTGGTAGCTCAAGAGGACATCTTCGCCTCGGTGCGGGCGATTCTGCAATCCGAGGTCTTCGCCGAGACCGAGGCGGTGCACTCCGGCGGGCTTTTCCGGGAAGGCAAGGAGCCCATTTGCATCGCCGAAGACCTGGGGCGGCACCACGCCCTGGACAAGGTCATCGGCGGAGGGCTGCGGCGGGGCGTTGACTTCGGCCGCACGCTGGCCGCCTCCACGGGGCGCCTCCCCACCGAGATGATTACCAAATGCCGCGCCACCGGCATCCCTATCATCGCCACCAAGGGCGTGCCCACTACGCTGGCTATCGAGATGGCCGCGGCGGCGGGCATCACCATTGCCGGGATGGTGCGGGGCGAGACGATGCTCGTCTACTCCCACCCGGAGCGGATTAAATAAGACCATGAAGAAAGACACGACCCAGAAAAACATCGCGGCGCAGGCCCTCCCCTGCCGTAAGCTTGCCGGCGGGCGGTTCACTGACGAGAAAACCGAGGTCATCGTCGAGCGGGGGCTTAATCTTTACGTCAACGGGGCGCCCCTGGCCACCGCCGCCATTACCCCCGGCCTGGAGCGCGAGTTCGCCGCTGGCTACCTCTTCGGGCAGGGTTTTATCCAGACCCCCGAGGATATTACGGCCATTGAGGTTGACGGCGCTACCGCCCGAATACAACTACAAAAATCCGCTAAGTTTGCCGCCACCACCACCAGCTACCGCATCGTTACCGGGGGCGGTCGGGCGGCCTTCGCCGAGGAAAGACCCCTGCCCAAAATCAAGAGCCGCCTCAGGGTGACGCGGCTGGCCGTGTTCGCCGCCGTGAACGCCCTCTTCGCCGGGGCGGCGCTCTACCAACAGACGGAAGGCGTCCACGCCGCCGGACTCTTCACGCCGGAGGGTAAGCCCATCCGCATCGTGGAGGACATCGGCCGCCACAACTGCCTGGACAAGCTCATCGGTTATGCCCTGCTGCATAATATCGCCACGGGCGAGGCCATCCTGGCCACCACGGGGCGGCTCGCCTCGGAGATGGTCAACAAAATCGGCCGGGCCGGCCTGCCCCTGGCCGCCACCAAGACGGCCGTTACCGACCGGGGCCTGGCCATCGCCCGCCAGTGCGGGCTGACCGTGGTCGGCTTCGTCCGCGACACGGGGACGCGGATTCATACCGATATGGACGTGCGCGTCATCGCCGAGCCGCAACTGAAGATTTACGCCGGCGCCAGCCGGGTGGTCTGGGAATAGGGACGGCGATAAGGTAAAATAAAGATAGCGGAGTCTGACACCGGGAAACGGGAGCCGGAGATGGAAAGGGACGCATCCCTGACCGAGCGCATCCTGGCGCTGAAAGAGCGGCGTCGCGCCGTCATCCTGGCGCACAACTACCAGCGCGGCGAGGTGCAGGATATCGCCGATTTCGTCGGCGACTCGCTGGAGCTGAGCCAGCGGGCGGCCAAGACCGATGCCGCCGTCATCTGCTTCTGCGGCGTGCACTTTATGGCCGAAACGGCCGCCATCCTCTCGCCGAAGAAGACCGTCCTCCTGCCCGACGCCGGGGCCGGCTGCCCCATGGCCAACATGATTACCGCCGACGAGCTCCGCCAGGAAAAGGCGGAGTTCCCCGGGGCCACCGTGGTCACCTACGTCAACTCCACCGCCGCCGTCAAGGCCGAGTCCGACTACTGCTGCACCTCGTCCAACGGCGTCAAGGTGGTGCAGAGCATCACTAATGATAAAATAATCTTCGTCCCCGACCAGTACCTGGGCGATTACATCATGAAACAGACCGGCCGGGAGATGCACCTCTGGCCCGGCTACTGCCCCACCCACGTGCGCATCCTGGCCGAGGACATCACCGCCCGCCGCCGCGAGCACCCGCAGGCCAAAGTGGTGGTACACCCCGAGTGCCGCCCCGACGTCATCGCCCTGGCCGACGCGGCCCTGAGCACCAGCGGCATCATCCGCTACGCCGCCCGGCCCGACGTGAGCGAGCTTATCGTCGGCACCGAGGTGGAAATTCTCCACCGGCTCCGCAAAGAGAACCCCGGCAAGACCTTTATCCCCGCCTCGAAGAAGGCCGTCTGCCCCAATATGAAGAAGATAACCCTGGAGAAAATGCTGGCATCGCTGGAGACGCTGACGCCGGTGGTAACCGTGCCCGAGCCCATCCGCGCCCGGGCCAAGGCCGCCGTCGACCGGATGCTGGAGATAGTCTGATGGAAAGCTGGAGATAAAATGCTGACACCACAAGAATTACAACGCTACGAGCGCCAGATAATGATTTACGGCTTCGGCCAGGCGGGGCAGGAGAAGCTCAAAGCCGCCAAGGCCTTCGTGGCCGGGGCCGGCGGCCTGGGCTCGCCGGTGGCCATCTATCTGGCCGCCGCCGGCATCGGCACGCTGCGCGTGGCCGACCGCGATACCGTCGAGCTGACCAACCTGAACCGCCAGATACTGCACTGGCAGCCGGATATCGGCACCAAGAAGGCCGACTCGGCCAGGGCCAAGCTGCGGCAGCTGAACCCGGATGTCACCATCGAGACCATCGCCGAGACGATAACCGAAGCCAGCGCCCCCGAGCTCGTCGGCGACGCCGACGTCATCGTCGACGCCATGGACAACCTGCCCACCCGCTACATCCTCAATAAAACGGCCATCGCCAAGGGCGTTCCCTTCTTCCACGGGGCCGTCCAGGGCTTCGAGGGCCGGACCATTACCGTCCTGCCGGGCCGCTCCGCCTGCCTGTACTGCCTCTACCACGGCGCCACCATCCCCCCGGAGAAGTTCCCCGTCATCGGCGTCACCCCGGCGATTATCGGCTGTATCCAGGCGACGGAGGTCATCAAATACATTACGGGGCTCGGCGAGCTGCTGGCCGACCGCCTCCTGGTCTACGACGCCCTGGGGATGAAATTCACCGAGCTTCACGTGAAGCGGGACCCCGCCTGCCCCCACTGCGGCAATCTAAAGAACGAGTGAGAGAACCATGAGCGCCACTATTGAACTATCCCCCATCTTTGCCAGCTACACCAATAACCAGCTGAGCGTGCCGGTAAACGGTAAGACACTAAGCGAATGCCTGGACGAGCTGACGAAGAAGCTGCCCGACCTGAAAAAAATGCTGCTGGATAAAGACGGCCGGCTGATGCACTCCTACGATGTCTTTATCAACGACGAGAGAATCTACCCGCTGGAGATGACACAGCCGGTAGCCGACGGCGATAAGATTAACCTCGTCTTTATCGTGCAGGGGGGGTAGCTAACCCTCCCTGCCCTTGAGCCACTTACCCTTCTGGGCCACCCGCGCTTTTTCGTCGGTGGTCTGGTAGCCGGCCAGAAAGTCATTGCGGAAGGCCTCAAAAGTCCCCCCCATTATCGCCTCCCTTATCTCCCCCATGAGCCGGGCGATGAAACGCAGGTTGTGCAGCGTGGCCAGCCGCAGGGCCAGCAGCTCGTCGGCGCGGAAGAGGTGACTCAGGTAGGCGGCGGAAAAGTGGCGGCAGGCATAGCAGTCGCATTCGGGGTCGAGGGGGGCGTCCCGCTTGCGGTATTCCACCCGGCGGATATTGACCCGCCCGGCGCGCGTGAAGAGGGCCCCGTTACGGGCGACGCGGGTGGGCAGGGCGCTATCGAAGATATCCACGCCGCGGGCCACTCCATCGATGATGTCCTCCGGGGCGCCCACGCCCATGAGATAGCGGGGCCTGGCCTCCGGCAGATAAGCGGCGGTAGCCTCGACCAGGGGCAGGGTGACTTCTTTCGGCTCACCCACGGACAGCCCCCCGATGGCGTAGCCGGGGAAGTCCAGCTTCGTCAGATATTCCGCCGACTCGCGCCGCAGCTCCGCCGCAAAACCCCCCTGCACGATGGCGTAGAGGGCTAAATCCTTTCGCCGCCACGCCTCAAGACATCGCTCCGCCCAGCGGTGGGTGCGGTGCATGGCGCGGCGGATTTTGGCCTCGCTGTCGCCGTAAGCGGTGCACTCGTCCAGCACCATCATCACGTCGGCGCCGAGGGTCTCCTGGTAGCTCACGGCCTGCTCCGGGGTGAGGAAATGGGTACTGCCGTCAATGTGGGAGCGGAAGGTGACGCCTTCGTCATTGATTTTGCAGAGGGGGGAGAGGCTGAAGACCTGGTAGCCACCGCTGTCGGTGAGGATGACGCCATCCCAGGCCATGAAGCGGTGCAGCCCGCCCATCTCGGCGATGACATCGATGCCGGGCCGGAGGTAGAGGTGATAGGTATTGGCCAGCACCATGCCGAAGCCGGTGTCTTTAATCTCGGTGGGGGTGAGGGTCTTGACGGTGGCCTGCGAGCCGACGGGCAGGAAGACCGGCGTGGCGATTTTCCCGTGGGGGGTATTAAGCTCCCCGACGCGGGCCTGGTTATCGGTCTTGAGGAGTTTGAAATGCTTTTCGGGAGACATAAACCCTCCCCGCCTCCCCTTGATGTTATCTATTCCCACCCAGGCCGCCCTCGGCACGTCCACGGCTTAGCCCGTAGTCTTAGCCTCTCAACTTATCCCAAAAGATGATTGGCGATGATGCTGCGGTGCACCTCGGAGACGCCCACATAAATCTCGGTCATCTTGGCGTCGCGGTAGAGCCGCTCCACCGGCAGGCTCTGCATCGTGCCGTAGGCGCCGTGAATCTGCATGGCCGCCCGCGTGACCTCAACGGCCACCTGCGAGGCGAAGAGCTTGGCCAGCGACGCCTCGTACTGGATGCTCTGGCCCTCATCGCGGAGGAAAGCAGTGTGGTAGACGAGCAGTCGCGCCGCCTCGATTTGGGAGGCCATCTCGGCCAGCGGCTGCTGGACGGCCTGCATCCGCGCGATGGGCCGCCCCTGCGCCCGGCGCTGCTTGGCGTACGCGAGCGATAGCTCCAGGGCCGCCTGGGCGATGCCGACCGCCTGCACGGCTACGCTGAGCCGCTCCAGGCTGATGGCCTCCAGCAGGATGGCAAAGCCCTGCCCCGCCTCGCCGATGAGATTTTCTTGAGGTGCGTGAACCTCGTCAAAGTAAACGACCGACGTCCCCAGCCCGCGCAGGCCGATAGTCTCGCAGGGCTCGCGGACGGAAAAGCCCTTTGACTTGGCTTCTACGATAAAGGCGTTGAGGCCGTCGCCGTCGTCGCGGCGGGCGAAGAGGAGCACCACGTCCAGCGCCGGGGCCAGCGCCAGGAACTGCTTCTGCCCGGTGATGATGTAGTCCTTACCGCGGCGGCGGGCGGTGGTGGTAATCATTTTCGGGTCGGAGCCGGTCTCGGCCTCAGTGAAGCCAATGCCCCCCAGCTGCTCGCCGCCGGCCAGGGGCGTCAGCAGGCGTTTTCGCTGTGCCTCGGTGCCGAAGCGGTAGATGGCCTCCTCGGGGACGGTATTGACCGACATGATGGCCCCCACCGTGGCCGAGGCGCGGCAGACCTGCTCCAGCACCAGCACGAAACTGAGGTAGCCGGCCCCGCTGCCGCCGTAGGCGGCGGGATAGGGCAGCCCTCGGAAACCTTTCTTGCCGATTTCTTTGGTAAGCTCGGCGGGGAACCGGCCACTGCGGTCGATTTCCACCGCCTGTGGGGCGACTTCCTTCATGGCGAAGTCGCGCGCCAGGCTCTGGAGCATCTTCTGGGGTTCGTTTAAGTTGAAATCCATAGCTACAGGTCAATTATACACAAAATCCGGTTTCTTTGCCCCCACCCCGCCCCTTTCGGTGTTATCTATTCCCACCCAAGCCACCCTCGCGGCAGCCACGGCTTAGCCCGTAGATTTCCCCCACACCCCAAGGGGAGTAGCCTGCGAAGAGGGGCTTCGCCCCTCTTCTAAATTAAGTTCCCCCTCTCCAAACAGAACAGCAAAGGCCTCTTCTGATGCTGGGTTTGGAGAGGGGGATACAGGGGGTGAGGTATATAATCACACGATGTTGGACGAACCGGGAAGGGAGTGCTATAATCAGGGCTAACCCGCTGGCCACCAGCCAGCCAGGAGGAGGAAGACCCATGGTTCGTCTGGAAAGCCTGAGCGAACCCGAGCGAAAGCTGCTGCTGAGCCTCCCCTGCCTTTCCTTTGATACCAGCCCCTGGGTGACCGGCCCGCCCCTGAGCCAGCGGCGCGTGGCCATCATCACCACGGCCGGCCTGCACCGGCGGGACGACCGCCCCTTTTCCTTTGACCCCGGCGACGATTACCGCATCATCCCCGGCGACGTCGCCGCCGGCGACCTGGTGATGTCGCACATCTCGGCCGCCTTCGACCGCACCGGCTTCCAGCGGGACTGGAACGTCGTCTTCCCCCTCGACCGGCTCCGCGAGCTGGCGGCGGAGGGCGTCATCGGCAGCCTGGCCGATTTCCACTACTCCGTCAACAGCGCCCGCCCGGGGGAGCTTTTAGAGACCCCGGCGCAGGAGCTCGCCGGCCCCTTACAAAAGGACGGCGTCAATGCTGTCCTCCTCTTCCCCGTCTGACCGGGCTGCACGGCCGCCGTCGGCGTGCTGGGCCATCACCTGGAGGAGGCAGGCATCCCCACCGCCAGTATCAGCCTCGTCCGCCCGCATACGGAGACCATCCGCCCACCCCGGGCGCTGTGGGTGCCTTTCGAGCTGGGACGGCCCCTGGGCGCGCCGGAGGACGCCGCCTTCCAGCGGCGGGTGCTGCTGGCTCTGCTCCGGCTGCTGGAGGCGCCGCAGGGCCCGGTGCTGGCCGACTTCCCCGAGGACGCCCCGGAGGCCGCCGGCGAGCCAGCGGTGCTGGCCTGTCCGGTGAACTTTGCCCAGAACACGGACAAGACCGGCGGGGCTGACCCCCTGCTAACCTCTCTCCGCCGTGAGATGACGGCGCTGCGCCCCTGGTATGACATGGCCGTAAACAAACGCCAGCGTACCACCGTGGGCGTCAGCGGCATCGCGCTGGATGAGCTGGCGGATTTCATCTACGCCTTCGTCCGGGGCGAGACGCCGGCCAACCCCCGTGACGACGTGGACCTGCCCTACACACTGAAGCTGGCCGTGGAAGACCTCAAGGCCTACTACATCGAGGGGATTACGGCCCAGCCGGGACAGGCGGGCGCGTCCAGCCGCAAGCTCAACGACTGGCTCTGGGACGATACCGTCGCCGGCAAGGTGCTCCTCAAGCTGGCGCAGGTCTGTGCCGCCAGCCCCGACCCGATGCTGCACGCCATGGGCGACCATTTCCTCGTCCCCCACGACGTTGTCCGGCGGCAGGCGGACTGAGCCTACCGGGCCGAAAGGAACCCGTCCACCCTATTGATGAACTCCTCGGGATGCTCGCGGAAGGCCTGGCTGTGCAGCGTCCCGGGTACCTCCCAGAACTCGTTGGCGGGATTGGTCGCGGCCGCGTAGAGCCGCTCCATCTCGCCCTGATAGATATAGATATCGTTCTCCTCGTGGATGAAGAAGATGGGGCAGGCAATATCGCCGATGATGTCGATGGGGTTGACCATTTTGTAGCCGTAGATGAGGCGGGTCATCAGGCGCATCCCCGGCATAAAGAACTGCATCACCGGCCCTGGCACGCCCTGCTCCGCCGACTCGCGTACCACCATGGTGGGCACATCGACGAAGCAACCCACCAGCACCAGGGCCCCCACCTCGTTGGAGCTGGAGCTGGCGAAGATGCTGGACGCGGCCGCCCCGGAGCAAAACCCCAGCAGGTAGACGTCACCGGCGGCGTAGCCCTGCCCGTGGAGATAGTCCACCGCCCCGCCGACATCCTCATCGATGTTGAGGAGGGAATGCCCCGTCCCGGCGGACTCTCCCCGCCCCCGCTGGTCGAAGAGGAGGACGTTATAGCCCCGCGCTACCAGCGCCGCCGTTATCCCCAGGGTATCGCCGTTATCATCGGTGCGGTTCTGGTAGCCCCCGTTGACAAAGAGGACGGCTTTATCGCCCCCGCCGGGCAGGTACCAGCCCCTGAGCTCCACGCCGTCGCCGCGGCTGGGGAAAGCCACGTCCTCGTAGGCCAGCCCGACGTCCTCCGGGGAGTCAACCAGCTCCATGCGGGGAATCTCCATGACGCGGACGGCCGCGTAGATGGAGATGCCGATATATACCACCAGGAGGGCCGCCAGCCCGATGACGGTGTATTTTATCAGGCGTCGCCGAACCTTAATGCACATATAGTTTTATCTTAGCGGATGCGATAGCCTCGTGCCAAGCCGCGCGGTTGCACCGCCCGCCGCCGGACGCTATAGTCTAGAAAGAACCATGAACGAGAAGCGCATCGCCGAAATCGAAGCCGCCATCGCCGAGCTGAAATCACGCTGGCCGGCCCATTCCGTCCCGCCGCACATGTGGCAGCAGCTGGAAGAGCTGGAGGAGCAGCTGGCCGCGGCCAGTAAGGAGAAGCCTGATGATTAAGTCAATCGTGCTTGCCCACCGCAAGGCCGGGCTCAGCACCGCCGAGTTCAACCGCTACTGGAAAGACGAGCACGGGCCCCTGGCCGCCAGGCTCATGCCCGGCGTGCGGCGGTACGTGCAGAACCACTTTATTCCCCTGCCCGGCGTCACCTACGAGGGCGACGGTATCGTTGAAATGTGGTACGACGACCTAAGCGCTTACCAGGCGATGATGGCCTACCTGCGCTCCCCCGAGGCCCACGAGCTGGCCGAAGACGGCGCTAAATTCTGCGATATGACCAATGCCAGGGTATGGGTCGTGGAGGAGCACGTTATCAAGGAGTAGCCTGCCGGGAGCCTCAGGCCACCTTACCGCGCCGCAGCGTGAGGGAGGCCAGTATCAGCAGCCCCACGGCGTAGGCCGCCAGGATGCCGACATCTTTGCCCACTTCCAGCAGGTTCTGGCCCTCCAGCATCATCGCCCGGATGCCCTCGATGCCGTAGGTGAGGGGCAGGAACTTGGCCAGCCACTGCAAATAACCCGGCATCTGGCTGACCGGCCAGAGCAGCCCGCAGAGAAACATCTGGGGCACAATAATCATCGGGATGAACTGTATCATCTGGAACTCGTTGCGGGCGAACACGGAGAGGAAAGTCCCCAGGCAGACGGCGCCGATGCCGATGAGTACCTGGAAGAGGATGATTTGCCACAGCTCGCCCTGGTAGTTGATATTGAGCACGTAGACCATGTAGAAGAAGATTATCAGCGTCTGCAGCAGGGCGAAGACCAGGAAACCGAGCAGGTAGCCGCCGACGATATCCAGCCGTGTCACCGGCGAGGCCATCAATCTTTCCAGCGTCCCCTGGGAGCGCTCCCGGAGGAAGCTGATGCCAGTCAGCAGGAAGCCGAAGAAGAGTATCAGCACCGCCAGGATGGCCGGGGCGGTGTAGTCCAGGATACTCTTGTCCGGGACGCTGACGCCGACCAGGCTGGCGATAATCAGCGGCACGATTACCACCAGGGCTATCGTCCGCCGGTCGTGTACCAGCTGGTTGATAATCCGCTGGGCAATGCTGAAGGTGCTAACGGTCATTGGCTGGCACCGCCTCTCTTCGGATATAGTAAAGAAAGGCGTCCTCCAGGGAAGCCTCCTTATCGCCGGTGGCGGCGCGCAGCTCCTCCGGCGTCCCCTGGGCGATAACCCGCCCCAGCCGCAGGAAGACCAGGTTCTGGCAGTGGGCGGCGTCGTCCATGGTATGGCTGGAGATGATGATGGTCGTCCCGCCGGCGGTCAGGCCGGCGAAATAGTCCCAGAAATTGGCCCGCAGCTCCGGGTCGAGGCCGACGGTAGGCTCGTCCAGAAAGAGCAGCGGCGGCCGGTGGACGATGGCGCAGCCCAGGCTGACGCGCTGCTTCATGCCGCCGCTAAGCTTCATCACCTGGGTCTTACGCTTATCCCAGAGGTCGGTCAATTTGACGACCTCCTCCACCCGCGGTACCCGGACGTCTTTAGCTCTCAGGCCGTAGATGCGGGCGAAGAAATCGATGTTCTGCTGCACCGTCAGCTCGGCGTAGAGGGCCGGCAGCTGGGGCATGTAGCCGGTGTGGCGGGCCCGGGACGGGGCCGGCGGCTTGCCCAGGCAGCGAACCAGGCCGGCGGCGGGCCGCAGCAGCCCCACCATCAGCCGGATAAGGGTGGTCTTGCCGGAGCCGTTGGGCCCCAGCAGCCCGAAGCTGGTGCCGGCGGGTATCTCCAGGGAAAGGTTGTCAATCACCCGCAGGCGACCGTAGTTGAAGACAAGGTCTTTTACCGAGATGGCGCTATCCGTCATAGCCGGCTCCTTCCTCACGGTTTTTCTCCCTCGTGCGCCGCCAGGCCGTGCAGGACGAAATCCCCCAGGGCGTCGGCCACCTCGCCCCTGGGCAGCCGCTTCAGGGGGCCGGTCTCGCCCTCCATCAGCGCCAGCATAATGAAGCCCAGAATCAGCCCGCCTAACGCCCGGCTGGCGATGGCCGGCTCGATGCGGCGTATCTTGCCGGAGGCCGCCATGACCTGGTAGATGGCCTCCATCCGGGCGAAGAAGGGGCGGATAAACTGCTCCGCCCACAGGGTCTTCAGCTCCGGGTCGCGCTGAATTTCGCCCATCAGCGAAGGTATCTGCGCTACCATATCGCTTTCCAGCAGGTCAAAGCGGTTCCGGAAGATTTGCCGAAAGGTGACGATGACGTCCGCCTCCGGCATCTTGTCGATGATGTCGAGCAGGGGAACGGTGATAATCAGGTTTTTAATCACGGCGATAAACAGCTCCCGCTTGGTGGGGTAGTAGTTATAGATGGTGCCCACGGCCACGCCGGCGGCGGCGGCGATTTTGGGGATGGTGGCGGCGGCGTAGCCCCGGCGGGCGAACACCTCGCCGGCGGCGGCGGTTATCTGCTCCCGGCGCCACTTCGTAATCCGCTGCTTACGTAATTCCCTTTCGGCCATAATCATCTCACTAAGATAATGAATGAGCGTTCATTCATTATGATAGCCAGCGGGGGGACGGTTGTCAATACTCCCTATCGGCAAGTTGAAGTCCGGCGCCCCAAAATAGTATGCTGGCGTAGCGGCTGACCGGAAAGGATATACCGATGGACGTCGTCCCCGCCCGGGTCTTTAACGCCCTTTACATTTACCTGGATATCGCCTGGCTGGTTATCTTCACCGCGATTCTGGTCTGGCGCCGGCGCTACGCCGCCCTCCTGGCCGGGGTGGCGGGCTGTGTTATCTATTTCATCGCCGATTACGGCATCTTCTACCTGGCGCTGGGGACACGCTCGGTGACCGGGGCCAGCCCCGTCTGGCTGCTGCTGTGGCTGAGCATCAGCTACGGCCTGACCAATTTCGCCTGGATATGGCTCCTCCTCGACCGTGACGGCCACGCCGTGGAGTGGAGCCTGCTGCCTCTAGTGGGCTCGCTGGCCGTGGCGACGCTCGGCCAGGGTTTCGGGGCGGATTGGCCGGTGATATCCATCTACCGCGGCACGGCCAGCTATCACGGCGTCATGGCCCTCATCATGGCGGCCGGGTATACCTTCCTCGTCATCCGCAACCTGCGCGCCGCGCCGGGCGACCGGGCCAACCTCCTGCGCCTGCTGGCCATCGGCATTGGCATTCAGTTCAGCTGGGAGGCGATACTGCTCATCAACGGCATCCGCCCGGCCGGTATCCTGCCCCTTATCGTCGATTCGCTGGTGGAGACCAATATGGGGATGCCCTACCTCTACCTCATCCACCGGGCCATCTCCCGCCGTTTCAACGAGGACTTATCGCGCTTACCCCGCTAAAACTACCCGCTAGCTGACGAAGACCTCCACCTTGGCCGGGGCCGCCATCTGGTTGAGGTCGTTGGTGAAGGCCGCCCAGTCGAAGCCCGACTGCCGCCGGTAATGGTAGTGCAGGCCCACGCGGTCGTCCAGGGTGGACATCGTCTCCAGGCTCAGGCCGCGCAGCCGCTCCTTGAGGAACGCCGTCAGTTTCTTCTCCAGCTCGGGGAAGGCAGGCTGGTCGACGGAAATCATCAGGTGACCCCGGCCGAAGAGGGTAATCCGGTTGCGGGTAAGCCACTGAATCCCCAGCACGATGAAGATAATGACGAAGAGCATGATGGTTACCAGGAAATTATTGGTGGCGGCACCGATGGAAGAGGCAATCAGCAGCAGTAGAAATCCTATCTCCGCCGGGTCTTTCACCGGCGTGCGGAAACGCACGAAGGAAAGCGCCCCCAGCAGGCCCAGCGACAGGGGGATGGAGGTCTGGATGCCCAGAAAGAGGGCGGTAATGGCCGGCCCGCCGATGAGAAAGGTGCGGTGGACGCCGGCGCCGATATGCCGCGAGCCGTAAAAGAGCTGGTACATCAGGTAGCAGGCTATCGAGGCGAGGATGGAAAATCCCACCGCCACGATGGCCTCCGACCAGGTTACCGGAGATTCCAGGCTATGAAGGTAGCTAACAAATTCTTCCCACACGGTCGTTCCTCCTTTTTAAGTTTCGGCAATTCGGCCGGGGGGCCAGTCGCGCGCCACGTCCGGCCCGGATAAATGCATGTCCAGACACGAGCCGTACTTGGAAAAGCGGCTCCAGTCCAGGTCGAGGATTTTCATCCGCCGCAACGTCAGCGGCAGCTCTATCTTGTCCCCCTTGACCTCGATGACGCCCCCGGCCAGCTTCAGCTCGCCTTCGCCGTAGCCCAGCGAGCGGTCGACGACGGTCGAGCGTATCCGGCAGTCCAGGCTTACCCGCGTGCCGGTGAGGACTTCGGTAAAACGGTAGCGCCAGTACGAGACGACGATGATGGGGCGGATGGGCATCTCCGGGTAATGCCCGAAGCCGGCCATGGTACCGGTAAGGGTGGTCATGGGGACGATGCCCCGGCCCAGCTTATCCGGGGCCAGGCTGGCCACCGGCACCAGCTCCCGCTGCCGCTGCTTATAGCTGGCGAAGCCCTCCCGCGACTTGAGCTCCAGAAAGACGGGGACTTCCCCCTGATAAGCATCGAGGGTGTGGTACCAGCGGATGCGTACCTTATCCTTGCGGAAATCGCCCGCCGCCGACCGGAGATACTGGGCGAGGTCTTCGGTATCGAAGTAGAGGCTGTTGACCTGCTCCTGGGGGTAGCGGCTGTCCCGGCGGCAGAACTGGTGCAGCAGGGCATAGGCCAAATCGATATTCCGGGGCAGCACGAAGAATTTACGCTCGAACCGCCGCTCTACGGCGGCCGCTTCTTTCTCCTTTTTACGGGCGACTTTTATTTTCCTCACCTCCCGTTACGGGTCATCCTCTAATTGGCGGCGGCTTCCAGGAAGTCGGCAATCCACAGGCTGCCGCCGTTGCCGGAGCCGTAGCCCGAGCCGCTCGGCTGCTCCCCGTCCAGCTGGCGGCGCACCGCCTCGTAGCGGGCGGCGATAAGGGTCTTCAGCCCCAGGGAGTTGGGGCCAAAGCCGGGCTGGCGGGGCGGCTGGGGGGCCATCAGCGGGCCGTAGATGTTTTGCAGGAAGAGTGCGTAGTTGTCTTCTTTCAGGCAATCCTTCAGTATGTCCAGTTCGCCGGGTTGGAAATCGTACATAATAAGCTCGTAGAGGCTGTTCACGCCGAATTTCGCCTGCAGGCAGGCGGTCTCCTGAGGGTTCAGGAAGAAGGGCAGCATCGGCGAGGGCCCGCCGGCCATCCACCCCTCGAACAGGTCGGGCGGGCGCAGGTCTTCGGTCAGGCAGCGCTCCCAGTCCTCGTAAGAGTAAAACATCTCCGTATCGGCAGCGGCGTAAGGACGCACCATCTCCGCCAGTCGGTCGATGCGCGGCTGGATAACCTCCGGCGCGAAGGGGCCGTCCATAATTTCTTCAATGTAGCCACGATACCGCTCCAGATAGGCGGGCACGTCCAGCAGCCGGTCGACCAGGGGATAGCGGAACATGCGGCCGCCAGTAGGCTCGTCGATGTAGTAATTGATGAGGCCCTCTTTGCGGATGCCCAGGTTAAAGGTGCCGAAGGCCATGTTGGTATCCCAGGGGATGGGGGTGAACACGCCGCCGGCCTCGTAGAGATAGTTGTTGTGGCCGATGCCGATATAGTTGTCCAGGTGCAGGATGACCGCCGAGACGGCGATGAATTTCAGGGTGGCATCCACGTCCAGCACCTTCTCGATTTCCTGGGGGAAAGTCTCGTCCGGCTCGTTGTTGAGGACATCCAGGAACTTAAAAAGACCGCTGTAGTCGGGGTCGTTCTCGTTGGTCTTCAGCATCATGGCCTCAAGGTAGTTCTGCGGGGCCCGCGCCGGCGGCAGCCCGCGGGACCGGCTCCCTTCCAGCTCGGGCTGGGGCTGGTAGAGGTCCACCAGCTCCTCCTGCCCCAGGGCGCGCAGCAGGTCTATCAGCGGCGCCCCGCCGATATTGGTGTAGAGGACGGGGTCCTGCCGGTGCAGGGGGGCCATGCCCATGGCGTTGAAATTCTTGCCGATATCCGCCTCCGTCCAGTCCAGCCGCGCCGCCAGGACTTCGGGCTTGTAGAGGTTACCGGTGTCATCGTCGAAGTGGCGCGAGATGAAGGACTGGTCGACCATCTCCACCATGGTATAGACGCCCAGGTGAGTATCGTTCACCCAGAGGTCAACCAGCGCGGCGCGGGGGGTGGGGAGGCCCATGTCGGCGAATACCTTGTAGGCGACCATCTCGCGGATAAGGGTGGGGTCGCTCCAGCCGTTGTTGAGGAAGACCTTTTTCACGCCGTGGAAGGAGCGCGCCCGGTTGAAAATGTTGAAGTCCACCGCCAGCGGCAGGCGGGGGCTGTCCCAGCCGATGGCCTGCCCCAGCGAGGAGTTCCCCTTGGGCCGCAGGCCCACGTCCGGCACCAACTCATCATCCCACCAGAAATCGGCCTTGACGTATTGCTCCTCGAAGGCATGTTCGCGGCAGTACGTCCAGGCTTCATTGGTGAGGACGAGGCGCACCGTGGCGACGCGGTCGTCGACGAACGGGTCCACCTTCGGGTCGTACGACCCCCGGGAGGCGCTGCCGGCGCACCCTGCCACGACCGGAGTAACGATGATGATAATCAGCAGCGCTACCAGGGTATGACTAATCCTTTGCAGCATAATCCGGTCTAAAACCTAAAATATCGCTAAAAGGTTAACAGAAAAACAGGCGGAAGGCAAATTATGCCCGGACGTTCCTGCCCGACCTCATGAGCTGGCCCGCCCAGTTGACGCGCTGTCTATCGGGCCAGTTGTATCCCCGGCTTCTGGATGGCGATGTGAGCGAAGGAGGCGTCGGCGGTGGCGCCGTGCCAGTGCACCTCGCCCGGGGCGATATAAATGACCTCGCCCGGGGTCACCACCCGCTCCTTTTCCCGGGTGGCCACGATGCCCTTGCCCTCGGTGACGTAGAGAATCTGCTCGAAGGTATGCGTGTGGAAGTTGAGTCGGGCCCCCGGCCCGAAGGTCACCAGCAGCACGCTGAATCCCCCCGTATCTTTGGCGTCAATTAATGTCTTGCGGTAAACGGGCCCCTGGCCGACGATTTCGTCCTCAGTTGGCACGGCCTCGACATCGGCGCTGTTAACGGTAATCATTTCCCCTCCTTACGAACGGTCATCCGTAGTTTTACTTTTCGGGCAGGCGTACTTTCACGCCGGTCGCCTCTTCCAGGGGCAGTATCACGGCGTCAACCCCCTTATCCCCCAGGCCTGCGGCGATGGTAGCTTCAAGGTCTTGCCGCACGGCCTGACCCAAAGGCAGGGACAGGCTGTATTCCTCCCCCAGCTCCAGCGCCAGCCCGATATCTTTATACGCCAGGCTGACCTTGAATCCGGGCGCGAAGTTCCCCCGGAAAGTCGTCCGGGGGTACTGCTCCATACACCAGTTGTCGCCGGTGCTGCGCGAGATGATATCCCACAAGACCTGGGGATTAATACCAGCCTTGACGCCGAGCACGAAGCCCTGGGCCGATATTGAATTGCAGGCCAGGGAAATCAGGTTGTTGACGAGCTTGGCGACGTTGCCGCAGCCGACATCGCCCACGGGGTAGATGTTCTGGCCCATGGCCTTCAAGATTCCCTCGATTTTTCGGGCGGCCGCCGGGTCGCCGCCGACCATGATGGTCAGCGTGCCCTGCTCGGCCCCTTTCGTCCCGCCGCTCACCGGGGCATCCAGCACGGTCACGCCCATGACCCGGGCGTCCTGGGCTATTTTCCTGACGACCGAGGGGGAATTGGTGCTCATATCCACGTAGATGTCACCGGCTTGCCATCCGGCCCGGAGACCGTTATCCCCGTAGACCACCTCCTCGACGCTGCGGGGGGTCGGCAGGCTGGAAAAGACCACCCGGCAGGATACGGCCACCTCCCGGGGCGAACCGGCCCAGCTAGCCCCCCTGGCCAGCAGCGGCGCGACGACCTCCTGACGCAAATCATGGATAACCAGGTCATGACCGGCCTCAATGATTCTCCGGGACATGTGTTTCCCCATCTCCCCGATGCCGATGAAACCTACCTTCATAGCTACCTCCGGTGGAAATTGTATCTTCAGAGACCGCGAAAACGACCGAAAACGAGACTGGCTTCTTTACCGATAAATCGTTAAGACTTCGCGCCGGGTCCGGTGCCAGGAACAGTTTTCCTCATTCTCAACCAAGCCATTGAGGTATGTCAAGAGTTGTGGGAAACCTTCCTGCCCCTTACCCCAGACATCCCGGCCCCCTTTCCGCATTGACTCCCGGAGGGCCTCCGCCAGGCGGAGAGCGGTACAGAAGTAAGGGGATTTTTACCCTTTTTAGAAAATCTTTAAAAAATTCCCTAAAAACCTCTTGACAAACAGGGAATTATATGTTTAAATATTAAAATAAAAATTAAATTAAAAATTAATTAGTAAATTAAAGACAATATTAGCTGAGGGGGAAAATACAATGAAAACAGAGGACTTTAAACTAAAGGATTTTACCAAAGTAGAGATAGGCAGTACCTTCGATTTTAGGATAGTCCATTCAGATTCATATAGTGTGACTGTTGACGCACAGGAAGGGTTATTTAAAAATCTCCATATCGACGTTGATGGAGACACACTAAAGGCGTATCACAGTAAACATATCGGCTGGGTATTCCGTCTTAGTCGACCTCACATAAAGATATCCATGCCCGTGATTAAAGGGCTCGAACTTTCCGGTGCGGTAAATGGAAAAATCAGCGGATTCAAATCTGCGGAAGATTTTAAGTTGAAAATGGATGGAGCAAGTAAGGTCAATGCGGATATCGAGGTCGGCAATTTTGAGATTCGCTTGCGGGGGGCATGCCATATAGAGGCAGAGGGTAAAGCTGAAAGCGTCATCATCGATGTAAATGGCGCCAACTTTCTGGATATGGAAGACTTTGCGGTTCAAAACGCAGCTATCAGGCTGAACGGAGCCAGTAACTGCAAGATAAGGGTTGACGGGCGGTTGGATGTCAGGCTGGGGGGTGTTTCCAATCTCAACTTGGCAGGGGAACCAACCCTGGGTGATATAAGGGTGACCGGGCTCGCCAAAATCAACAACATTTCCTGAATGAAATACATCTAAAAAGTTTAATACCGTCGCCGAGGCGACGAGGAGGTTACGAAAATGGAGCGGCTACCGAAGACAACACGAATGAAGGTTTACTATGCCGAGAGTGAAATTGTGCAGCTACCAGAATTCGTCGGTATGAACTGGATGTTCCTCAATAACCGAACGGTATCTCGGCTGAAAGTCCAAAGGGAAGGTGATTGAAATGCAGTGGTTACCGAGGATAATACGCATGAGGATTTACCATCAAGAAAACGAAGTCGGACCGTTCACCCGTATTCTTCACCGGCATGAGTCATGTAATACAAGTGAAATTGCAGACCGGGGTGATATCACGACCGAAGAACTGATAAGAAGATTTTGGTGGTGAAGGGGAACTCGAACGCTTACTTTCACGCCGATTATTCCGGGACGGTGTACGGATGATTACGGATGTCAGTGTAGGCAAAGCCGGTCTTCCGGCGTTCCTCCTGCTCCTCAATCCACGCCTCCAGCCCCTTTTCTTTCATGCGCTTACCGTCCGCGAGCATGGTGACATATCCCTCGGCCAGCCCCAGGATGCGGTAACAGGGGTATTCATCGCAGAAGGGGCAAGCCTCTACTCCTTTTTCCGGGGCGCATTTACGGATGGAGCAGAAGGGGGCCCCGCACTTGCCGGCCCGACAGGAACAGTTTGCCTCATTTTCGACCAGGCCGTTAAGGAACGTCCAGAATTGCGGGAAACCTTCCAGCTCCTTCCCCCAGAAATCCCAGCCTTCTTTCCGCATCGACTCCCGGAGGGCCTCCGCTTGTTTGGGAATGCGGTTCCTGGTGGTGCACAACCCGCAGTAGAGACCGCAATAAGTTACCAGTTCCAGGTTCGCCATGTGCCGTCACCTCATTTCCTAAGATGCGCCGGTTGTGCAGCCTGCTTCAGCATCCGCAGCGCCCGCAGGGTTACCCACTTGTTGGGTTTGCCTGCGGAGCCGTATTTCACCCACATCTTATGATTATAATCAACGTACTCCAGCGGCCAGCGGCCGTTCTCGTCCTGCTTGTTCAAGACCAAATCTAACGTATCGGCCAGCCGGGGGTCGCCGCCGTATCCCAGCGCGGTAAACGCCTCGGCAATCTGGAGGATATCGGCCCCCCAGAAACTGGGGAAACGGAACTGCCACCACCTTTTATCCGGCACGCCGGTGCGGTGGCCGGGGAAACCTGCCGCGGCGGGGTCGTTGTTCAGGAAAAAATCCACCCCGACCTCGATAGCCTGCTTAATCAAACCTGACCTGCGTTCAACCGGCAGGCGGGAAAAGGCCATCATCACCTTCACCCCTGCCCAGCCGCAGGGCATGTCTTTATTGGTACGGCAGGCAAACCGGGGGCCGGTATATTTAAGGTAACGGAAAGGCCCCGGTACGCCCTCGGCGGGGGGCAGGCCATTGGGATTTACCTTCCTGAGCACGCCCTCGCCGGTTACCATCCGGGCCATATACTCATAAGCGGCGTCCAGCCGGCTATCCCGGTAGCCCAGGTCCATCAAGGAGAGCAACATGTTACCCTGCAGGCAGAGGCCCATATTGGAAGGCCTCATACCGGGCGAAAACTGGCCGCTTTTGAGCAGGGAGTTATCCAGCAGGTAGGTACAGGCGGCCCCGACGCGTTTATCCTCCTCGGTGGAGGCTCCCAGCTCCGCCAGCGAGATAGTAGACCACACCGTGCCCCGGCATTTGTTGGCGTAGACGTTACCCGGCGCTATCCAGTAGCCCTCCGGACTCATTTCCGCCAGTATTGTGGCAATCGGCCCCTCGCGGTGGGCCTGGCGTCTGGCGGCTTTTATTTCCTTCTCACCGGCGGCAACGATGTCACGCAGGGCGAGGTATCTTACGCCGGGGTCGTCCGGCTCCAGCAGCCAGCCGGTCGGGTCTGCCTTTAATGCCTTCTTCCAGTCCTCTTGTTGGCCCACATTGTTTCCTCAAAGCAATATGGTAACAAAGTCGGTAAATCCGTAAGCAGGAACAGAGTTGGTCTCGGCCAGTATTAAAATTTCCTCTGCAGGAACATGGCCTCCTCGGTAAGCAGCCGGGTGTGTTCCGAATCGGCATGGTCGGGTAAAACACCCATGGATATCAGGCAGTCTTCACACAGGACTTCATCGTGATGCACGTAAACCTTGCCCGGATAGGCCGTGGGCTCCTCACTGAACTCGCGGTCGCACTTTTCACATTTAGCTTTCATAATATCCCTCCATGAGGATACTCAGGATTTTGCTATCTCCCTAACTAAAAGGGGCCCCGGCGTTCTTTAACCCAGGTCAAATCTTTCCTGGCGGCGCCCCACCCCACATCCGCCGCCCCGGCGTAGGGATTCGCCCCCTGCGGCATACGTTGGCGCATTTCTTCAAAGCGCTTTCTTTCCATCTCCGCCTGGCGTTTCATCCCTTCCGGCGTGCAGTAATTGACCAGCCGTTCCAGAGTACCCCGCAGCATCACCGCCGGGTCCATGCCCGGGCCCATCGTCGGGATAAGCAGAAACTGTTCGTCTTCGATGGCCTGCTTGAGCATGTTCGCCAGGTCCACGGGGTCAACGCCGACGGTCTGGTAGATATTGTGCTCGAATTCCATGGTCTTCTCGTCGGTATTATAGCCGGTGTTGGCCAGGTGCTTGGGGCGGGTCAAAGCCGATTGGTCTATATTGGATTTAATGCCGCCCGGGCAGAGGCAGGTAACGCCGATGCCGTAAGGCTTGAGTGCCTGCATATAGCATTCCATCAGCATGATGGCCCCGGCCTTGGCGACGGAATACGGCGTGCAGCCGGATGACGCCATAAAGCCGCCCATCGAGGCTACGGTGCAGATATAGCCGCCTTTACCGGCTTTTATCATGCGCGGCACGAAGGTGACCAGCCCGTTGATGATGCCGAACAAATCTACGCCGATGACCCAGTCGAAGTCCTCAAAGGTGGAGGCTTCGGCCGGGCCGAAGGCATTGACCCCGGCGGTATTGAAGAGCAGCTGGGGTGGGCTGCCGTAAACCTTCTCTACCTCATCGGCCGCCGCCGCGTAGGCTTGGCGGTCGGTGATATCCAGCTTGATGGCGTGGACTTCGGCCTTTTTATCTTTGAAATAGGCCATCGCCTCATCGAGATGGTCCTGGCGAATATCGGCAATGACCACCTTGCAACCCGCTTTGGAGAATACCTTGGCCTGACCCAGGCCGGCCCCGGAAGCCCCGCCGGTGATAAACAAAATTTTACCCGAAAAATCTTTCATCTTTCTTCCTCCGATATATTGCTATATAGCGTAATATAATTAGCAAGATATTTCAAATACCATCTTAGATTATCAGATTCCCTGCCGGTTATATCTTTGAATTCCCTTTTTGAAAAAGTTTATTTGGCTGTGTTTAACGATTTGAATTGTTGATTTGTTTTATTTTATTATATGGAGAACACGCAATATTACGACATATCGATAAGGAGAACCATGAAGAAAGACGGCACTAAAATTACTGCTTTAGACCCCGTAGGCCAGCCCAGCGGAATCTTCGGGCGACGGCTCAACGTTGATTCACCGCCCTGGGCCATTCATGACCCCGTGAACCAGCCGAGAGATACGGCCGAAGCCCTGGGGGCACGTAAAATGGCGCCCCGTCTCGACAGCCTGGAAGGCAAGACCGTCTACCTGGTTAATACGGGCTTTGCCGGCAGCCAGGAATTCCTGGAAGAGGTCCAGGACTGGTTTAACCGTCATCAGCCCGCGGTAAAGACCGAGCTAGTCCACAAGAAGACCAGCATGTTCACCGACGACCCCGAGCTATGGGCCGAAATTAAGAAGGGCAGTGACGCCGTTGTCTTCGGCGTCGGCGGCTGAGATGGTTGTTCGGCGAGTATCGCCGAGTTTTCCCGGACGATGGAGGACGAATACGGCGTACCGACCGCCCCCATCGTCACCGCCCGGTTTGCGGACTATGTCCAGCGCGACGGTCGCAGTCACGGCATGAACCTCCGCTGGAGCTTCCCACCCTACCCCGTCGGCTGGGTCTCCCGCGAAACGCTGCACGCCTACGTG
>DAOULO010000101.1:0-5294 GCA_034420195.1 Dehalococcoidales bacterium
AGGCAGCCCCACGATGACCGTCGTGCCGCTGGGGGCGGACATGCCGAACCCCTGGGCAACGGCGTCGACGCTGCCGACGGTCACGAAGACGTAGGCTGCCCCCAGGCCGCCGGTAAGCCCCTTGACGGCCTCGATGGCATCCCCCTGGGTAGCGTTGACCGTGTGGGTGGCCCCGAAGTCCCGGGCCGCCTTAAGCTTTTTGTCCACGATGTCCACGGCGATAATCGGGTAGGCCCCGGCGATGGCCGCCCCCTGGATGGCGTTGAGGCCGACGCCGCCGCAGCCGATGATGACGCAGCTACTCATCACGGGCACCCTGGCGCGGTTGACCACCGCCCCGAAGCCGGTGATGACGCCGCAGGCCAGCAGCGCCGCCCGGTCCAGGGGCATGTCGTCGGGTATGGGCACCACCTGTGATGCATCGACAATGGTATACTCGGCGAAGCTGCCGATAAGGGTCATCTGGCCGATGGGCTGCCCCTTTTTGTTTTTATAGGGGCTCTCCTTATCGCGCGGCCAGACCGCCTGGCACATGTGGGGCCGCCCCTCCCGGCAGGGCGGGCACTTACCGCAGGATACCAGCAGCGAGGCCACCACCCGGTCGCCCGCCTTCACCGAGGTTACCCCCTCCCCGACCGTCTCGATATACCCCGACGACTCGTGCCCGGCGACAAAGGGCAGCGGCTGGGGGATTTCTCCCCGGATGAAATGGATATCGCTGTGGCAGATAGCCGTGGCCGCCAGCCTCACCTTGACCTCGCCCGGCCGGGGTGGCCGGATATCGATGTCCTCAATTACCAGAGGTTGACCGTATTGGTAGCAGACCGCCGCCTTCATATAAGCCTCCTTTGGATTGCCGGGAATAGGCCGTAATAGCCGCTTATCAGTTTATTGCCCCGCCGGGATAAAGTCAAACCGCCGCCGGCTTTTTGACAGAGGGTCGGCCATCGCCATATTATGGGGACAGTCCCGGAACACCGGGAGATACGGAAGGAGAAAACAGATGCCAAAGACGCCGATACTCAACATCATCGCCACCGACTGCCCGGCCGACAAAGAGGCGGCCTTCAATAAATGGTACAACGAGGTGCACATTCCCCTGCTGATGAAATATAAGGGGATAACGCGGGTGGCCCGCTACAAGCTGATGGGAGATGCGCCGGACCAGGCACGCTATCTGGCCTGCTACGAGTTTGAGGACGCGGTGGCGCTGGAAGGTCTCCAGCCAAGTCCGGAGTTCGCCGCCGCTATGGCCGAGATGCAGCAGAGCTGGCCGGAGGGCGGTGTTGAAATCAAGTGGATGGCCAACTACGAACATCTCAAGACGTGGCAAAGATAATCCCGGCCATCCTGATGGAATAGCCGGGATTGCTTACTTTATGTAAAATCCCCTAGTGGGCCCCGGCCAGGGCCGGCTCCGGCGGGCAGAGTGTGCCCATCGTCTCCAGGTAGAGCCGGGCGGCACTCACCCGGAGGTGCTTGGTGTTGTAGTCCGGGTCGGCCTTGAGCTTGGAGTACATGCTGTTGAGGTGGTGCTCCACCGTCTTGATATCAATAAACAGTGTCGCGGCGATGGAGGCGTTGGTGTAGCCCTGCGCCAGCAGGCTGAGGATTTCCATCTCCCGCGTGGTGAGCTGCTTGAGGAAGGGGCATTCCGGTTTACCGGCGAACATAATCGTCGCCAGCGGCGGGTCGAGGATGACCTGGCCCTGGCTGACGGCCGTAATCGTCTGGCAGAGCTGGTCGACCCGGTCCAGTGACTGCTTGAGGAAGAGGGCCATGCCGCTCTGTCCGCAGAGGGCCAGCCGGCGCAGCATTTCGATGTCCTGGGAAGTGTAGTACACGATTAAAATGACAATCCCCAGGTTGGGGTGGTCGTTCCTGATTTTCTCCAGCGCCTCGACGATGCCGTTATCCACCCGACGCACGCTCAATAAGAGCACGTTGGGGTGCAGCTCGTCGATTGCCCGTCCCATACTCTTCAGTTCGGCGGCGTCGGAGACCCGGGCTATCTCGATGTTGGCGCGCGTCGGCAGGACGTAGCTATACATCTCGCGGTAAATCTCCTGCTCCTCCAGGACGTACAGGTTTACGGTCTCCGGTGCTGTCTTCGTCGTCATGGCTTTTACCTCACCTTTACTAGTATCTATCCGCCGCCACCTCGCTTAGCTTCCACCGCTTGTCTACTTACGATTCTAAGCCCCGTTTATAAAGAGAATGGTAAAGTTTTATAAACAAACCATTAATATCTATTAATAATTGATTGAAATTTGCCATCTGTCGCTAGGCCAGGCCGGGGATTTCCCGTATTCGCCCCTGGCGGATGCCGCCCAAGCTAACCCCCAGTTCACCCTGGTGAATTCCCCACCTTGAAAATAGATGGTGCCCCTCAGGGATTATCGGGATAACGCAGGCCCAACATTGGGGATGGTCTGGTGTTCAGCCGGAGGCGGCCGGGGTAGGCTATAACTAGTAACGTTTACAAGCAGGAAAGACTATGGCCGCCCCGCGTGTAAAAAATCCAGCCTACCCTGACGGAACCGGCGAGCTCGAGCAGGTTCAGCAAAAGCTCATTCGCGCCGAGCGCCTGGCTGCCGTCGGCGAGCTGGCCTCCGGCGTGGGGCACGAGCTCCGCAACCCGCTCAACGTCATCCGCAACTGCGCTTACCTCCTCCACATATCGCTGGACGAAAAGAAAGATGCCGAAGTCCTGGCGACGCTCACCATCCTGGATAAACAGATTGATATCGCCAATAAAATCGTTACCGACCTGCTCGATTTCACCCGCGTCACACCGCCGGCACAGACCAAAATCGACCTCAACGTACTCGTCAGGGAGAGTCTCTCCTGGGTGACCGCGCCGGAGCGGGTCACCGTCACTAATAACCTCAATGGCCACCCGCTCTACGTCCGTACCGACGCCGAGCAGCTGGGCCGCGTCTTTACCAATATTATCGCCAATGCCTTCCAGAGCATGAACGGCCGCGGCGGCACGCTGACCGTTGCGACCGGCGGTGAGGCCGACCTGGCCTGGGTGCGCTTCGGCGACGATGGCGACGGTATCCCCGCCGAGAACCTGGATAAAGTATTTGAGCCGCTCTTCACCACCAAGCCCAAGGGCATCGGGCTGGGGCTGGCCATCAGCCGTCGGCTCGTCGAACAGAATGGGGGCCAAATCGAGGTCGCCAGCCAGCTGGGACAGGGCACGACCTTTACGGTGAAACTCCCGCAGGAAAAAGGAGGCCGGGTAATACCATGACCGACGAACCCACCATCCTCATTGTCGACGATAACGCCGACCTGCTGGAGACCTTCGCCATGATTTTAAAACGGCGCGGTTTCTGCGTGGAAACCGCCGCCAGCGGTGCCACCGCCGTGGCCAAGTCCCGGAAGCAGCCCTACGACGTCACCCTGATGGACATCGTTATGCCCCGGATGAGCGGCGTGGACGCCTTCCGCAAGATAAGGGAGCTCCGGCCGGAGGCCGCGGTCATCCTGATGACGGCCTACTCCGACGAGACGCTGGTGGAGACCGCCCGCAGCCAGGGCGTCCGTCGCATCATCCACAAGCCTGTCCGCATTGACCAGCTGGTTGATTTTATCAAGGAGACCGTTGTCGAGGAGAGGTGCGGGGCCCGCGCCAGGGCCGCGGCGGCCTGTTAACCGATATGGAAACTAAAGAGCACGTACTGGTCGTGGACGACGACCAGGATTTTCTGGAGACCACCCGGCGTATCCTGACGGGCAAGGGCTACGAGGTGGCTACGGTGTCCTCGGCCAGCGAGGCGCTGGCGCGGCTGGAGGCACAGTTCTACAACGTGGCCGTGCTGGATATCAGCCTGCCCGACTCCGACGGCACCGAGCTGCTTACCCGCATCCTGGAGATGCACCCGGACATCGTCGCCATTATGCTTACCGGTCATTCCTCGGTGCAGAATGCCGTCCGCTCGCTCAACCGGGGGGCCTTCGCCTACCTGGAAAAGCCGCTCGACCCGGAAAACCTCATCTCGGTCATCGGGCGCGGGCTGGAGCGGCAGCGCCTGATTCTGGAGAACCAGCAGCTGGTGGAGGAACTGGAGCGCCACAACCACATCACCAATACCCTGCTCAGCGTCTCCCAGGCGGTGACGCAGTCGCTGGAGTTAGCCAAAATTATTGATGCGGCCCTGCAGCAGGTGGCCCGCTCCACCGGCCTGGAGGCCAGTTTCGTCTACCTCAGCGAGGGCGGCGGCCTCAAGCTGCGGGGGCACCACGGCCTGCCGCCGCGTCTCCGCGAGGCACTGCCGGCCGAAATCGGCCCGAAAGGTGGCGTCATGCGCCGTATCTTCGAACAGGCCATGCCCATCATCAGCGAAGACTTGGATACCTTCCAGGATGTTGACCTTGGCTTTCTCCGCCACGGCGGCTATCGCTCCTTCGCCGGCGTGCCCCTGGCCGTCCTCGGCGAGAGCATCGGCGTGCTGGGGGTGGTCACCAGTTTTGCCCGCTATTTCAGCACCATCAATATCGACCTGCTCATCGGCGTGGGGCGCGAGATTGCCATTGCCGTGAGGAACGCCCAGCTCTATGAAGAGGCCTCCAGCGCCCGGGCATTGCGCGAGCTGGATACCATGCGCACCGAGTTCCTGGCCAACGTCTCCCACGAGCTGCGCACGCCGCTGGCCGTCATCAAGGGCTCGGCCAACAGCCTGCTCCAGCCGGACGTCATCTTTGACGACGAGACGCGGCGGGAGTTCCTGACTTCGATTGACAAGGATGCCGACACGCTGACCCGCCTCGTCGACGACCTGCTCATGATGTCCCGCCTCGAGGCCGAAGGTCTGGAGGTGAGCCGGGAACGCCACAAGCTCGCCGCGGTCCTTGTCGCCATCAAAGACCGGCTGGACAGCCTTACCGCCCGCCACCACCTCCACATCCAAATCCCGGAAAAGCTGCCGGCGGTCTCCATCGACGAGGGGCGCATCGGCGAGGTGCTCACCAATCTGGTGGAGAACGCCACCAAGTACTCCGAGGAGAACACCAATATTACCATCACGGCGCACGCCGATGATAAAGAGTTAGTTGTGAGCGTCGCCGACGAAGGCGGCGGCATCCCCCCCGAGCTGCATGGTAAGGTCTTCGAGCGGTTTTTCCAGGGGGATGCCCGTAAGAATGGACGCCAGGGAACCGGGCTGGGGCTGGCCATCTGTAAGGGCATCATCGAGGCCCACGGCGGCCGCATCTGGGTGGAGAGCCAGCCGGGTAAGGGTGCCACATTCAGCTTCAGCCTGCCGCTGAACTAAAGGAGTAACTAC
>DAOULO010000102.1:0-37124 GCA_034420195.1 Dehalococcoidales bacterium
CACGAGTGGCAGCGCTTCATGCGGGGGGGGCTGCGCGGCAAGACGGGGGGCATCGGGGGGCTGGGTAACCGCGGGCGGGAGGTGGCCCGCCTGGCCCGCGCCTTCGGTATGAAGGTCATCGCCACCCGCCGCTCGGCCAAGAAGCCGGGGCACGCCCGCCACGTGGACACGCTGCTGCCGGCCGCCCAGCTCAAGCTGCTCCTCAAGGAGAGCGATTACGTAGTCGTGGCCACGCCGCTAACGCCGGAGACGCACCACCTCATCAGTAAGGCGGAACTGGCCGCCATGAAGCCCACCGGCGTGATTATCAACATCGCCCGGGGCGGTATCATCGACCCGGAGGCCCTCACCGACGCCCTGCAAAAGGGGCGCATCGCCGGGGCCGGCCTGGACGTCACCAGTCCGGAGCCCATCCCCCCCGACAGCCCTCTCTGGGACATGGAGAACGTCATCCTCAGCCCGCACATCTCCGGCGGCATGGAGGACTACATCGGGCAGGCCACCACTCTCTTCTGCGAGAACCTGCGCCGCTACCTGGCCGGCCAGCCCCTGCTTAACGTCATCGATAAGGCCAAAGGTTACTAGACCCCGCCGACCCTTGCGTAATCCCACCGACTCTGCTATTTTGGAGTTACGCATACCTTTTTCTTTCCGGTACTCAAAATTGGATGACAGGCTGATTATTACCCGGCTGGTGGTGGGCTCGCTATCGGCCAACTGCTATATCGTCGGCGCCGAGGCATCGGGGGAGGGCCTCGTCATCGACCCCGGCGGCAACGTCGACCAAGTGAAGAAGGCCATCGCCGCTTCCGGCCTGGCCATCAAGACCATCGTCCTCACCCACGGCCACTCCGACCACATCGCCGCCCTCTACGATATTCAGGAGGCCACCGGCGCCGCGGCGGCCATTCACGTCGAGGACGCCGACTTCCTGGAAGGACGCGGTGCCTACAGCTCGCAGTTCGGCATCTCTTACCCCACCCCCCGCCCCCCCGACCGCCTCCTCCACGAGGGTGATGAGATAACCGTCGGGGAAACGAGCTTCACCGTGCTGCACACCCCCGGTCATACCCCCGGCGGCATCTGCCTGCTCACCGAGGGCCGGGTCTTTACCGGGGACACCCTCTTCCGCCGCGGCATCGGCACCACCCTCATGCCGGGCAGCTCCCGCCACCAGCTGCTGGAGAGCATCCGGCGCCGCCTGATGACCCTGCCGGACGCTACCATCGTCCACCCCGGCCACGGCCGCGAGACCACCATCGGCGCCGAGCGCCGTGATAACCCCTACGTACGCGGCGACTGGTAAACGTTTTATTCGCTTGCTTTTTCCCGCCGGATATTTTATAGTATTAGCACAATAGAATAGTTCCACAGGGGTGCCCGAGCGTGAGTGAGGGCCCAACTGGAGAGCAAGCCGGTGAGAATCCGGCGCGGCCGCGCCACTGTGATTGATGGCCCAACCATCAAGAGCCAGAACGCCAGCCCCTGACCGACCTACGTTACTCCGCGGGGGAGTGGTAGGGCTTTTTGTTGAGTCTTGCTCACCCCTCGGCGGCGTCGAGGGGTTCATTTTTAAAGGAGGTCTTCATGAAACGCACCCTCAAACCGCTCGTTGTCCTCGGCCTTACAGCCGTGCTGCTGCCGGCGCTCCTGCTGGGCTGCACGGACGGGGCCACCACCACGCCGGCCGCACCGGAGGGTACCACGCCCACGTCTCCGGAAATCACCACGCCGGCCAGCCCGTGGCCGGTGACCGTCACCGACGGCGATGGCCGGGAGGTCACCGTGGCGGCCGCCCCCGAAAGGATTGTCTCGCTGGCCCCCAGCAATACGGAAATCGTCTACGCCCTGGGGCTGGGCGACCGCCTGGTCGGCCGGACGGACTACTGCAACTACCCGCCGGAGGCCAGCAACGTGCCTTCCATCGGCGGCTTCAGCACGCCCAACCTGGAGGCCATCGTGGCCCTGGAGCCCGACCTGGTACTGGCCACCTCGATACACGAAGAAACCATCGGCCAGCTGGAGACCCTGGGGATAACCGTCGTCGTCCTGAAACCGCAGGGCATCGATAGTATCCTGGGCAGCATCGAGCTGGTCGGTATCGTTACCGGGGCGGAAGCGGCCGCCGACACGCTGCTCGACGACATGCGCGCCCGCATCGAGGCGGTCTCCGCCCTGACCGAGGGGCTGGCCCCCGAACAGCTGGTCCGCACCTGCTTCGTCGTCTGGCACGACCCGCTGATGCTGGCCGGCGGCGATACCCTCTATGAGGAGCTTATCCGCATCGCCGGGGGCAGCAACATCGTCGGCGACCAGCCGGACTATCCATCCATCGACATTGAGGAAGTAATCATGGCCGACCCACAGGTAATCATCGTCGGCGTCGGCATGGGCGACGGCGAAGACCTGCCGCTGCAGTACCTGCTCAACGAGCCGCGGCTGGCCAATGTCGCCGCCCGCCAGAACGACCGGGTCTACGCCATCGACCAGGACATCGTGGGCCGGTTCGGCCCGCGCATCGTCGACGCCCTGGAGCAGTTCGCCAGCTTCCTGCACCCCGAGCTGTTCGGCGAACCCGACCAGTAGGCGAGAAAAGAAGAGGACTATGCCAGGGAATAATCCCGGAACATACTTCACGGGGCGGCGCACCAGGATTTACAGTCTGGTGGGCCTGGTCATCTTACTGATTCTGGTGGCGGCCATCGCCACCGGCATCGGCAGCGTGCGCGTTCCGCTGGGCACCACCTTCTCCATCCTGGCCGATAAGCTGCCCTTCGTGACGATTACCCCGACCTGGCCCGATGCCCTGGCCACCATCATCCTGGATGTCCGGCTGCCCCGCGTTATCCTGGCAGGGCTGGTGGGGGCAGCGCTGGCCGTGGCCGGGGCCACCTACCAGGGGCTCTTCCGCAACCCCCTGGCCGACCCCTACCTCATCGGGGTGGCCCAGGGGGCCTCGCTGGGGGCCATCGTCGGCTTCCTGCTGCCGGTCTCCTGGAACCTGGCCGGTTTCGGGCTCATCCCGCTGCTGGCCTTCGTCGGGGCGCTGCTGGCCACCATCAGCGTCTACCTGCTGGCGCGGGTGGGCAAGACCCTGCCGGTGACCACCCTGATACTGGCCGGGGTCGCCCTGGGGGCGCTGCTGGCCTCGATTGTCTCCTACCTGATTATCTCCAGCGGCGAGGCCATGCACGGCATCATCTTCTGGCTGATGGGCAGCTTCGCCCTGAGCAAGTGGTCGGAGGTGTGGGTCGTCCTGCCCTACGTGGCGGTGGGGACGGCCTTTATCATTATCTTCGCCCGGATGCTCAACGTCATGCAGCTCGACGAGGAGCAGGCCCAGCAGCTGGGGGTCAACGTGGAGCGGCTCAAGCTGGCCCTGCTGGCGGCGGCCACCCTGATTACGGCCGCCAGCGTCGCCTTCGTGGGGACGATTGGCTTCGTCGGCATTATCATCCCCCACGCCGTCCGCCTCATCTGGGGCGCTGACCACCGCTACCTGCTGCCGCTGGCCTGCCTCACCGGGGCCATCTTCATGATTCTCACCGACCTGGTGGCGCGCACCGCCATGGCCCCCACCGAGATACCCATCGGGGTGATTACCGCCATCTGCGGGGCGCCCTTCTTCCTCTACCTGCTGCGCCGCCGCAAGAAGGCGATTTTCTAAAGATAAAGAGATGCTAAACTAAGGGCTAAACGGCGGATGCCGCGGGGCGGCCTGGGTGGGAATAGATAACTCCGCCGGGAGGGGCGGAGGAAAGAGAAAGGGAAGTCAAGTAGACAATAGATTATGATTGAACTGGAGATGCAGGACGTCACCCTGGGCTACAACCACCAGCCCGTGCTTGAGGAAATAAGTTTCAAGGTGGCGCCGGGGGAGCTGGTGGGGCTCATCGGCCCCAACGGCTCGGGCAAGTCCACCATCATCAAGGCCCTCAGCCGCGTCATCGCCCCCGCCGCCGGGCGGATACTGGTGGGCGGGCGGGCCATCGAGGCTATACCGCGGCGGGAGCTGGCCTGTCTGGTGGGCGTCGTCCCCCAGCTGCCCCTGCTCCCCAGCACCTTCACCTCGTTCGAGATTGTCCTCATGGGGCGCAACCCCCACCTGGGGCTGTTCCAGTCGGAGAGCCGGCGCGACTGGGAAATCGCCCGGCAGGCCATGGCCAAGACGGCCACCACCGAATTCGCCGACCGGCGCGTCAACGAGCTCTCCGGCGGGGAAATCCAGTGCCTCCTCATCGCCCGCGTCCTGGTGCAGGAGACCAAGGCCATCCTCCTCGACGAGCCGACGGCCAACCTGGATATCGGCCGGCAGCTGGAAGTCCTCGACCTCATCAAGTGCCTCTGCACCGAGGACGGTCTGGCGGTGCTGGCGGCCGTCCACGACCTCAATCTGGCGGCGCAGTACTGCGACCGTCTCCTCCTCATCGACGAGGGGCGCATCCACGCCCGGGGGACGCCGGCGGAGGTCATCACCGAGGCTAATATCCGTCAGGTCTACGGGGCCGGGAACTGCGTCTACACCCACCCCGTCAACGGCCTGCCCACCGTGCTGCTCAGCACCCGTAATCAATCCAAGACAGGAGGGCGGAGTTAGTCATGGAGGCGCTGCTGATACTGGCGACGGCTATCGTCATCGACCTGGCCCTGGGCGACCCCCCCGATGCCCTCCACCCCATTGCCTGGATGGGCAAGGTCATCGCCCTGCTGGAGAAAGGGGGACGCAAGCTCCCGCCCGCCGCACAGCTCGTCTACGGCACAGTGATGACGCTGTTCGTGGCGGGGCTCTTTACGGCTGCGCTCTATTTTCTCTATCTCCTCGTGGGACACTACAGCCAAATCGGCGCGATTATCCTGGGCGGTCTGCTCCTCAAGCTGACTTTTTCCATGCGGGGGCTGTGGCGCACGGCCTTTAAAATCAGGAATTACCTGATGAAAGACGACCTCAAGACGGCCCGCTTCGAGATACGCGCTCTGGTCAGCCGGGAGACGAAAAATCTATCCGAACCCCAGCTATCATCGGCGGCGGTGGAGTCGGTGGCCGAGGGCCTCGGCGACAGCCTGGTGGCGCCGCTCTTTTACTACCTGCTCTTCGGGCTGCCGGGGGCCATCGCCTACCGCGCCGTCAACACGCTGGATAGCATGATTGGCTACCACGGCCGCTACGAGCACCTGGGCAAGTTCGCCGCCCGCCTCGACGACGTCTTAAATTTCATCCCGGCCCGCCTGGCGGCCCTGCTGCTGGTGCTGGCCGCCGCTTTCCAGCGCAACGCCCGCCGCGCCTGGCGGACGGTCGCCGCCCAGCATACCCGCACCGCCAGCCCCAACGCCGGATGGCCGATGGCGGCCATGGCCGGGGCGCTGGCCGTGCGCCTGGAGAAACCGGGCCATTACGTGCTGGGGGACGGCGGGACGGCGCCGAATACAGACACGATTGGGCGCGCCGTCCGGCTCTTTCTCACCGCAGCCTCAATCTGGCTGGCGGCGGGCCTTATCGCCGAGGGGGTGAACTATGCCCTTACGGCCTAGACGTCATCTCGCCGGGCTGGGAAAATGCCATCACGGCGGCATCGACCCCACCGAGCTGGCCTCACGGGGCATCGACCCGGCGGCGATAAGTGACTTCAGCATCTCCACCAACCCCTTCATGCCGCCGCCGGGCATAAGGGAAATACTGAGCGGTCTGTCCTTCGGGCAGTACCCTGACTCGGCCGCCACTGAGCTGCGGCGGGCGCTGGCGCCGAGACTCTCGGTGACGCCGGAGAACATGTTGGTGGGCAGCGGCACCACCGAGCTGATACGCCTCATCGCCCTGACCTACCTGCGCCAGGGGGACGGCGTATTCATCATCGAGCCCACCTACGGCGAGTACGAGGTGGCGGCACGGCTCGCCGGCGCCCGGATACGGCGCTACCGCGCCAGGGAGGAGGACGGCTTCCGGCCCGATATTAAAGAGGTATCTCAAGCTATCCGTAGCTACCGGCCCCGCATCTGCTTCGTCTGCAACCCCAATAACCCCACCGGCGTCTATCTCCCCCGCGATGACATTGAGGCTGCCCGGGAGGCCGTCTCGGACGGGCTGCTCGTCCTCGACGAGGCCTACATCGCCTTTGTCGCGGACGCCGGGGACAGCACCGGCCTCATCGCCCGCGATAATGTCGTCCTGCTGCGCTCGATGACCAAGGACTACGGCCTGCCCGGTCTGCGCCTGGGCTACGCCGTGGCGCACCGCGAGATAATCGCCGACCTGCGCCGGGTGATGCCGCCCTGGAGCGTCAACAGCGCCGCCCTGGCGGTGGGCGCCGCCGTGCTGGAAAAGGACGCCTACCTCCGCCAGAGCCTGCGGCAGGTGCGCCGGGCCAAGGACGCCCTGGTCGAGCGGCTGACGGGTCTGGGCCTGGAGGTACTGCCCTCGGCCGCCAACTATTTTCTTGTTAAGGTCGGCGACGGGGCCGCCTTGCGCCGCGCCCTCCTCCAAAAGGGCTGCCAGGTGCGCGACTGCGCCTCCTTCGGCCTGCCGGAGTACGTCCGCATCGCCCCCCGCACCCCGCCCGAAAACGATAAGCTCGTCGCCGCCATCGCCGCCGTATTGCCGCCGGGGGCAGATAATGTCTAAAATGGAGGAAATATACCCGCAACCGGAGGTAAACCTAAAATGACCGCCGCCAAGAAGAACGCCGGGGTGCAGGCCGCCCTGACCAGGCTGGAGGCCGATATGGTCGGCGTCGCCCGACGGGAAGATATCAAAGACACCCCGCTGGAAGAGCAGGTGCTGCGGCTGCTGCCGGCGGCGCGCTCGGTGGTGGTGCTGGGCATGGAAATCTGGGCCGAGTTCCTCGACCTCACCGCGCCGCAGCAGACGGCGGGGGCCGCCAATACCAACGACCTCTTACGGCACCACATCAACTACCTGCGCGGGCGGCTGGGCCGGGCTTCTTACGACGTCGCCCGGGCGGCACACCGGGCCGGGCTTAAGGCCCTCCCCCTGCCGGGACAGGGGCCGGCGGTGGACGGCCGGTCGCTGGCGGCGGTAATTTCGTACAAGCACGCCGCCGAGGCCGCCGGGCTGGGGAAAATCGGCATGAGCGGTCTCCTGGTGACGCACCAGTTCGGCCCGCGGGTGCAGCTGGCCGTCTGCCTCACCGAGGCCGCCCTCAAGTCCACCGCCAGCGACATCGAGCGCGCCTGCCGCTACTGCAACGTCTGCGTGGGCAAGTGCCCAGCGCACGCCCTGGGCTATCCCCAGGAGGGCGAGCGCTGCGCCGTCAACCAGTTCGCCTGCCGCACCTACCTGGAGGCGGCCGGGGGCTGCTCCGAGTGCATGCGCGCCTGCCCGGTGGCATCGCCGCGATATAACTGATAAGGAGTTTTGAGGAAACCTGTCCCCTTTTGGGGGCGGAGGGGGCAAAACTACGGGCTAAGCCACGGATGCCGCGAGGGCGGCAGGGTGGGAATAGATAACCCCGACGGGGCGGGGAGGTGGAGGAGAGGTTAATAAATTAAACCGAGGAGCTTCATGGACTTAATAACCCGAACGATTAAAGAAATAAAACCCCCGGACGAGGCGGCCATGGCCGCCGCCCGCGCCCGCCAGGACACCCTCACCAAGCCGCCGGGCAGCCTGGGACGGCTGGAAGACCTGTCCATCAAACTAGCCGGCATCCAGGCCAAGGCCAGCCCCGTCATCGAGAAAAAGGTCATCTTCACCATGGCCGCCGACCACGGCGTCGTCGCCGAAAAGGTGGGCAACTGGCCCCAGGAGGTCACCGCCCAGATGGTGGAGAACTTCCTGCGGGGCGGGGCGGGCATCAACGTACTGGCGCGCCAGGTGGGGGCCCGCATTTGCTTTGTGGACATGGGCGTGGCCAGCGACCTCAAGCCCCATCCCCACCTCGTCGTCAAGAAGGTGGCTTACGGCACGAAAAATATGTGCCAGGGGCCCGCCATGACCGAGGCCGAGGCGCGGCAAGCGCTGACGACCGGCATCGAGCTGGTTACCGCCGCGGCGGACGAAGGGCTGGACATCATCGGCACGGGGGACATGGGCATCGGCAACACCACCGCCAGTAGCGCCATTTTCGCCGCGCTGACGGGTAGAACGGCTAAAGAGGTCACCGGGCGCGGCACGGGACTGTCCGACGAGCAGCTGGCCCACAAGATAGCCGTCATCGAGCGCGCCCTCAAGCTCAATAAGCCCGACCCTAAAAAGCCGCTGGACGTGCTGGCCAAAGTGGGGGGCTCCGAAATCGGCGGGCTGGCCGGGGTTATGCTCGGTGCCGCCGCCCGGCACATCCCCGTCGTCATCGACGGCTTTATCTCCGGGGCGGCCGCCCTCATCGCCGTGGGGCTGGCGCCGCTGCTCAAGGACTATCTCATCGCCGCTCACGCTTCGGCGGAGGCCGGGCACCCCCTCATGCTGGCCGAACTGGGGCTAAAGCCCCTCCTGAGCCTGGACATGCGCCTGGGCGAGGGCACCGGGGCCGCCCTGGGCATCTTTATCGCCGAGGCCGCCGCCCGCACCCTCAACGAGATGGCCACCTTCGCCGAGGCGGGCGTCTCGGAAGGAGAGTAAACCACCGGTGAGCTTTATCGCCGCCATAAGATTCCTCACCAGCCTGCCCCTGCCGGGTAAGACCGATGCTACCCCAGAGCAGCTGGGGCGAGCCACGGCCTGGTTCCCGCTGGTAGGGCTAGCCATCGGGGGAGTTCTCGCCCTGCTCAACTGGCTGCTGGGCTTCATTCTGCCGGAGGCCGTCGTGGGCGCCCTGGTTATCGTCGCGCTGGTGCTCCTCACCGGAGCGCTGCACCTGGACGGCCTGGCCGATACTTGCGACGGCATCGCCGGGCACAAGACCACCGAGGAGAGGTGGGCCGTCATGCGCGACAGCCGCACCGGGGCCTTCGGCGTCGTCGGCATCGTCATTATCCTGCTGCTGAAATACGCCGCCCTCGTCAGCATCCCCGCCGACGTGATGACGGCCACGCTGGTCATCGTGCCGGCGGTCTCGCGCGGGGCGATGGTCTACGCCATCTTCGCCTTCCCCTACGCCCGGCCGGAAGGGCTGGGCACGGCCTTCAAGCAGGCGACACGCTGGCCGCAGTTTGCTATCGCCATGCTCATCACCCTCGGCGCGGCGGCGGCCCTCTACCCGCTCTTCGCCTTCACCGGGCTGGCTGTCGCCGGAGGTCTAATCATCATCACCACCCTGCTGGCGCTTTACTTCCGCCGTAAGTTCGCCGGGCTGACCGGCGACACCTACGGGGCCATCAACGAGGTCGGCGAGGCGATGGGTCTCATCATCGCCGTATTGATATTTACCGTAACCCCGAACTTGATTTAGACAGGAAACACGATGACCCAGGCCAAAACGTTAATGATACAGGGCACGGCCTCCTCGGCGGGCAAGTCCGTCATCGTGGCCGCTCTCTGCCGCATCTTCAAGCAGGACGGCTATAAGGTAGCCCCTTTCAAGGCGCAGAACATGGCCCTTAACTCTTACGTTACCGCCGCCGGCGGGGAAATCGGGCGGGCGCAGGTGGTGCAGGCCGAGGCCGCCGGTATCGCCCCCACCGTGGACATGAACCCGGTGCTCCTCAAGCCCACCACCGACAGCGGCTCGCAAGTCATCGTCATGGGTAAGGCGGTTACGACTATTTCTGCCCAAGATTATTATAAATACACCCCCAATCTACTCAAGACCGTCGAGGAGGCGCTGGGACGGCTGCGCGCGGCGTATGGCATCGTCGTCATCGAGGGGGCGGGCAGCCCCGCCGAAATCAACCTCAAGGAGCGGGAAATCGTCAACATGCGCACGGCCCGGATGGCCAGCGCCCCGGTGCTGCTCGTCGGCGACATTGATAAGGGCGGCGTCTTCGCCTCACTGGTGGGCACGCTGGAGCTGCTCGATGAGGATGAGCGCCGTTATGTCAAAGGATTTGTCATCAACAAGTTCCGCGGCGACGTGGCGCTGCTCAAGGACGCCCTCGACTTTCTGGAGCGGCGCACCGCCCGCCCGGTGCTGGGGGTCGTCCCCTATTTCCGCGATATCCGCATCGCCCAGGAGGACTCGGTCTACCTCGACGAGCGGCCCCCGGCCTCCGACGGCGACCTCAACATCGCCGTGATTCGCCTGCCGCGCATCTCCAACTACGACGACTTCGACCCGCTGGAAGACGCCGGCGGCCGGGTGAGCTACGTCACGCAGCGCTTCGAGCTGGGCAACGCCCATTTGATAATCATCCCCGGCACCAAGAGCACCGTCGCCGACCTTAATTACCTGCACCGGTCGGGGCTGGCCAGCGCCATTCTCACGCGGGCCAAAGCGGGCACGCCGGTGGTGGGCATCTGCGGCGGCTACCAGATGCTGGGGCAGCACATCCTCGACCCGGCGGGCACCGAGTCGAAAGAAAAAGAGGTCGCCGGGCTGGGGCTGCTCGACGTGGCGACCGAGTTTGAGCCGGAGAAGTCCACCCGGCAGGTGGGGGCCATCCCCATTTCCGATACCGGATTACTGGCCGGTACGAAGGGCGAAAAGCTCACCGGCTACGAGATACACATGGGGCACACTTCCGGCCCCGACGGGCGCGGTATCTTCCAGATTTACGAGACCCCCCAGCGCCCCGCCGCCTACGCCGACGGCGCCGCGAACCCCGAAGGCACAGTGATTGGGACTTACCTGCACGGGCTTTTCTATAACGAGGGCTTCGTGCGGATATTCCTCAATAACCTGCGCCGCTACTGGGGGCTGGACGAGACCGGCGGCGGCGCCGCCCCGTCCAAAGACAAGGAATACGACAAGCTGGCCGACCTGGTGCGCGGCAGCCTGGACATGCCGCGGATTTACGAGATAATGGAGAAAGGAATAACTCCGGGCTAAGCCGCCGGTGAGCCGAGGGCGGCCGGGTGGGAATAGATAACTCCGATGGGGCGGGGGGATAAGAGGTAAGATAAAAAGCTGTGGTTAAGAAGATGGCGAAAATCACGCTGATTCTGGGCGGGGCACGCAGCGGCAAGAGCCGCCTGGCCCAGGAGATAGCTATAAAAGCGGGCGGCGATGTCCTCTTCGTGGCCACCGCCGAAGCCGGCGACGCGGAAATGAAACGGCGCATCGAGATGCACCGCCGCAATCGCCCGGCCGGCTGGCGCACGCTGGAAGCCGCCACCGGCCTCAGCGGCCAAATCACCCCGCAAATTGGGACAGCCCGGACGGTGATTATCGACTGCATTACCCTGCTCGTCAGCAACATCTTCGGCCGTCACCCCGGCGCCGATGAAAAGACGCTGGAGCGGGCCGTCACCGGCGAAATTGAGGGGCTGCTAACCTGCATCGAAGGGGCGGATGCCCGTTTCATCATCGTCTCTAACGAGCTCGGCCTGGGCCTGGTACCTCCCGACCCGGCCAGCCGCCTCTACCGCGACCTCCTCGGCCAGGCCAACCAGCGGCTGGCCGCCCGCGCCGACACGGTTTGGCTGCTGGTGGCCGGTATTCCGGTGGCTATCAAAAAACCGTGATTCCCATTGACAGTCGGCCAATAGTTGGTGTAAGATTAGCTCATCAACTCACCCGGAGCCCCGGGCGAGTTCTGATTTTAAGAGAGGTGGAGAAAATGCCGTATTATCTCATGTTATCCAAGCTGACCGACGCCGGAAGAAAGACCATTATGAAGAACCCCGGCCGCATCTGGGAAGTCAACAAGGAAGTGGAAGAGATGGGGGCGAAGGTCCTCACCCAATACGCCCTGCTGGGCGAGTACGATTTCATCAACATCCTGGAGGCGCCCAATAATACCGTCATCGCCAGGGTGGCCGCGGCTCTCGGCGCGCGGGGCACCATCCAGCCGCTAACGCTGTCCGCCATCACCATCAAGGACCTGATTAAAGAACTACAGATGGCCAAGGCCCTGGAGAAATGAGTCCCGGCCGGGTAGGCCGATAACTCGCTTCACGACTAAATTCGTAATCCATCAGGGGAAAAGGACGGGCTCCGGTTTGACGCCGGAGCCCGTTTCTCTTTATATTAAAGCGGGGAAGCCAATGCAATGCCAGCGCTGCCAGCGTAACGTCGCCGCGGAAGACAGCTTCGAGCACCTGGGGCAGGTACTCTGCGAAGACTGCTACCTGGACGTGCGTAGCCCCAACCGCACCTGCGACCCCTGGGCCGTCTACGCCGCCAGCCGTACCCGTCAACGCGACGCCGACCCCACCGCGGGGCTCACCGACCTCCAGCAGGCCATCTACACCTTCGTCAAGGACCGGGGCAAGGCCACCGGCGAGGAGATAATGACCCAGTTCCGCCTGTCGCCGCGCGATATGCAGAACCAGTTCGCCACGCTGCGGCACTGCGAGCTGCTCAAGGGGCGCAAGGAGGGCGAGACAGTCTACATCGTCCCCTTCGCCGACGAAGACGGCGGGCCCGGAGGGTTATGAAGGTCGGCTGGCTGGAAATCGTCCTTATCATCATCGTCGTCATCGCCGTCACGGTGATAGCCCGCATCGCCGGCGCCGGCCGCCGCGACGAGGCGCCGGCTGCCCCCAAAGCCAGAAGCCGCCCCCGCAACTCCCTCAAGCGCACCGGCATTGGCCTGATTATCGCCGGTATCGCCGGGCTTATCGTGGCCGCCAGCGTCTTTCGCCTGCTCCTTCAGAGCTACCTCTGGGCGCTTATTGTCATCGCCGCGGGGATGATAATGCTCTTCATCGCCCGCCGGAGGAGGTGAGCCGCGTGCCCGCGCCGCTGAAACCCATCAAATGGTACCGCGAGCTCAAGAAGGCGGCGGGCCGCGCCGCGGCCGGGGCCTTCCTCGTCGAGGGGGCCAAGGCCATCACCCAGATAGCCGGCGGCCACCCCGACGCCATCCTGGAGATAATCTCGGTAGACGAGCCGCCGCCGCCCCTGCGCCGTTACCCGCCGCGCCCGCTCACGGAAAGGCAGTTCGACGCCATCGCCAGCACCCGCACGCCGCAAGGGCTGGCCGCCGTCGTGAAGCTGCCGGAGGATACGTATTCCCCCACCCTCCCCGACGCTACCGACGGCAAAATCCTGCTGCTGGAGGGCATCCAGGACCCCGGCAACGCCGGCACCCTCATCCGCAGCGCGGCCGCCTTCGGTTTTAGCGGGGCAATCCTCTCCGCCAGCAGCGCCGACCCCTTCGCGCCCAAGTGCGTCCAGGCCACCGCCGGGGCGGTGCTCTCCGTCTGGCTGCGGCGGACGGACGCCTATCTTGACTTAACCGGGGAACTGAAAAGGAATGGCTACCGCCTGGTGGCCGCCGAGCTTGACGGCGAGGCCGGGCCGGATGTCTTGAGGGGCAAAGACAAAATCGTGCTGGCGCTGGGCAGCGAGGGCGCCGGGCTTTCCAGCAAGCTGCTGGACATGGCCGATTACCGGGTGAGCCTCCCCATGGCGCGGGAAAAGGCGGAATCGCTCAACGTGGCCGCCTGCGGGGCCATTTTAATGTACCTGGCCTCCGGCCAGTAAGGCAGGGATTACGTCTTGGGGCTGGCCTGGCCGGGTAAGGCGGCACCGAGATTTGCAATGTATTCGCTAAAGGCCGCCGCGTCGTAGCGCTCGATGTTGCCCTCGTCGCAGAGCTTGGCCAACGCCGGGTCGATGGGCATCCGCCCCAATAACGGCGCACCGGCGTCGCGGGCCATTTCATCGCCGCGGCTGGGGCCGAAAAGCTCGATTTTCTTGTCTATCTCCGGCACGTAGAGGTAGCTCATGTTCTCCACCACGCCGATGATTCGCTTCTCCATCTGCCGCGCCATCTTGACCGCCTTGCGGACGACCATCGTCGTCAGGTCCTGCGGGGTGAAGACGGCAATCATCCCCGAGACGGGCAGGCTCTGCATGACGGTGAGCGGGGCGTCGGCAGTGCCGGGCGGCAGGTCAACGATGAGATAGTCGAGCCGGCCCCAGAGCACCTCTTCCCAGAACTGGGTAATCGCCCGGGCGATGAGCGGGCCGCGCCAGACCACGGCGTCGTCCTCACTGGGCAGGAGCAGGTTGATGGACATCACCGCGATGCCCGACCGCGACGGGACGGGGATGATGCCGGTCTCACCGCCGGAGGGGCGCGAGCCAATGCCGAACATGCGCGGGATGGACGGGCCGGTAATATCGGCGTCGAGGATGCCCACCTCGTGCCCCTGCCGTCGCAGCGCCACCGCCGTCAGGCTGGCGACGAGGGACTTGCCCACGCCGCCCTTGCCGCTCATCACGGCGATGACATTGCCTATCTCATTCAGTTCTTTGGGCCGGGCGTCCATCAGGCTCACGTTGACTTCCTTAATGCCGGGCACGGCCCCGGCGACCTTCTCGATGCGCTGCTTGAGCCAGTCCTGCGCCTCCGGCAGCAGCGCGGCATTGGCCAGGGTAATCTCCGCTTTATCGCCGGATACGACCACGTCCCGCAGCAGGTTCAGTTGCGCCAGGCTGCGCGATGCCCCCGGCACGATTACCGTCTCCAGGCTGGCCAGCAGTTCTTCTCGCGTGGGCATGCTATCTCCTCCCAAAATCGCTTGGTTTCAGAAATGGGCGGCGGCCATTTTCAATGCGCCCGGAAACAGACCCTCTCCAGTCCCAGCAGCGCGGCCACCCCGGCCCCGGTCACCCCGAAGAAGACCAGCCGCTTGCCCCGCGCGGCGGCCTCGGCGCGGATGACGTCGAAGGTATCATTGACCAGGGTGCTGCTCGTGGCCAGCAGCACGTCGCCCCAGGCGATAAGCTCGCCGGTCTGGGTGCGGCCGTCCCAGATTTCGGCACCGTATTGCTGCGTGCCGATGTTGTCGATATTAAGGTCGGTGCAGCGCACGTTGCCGGCCCCGAAGGCCACCACCAGGTTTTCCAGTATGGCCGGCTGCAGCCCGATGAGGCCCACCCGGGCCGGGGCCGAACCGTTTTTCAGGTACCGGGCAATCTCGGCGGCGCATTCCTCCGGCTCCTCGTTGCGGCAGTGCCGCGTCCCGTCCACCCTACCCAGGTGCGCCATCACGGCGTTGAGGGTGGCGATAAAGACCGCCCGGTTCTCGTTGGTAGCCAAGTCCAAGCTCAGGACATCGTCCAAAGCGCCGGCATAGTCATAGGGGTGGTCGGTAAAGGCCTGCCCGGCACAGCCCCGGAACTGCGCCTCCACCATCACCTCCCGGCCTTCCAGCAGGGGGTAGTCCCGGTGGCGGGGTTCGCCGATTACCTGCTCGGGAGCCAGCGTCCCCACGGTCACCCGGACCGCCTCCGAGCCGAAGCCGCCGGCGGTGACCATCTTGGCCAGCCCCTCTCTGGCCTCATCCAGAACGGTTTTCAAATCAGTCTCTCCTTTATCAGGTTACTGCTTCAGGACCGGGCGCCGGTGGGCAAACTCGAAGGTGCCGCCCTCAATCCTCACCGCCTTGCCGTTGAGCAGGGCGTCGGCGATTTTCCGCCGGGCCGAGGCCAGCACCCGCTGGAAGGTAGGCCGCGATACGTTCATCTGGGCGGCGGCCGGCGCCTGCTCCAGTCCGGCCAGGTCTTTGAGGCGCAGGGCCTCCATCTCCTCCACCGAGAGGCGCATCTCTTCGAGGCCGCGCCTGGGGATACCAGCTGGCTTAAAAAAAGTGACCGCCGGCAGATAGGCAACCCGGCGGTTCTTGGGTGGTCTGGTCACTTACCACCTCCCCCATATTGAGCATATGCTCAATAAGCATGATAGCATACCGTCTCAGGCACGTCAACGACACCGGCGGTTGGCCGCTGGCTACCGGGTGGGTGGCGGCGGCTGGTTCTTGCCCTTAGCCCCTCCCAGCCAGGTGGTGGCGTGCTCCGTGTTGAGGCTGATGGCGCTGAACATGTAGGGACTGTCGACGCGGCGGGTGATGAGTGGGCAGTGCACCAGCCCGTGGGTCGCCACGACGACGGTGGGCGTATCAAAGACGTGAATCTCCCGCTCCTTGCCCATGGCAATCTCGATTTCGGCCCCCAGATAATCGGGCCGGTCGGGGTCGGTGCCGACGAAGAGCAGGGCCTCGTCGGCGGGGTGTACGTGCGGGTCGTCTTTATGCCAGGCGCCGGTGCCCTTATGGAATGCCCAGGTGAAATTGAGGGTAAACCCCTCCCGGTCCTTACCGTTCCACCAGGCGAACAGGTCGGCGTTGCCGCCCTCGGTGCGGTGGAGGTCGCGCATTTCCAACTTCTGGATGAGTTCGGCGGGGTCGGCGCTGACGGATGGCTCGGTCATGGCGTGTCCGCCGGAAAGCGAAATGGCCAGAAAGCCGAAAGGCCTTTCCACCCGGCGGGTCACCACCGGGCAGTGCGGGTAGCCCGCCGGGAGGACAACGATGGTGGGCCTATCGAAGACGTATTTCTGGCCGTCCTCGCCCATGGCAATCTCGATTTCCGCCCCTAAGTAATCGGGCCGGTCGTAGTCCAGGCCGGAGAAAAGCAGTACCTCGCCGTAGGGGTGGGCGTGCTTGACGCCGCCGTCGGAGCCCCACATCCCCAGGCCGCGGCGGTAGCCGAAGGCGAAGCTCAGGTCGATGCCGGCCAGGTCTTCCCCCACCGGCATGGTCATGTGCTCGCCGCTATCCGTCTGGTACTGGAGCGTCTTAATCAGGTGCCCGTATTTCGTCGCTGCCATGGCGCCGCCTCCTTTACTGTTCGACTTTCCCACTGGCGCCCACGTAGCCGCTGGGCCCCCCGCCGCCCCAGCCCCAGGGACGAATCACGGAGAATATCCAGGGCCGCTCCTGCCGCGTGATGACGAGGGGGCAGTGGGGATGACCCTTGGGCTGGATGGCGATGGTGGGCCGGGTGATGACGTGCTTCTCCATCTCCTTACCCATGTAGAGCTCGGCCTCGGCACCCAGGTAGCTCAGGTCTTCGGTATCGGCCCCGATGAAGAGCAGGAACTCGGTATAGGGGTGGACGTGGGGCTTATCCGGCACCGGCCCGAAGCGGTAGGGCGCCTTGTTCATGCTCTCGTAGGACATGTTGAACTCAAAGCCACTACCGTTGATATCGCAGATAGCCCCCTCGTGGGTATCGGCGTTGAGCGGGCCGTAGTGCCAGGGGCCGTTGCGCAGGAAGGCCAGCCCCTGGACGTTCTCCCGGTAGGTGGATTTCATAAAGCCGGCCGGGGTGGGCGGGCGGGCGTCCAGCTTAAAGGGTTTTGATGTCAGTTCCTTGGCCAGCGAGATGGTCATGTAGATGATGCGGTCGTCCATGCGCTTGATGGTCGCCGGGAAATGCGGCATGCCCTTGGGGACGGCCACAGCCGTGGCGGTGGTAATCATGTGCGTCTCTTTTTCCTCGCCCAGGTAGAGCTCTACCTCGGCGCCCAGGTAGCCCATGTCGTAGGTATCCGTCCCCATCCATATCATCACCTGGTCAAAGTCGTGCACCTCGGCGCCGTAAGGCTCGCGGCCCATCTTACCCGCCGACCAGTAGGCCCCGTACTGGATATTGAGGTCGTAGCCGAGGAGGGCGCCGTTCATCTCCGTCCCCTGCCGGCACAGCCCCGGCCCGTAGTCCTTGAAGGTGAGTTCCTTGATGAAATGCCCGTATTTGGTCTTGACCATGTTCGCCTCCTGCCGTTAACCGGCTCGCCAAATTTTTACTCAGTATAGCACCGCAGCCGGTGCTTTTGCCAGCGAGATTTAAGAGGGACTATTACGACTGGGGATAGAGGACGGTGGGGCCAAGACTATTTCCGATGAAACACTTGGTATTTCCTGATAATCATTACTTATAGTCGAGTAACGAATTTCCACCCATCCATTTCTTCCACCTTTTTCTGGTGGGAAAAGTGAGTGCCATCACGGCAGCACTTATACAGATTGCGGGGAGGACAATCAAAAAGTTAGTTCCAAATCTCCACATTACAAAACTAAGCACAGCGGGTATCGTAAACCACGTCGTACGAAATCCGTGTCGGGAGAATATTCCCAATGCAGATTTTGCCCTATGTCTCCATGGCAGGATTTTCGAAAAGAGACCCCCCCCGACAACGAATAATATACTTACTAGATAAAGGACAAATATGTTTGCGTTAGTATCAATATCAGCCGAATTGTCACTTGTGAGATGAATTATAGATAATATAAATACTACCAGGATAATAATAACTGCGGCGTAATTAATAATACGGGTTGCTAAAAACAAAAACTGTTCTTCATTTACCGTTTCATTTTGCGCTGAAAAACTAGATATAAGATTTCTATTAAAGTCAAAATATATTTTGATGATATTACGGGCTATTTGTGATATTTTCTTACGCATTTTTCTAACGGAATTCCCAATATATAAAATTTGCGGTAACCTATCAAATTTGAGGTTTGCGCCAAATGTGTAAATACCAATAAAAGGGGTAAACAACGATATTTCCGAAGAACAACAACGCTGCCCAGAGGTGTTTTTGTTCTTTAATAACATTTCTATTTCTATACACATTAACTATGTAAATAATAAGTGCACCGGGAATCGAGATGGCAGTTAAAATAAACATAATTGTAAATAACAAACTTTGCGTTGTTTCACCTGGCTCAAGCATTATGAATGTTAATATAACAAGGACAATTGGTAACAATCCAAATATCAATAAGGCAATTTTAGCTGCATTTTTAATCATAAACCTGACCCCAATAATACGCCTTTAAAAATATTGCTTTTCATCCTAGTTGTTTTCTCTGCTTAATTTGTAAGTGTCTCCACCGTTGGTATTCGGATGGCATTTTCTGTAGTACCGTGCATTATAGTAGTAGAGGACGGTGGCGTCAAGACGTCAAAATTAAGGGCAAATACGGACTAAAGTCTTTTTTGCATTACGCCACCCCGCTTGGTAAACTTAGGCATACCCACCGCGGAGGACTAGCCGATGGAAGTCAGAATCAATAGCCACGGGCCGGACCTGCCGGCCACCAAGGTCTTTTTCAGCGACGAAAGCGGCTTCGAGGTGGCCTCGGTCATCGTCACCGGCCAGACCGACTGCGCCTTAATTGACGCCCAGTGGACGCTCTCCAACGCCCACCGCGTTGTCGCCGAGATACTGGAAACGGGCAAAAAGCTCCGGACGGTTTACGTGACCCACGCCCACCCCGACCACTACTTCGGCCTGGGGCCCATCGCTCAGGCCTTCCCCGAGGCCCAGGTCATCGCCCTGCCGGAGGTCGCCAGCACCATCAACAAGCAGTTTTTCGGCAAGATAGAGCACTGGGAAGAGACCATCGGGATCATCAACACACCCCGGCAACAGGTCGCCATCGAGCCGATGACGGCCAACTACTTTGAGCTGGAGGGCCACCGCATCGAGATAATCCCCAAGGTCATGGGCGACCTCAAGTACAACACGGTGGTCTGGATACCGGCCATCAAGACCCTCTACGGCAGCGACGTCCTCTTCAACCAGGCCCACCCCTTCACCTGCGAGGTCACCGCGGAGGAACGCGCCCAGTGGGTGCGGGACATCGAGCGGTTGGAGAAGATGGGCGCCGACGTGGTCATCCCGGGACACCAGAAGCCGGGCATGCCCTTCGACAATAGCTCGTACGCTTTCACCAGGGACTATCTCATCGCCACCGAAGAGGAGCTGGCCAACACCCAGGACGAGGCCGGGTTCTACTACGCCATGGTCAAGCGCTTCCCCGATGCCAACCTCTTTATCTCCAACACGATGAACGCCGGCTTCTTCAAGGGGGGCATGGACTGGAACTGGCGGGAAGACTAACTTAAGGCTATATATTAAAGGAAAATCATGCCGGCCAATCCAGAATTCCTTGACCAGTGATGACCCGGCTCGCCCCGCTGGAAGGCATCAGCAGCAAGGCTATGTTCGGAGGTTACGGCATTTTTCACCAGGGGGCCATGTTCGCCCTCATCTCCGGCGACGGGCTTTTCTTCAAGGTGGACGATGCCAACAAGGCCGAATACCTGGCCGCCGGCAGCTCGCAGTATAAGCCCATGCCCTATTACCGGGTGCCGCCGGCCGTTTTCAAAGATACGAAACAACTGCTGGCCTGGGCGGATAAATCCATCAGGATTGCCCACGCCGGGCCTGCCAAAAAGAAAGCTAAGGGCTAGCCCGCCTGATGGATAAGAAAAGCCACTAAAGCCAAAGGCCCCGGAGCAATTCCGGGGCCCGTATAATCTGGTGGAGACGCCAGCTAGATGCCCTGACGGCGTAGCGGCAGCACAATCTTGTTGTAACCCTCAGCCACCTTGCGGAAGTGGAACCCCGAGACCGACAGGTTTACCGACAGGGCGAAGTGCCGGGGGCGTTTCAGCAGCGTTAAAATCATCAGCCTCCAGAAATACCTCCGGCCCTTGTTGATGACGCCCAGGAACCAGAAGGACTTGAGAAGCCCGGTGACGTGATTAAACCGCAGCTGCGATATCCCGGCCGTCTTACGGGGTCGGTACTCCTTCAGTAACGTAACGACCCGCTCGTAATAATGGCGCGGCGAATAGATAGTATCCAGGACGTTTTTATAGCCGGCCACGAGCGTTTCGTATTTCATTTTGGGAATGAAGTTAATGGAGAAATCCGTATTATCGCCGGACATATCCTTGAGCAGGCGTTTTTCCTTCTTGAGCCGCTGGTGGAGTTTCGTCCCGTTGGGAGCATTGAGCAGGCCGACCATGGCCGTCACGATGCCGGTCTTCTGGATGAAGTTTATCTGCCGCTTGAAGATGGAGACCGGGTCGCTATCAAAGCCGAGGATAAAGCCTCCCTGTACCTCGAAGCCGTGGTTCTGGATTTTCTTCACGGCCGCGGCCAGGTCGCGGTTCCTGTTTTGCAACTTGTTACATTCCACCAGGCTGTCTTCATTAGGAGTCTCGATGCCGATAAAGACCCGGTTAAAACCCGCCTCGGCCATCAGCGCCATCAACTCGTCGTCATCGGCCAGATTGATGGACGCCTCGGTGAAGAACAGGAAAGGGTACTTTCTCCGCTTTGACCATTCAATCATCGCCGGCAAAATCTCGGTCTTCAGCTTTTTCCGGTTGCCGATGAAGTTATCGTCGACGATGAACAGGCTGCCCCGCCAGCCGCGGCGGTAGAGCGCTTCCAGCTCATCCAGCGTTTGCTGACTGCCTTTCGTGCGGGGCTTGTGGCCGTTGAGCACGATAATATCGCAGAAATCGCAGTCGAAGGGGCAGCCCCGGGAGTACTGCAGGCTCATCGCCGAGTAGTGCTTCATGTTGATGAGCGACCACATCGGCACGGGCGTCCGGCTTATGTCCGGCCGTTCCCCGGGCGCGTAGACGGGCTGGGGACACCCCGCGGCCAGGTCGGCCAGAAAGCGCGGCAGGGTCGCTTCGGCTTCACCCAGCACAAAGTGGTCAACCCCCGGGAAGCCTTCGTGTCCGGTGGTAAAAAGCGGGCCGCCGGCCACTACCCTGGTTTTTAAGCTGTTACACCGGGCGATAGCTTCCCGCGCCGAATCGCTCTGCACCACCATGGCGCTCAGGAAAACGTAATCAGCCCATTTGATATCTTCGTCGCTCAGGGGGCTGACGTTCATATCCACCAGCCGCTTCTCCCATGCGTCAGGGAGCATGGCGGCCACGGTCAGCAGCCCCAGGGGAGGAAAGGAGGCCTTCTTGGATAGAAACTTCAAGGCGTGCCGGAAACTCCAGAAGGTATCCGGATAGCGCGGGTAGACAAGCAGTATTTTCATCATACTTCTCCATTCTTTTATTCGGCTGATATCCGGCGCCGAACGAGCTATCCGGAGCTGGCGGGCCGGCATCTCCAGCTAGTACGCCTTGTTAATCAGAATTAAGGCCATCACCGTATTCTGATAATCGTTTTTCGCATCAAAACTTACGCTGTCCTGGGCACGCTGGGTGTCTCTGGGCAGGCATTTTACCCCCGATACTTTCTTACCAGCCATTGCCCTGGCCCGGGCCTTTTCCACCCAGATTTTCCTGGTGGCCACCCAGAAATAGTCGCTGGCTTCCTTGTGTACCCAGGCAAAAACGCCCTTCTTTTCCTGAACGTCGGACTTGAACTTGTTCAGGTTATAGGTACGCCCGCTGGCCTTGGAGTAATAGCAGCCGATGTCCCCGGCGAGCCTCTTGATAAAATCCTCATCCTGCTCGCCGAATTCCATGGTTCGTCTTGGCTGCTTGGTAATCATAGATGACTCCTTTGGGATGAATCCTGATTTTCCGGGATGCGCACGAGCCGAACCGGCACGAAGGTAAAAGAGGCCTTACTATAGGGATACCGGGTGGAATTGTCCGGAGAACTCATCGGATGACCTCACCTCGAATCATTTAGTTAGAGTTCGGGTCATCCGATACTTGATGTGAATCTAAGGGGATTTCAAGAAAGCTGTATTAACCTAAACAGGAACTATATATGAATGATATAACAAAAAGGGCCTTTTAGCAAATGTCTATGTTTCACATTGATGACTTTTAGCCGCCGCCAGGCCCCCGGATTTTGGCTAGTGCCTCATAATTGGAGGCTGTCATTGCAGGAACCGTATTTGTATGGTATACTTATGTTGAGTTTAAGTTTAGGTTGTAACCAGCTTCTCAGAAGCTATTCGTATAGATTCTTCTTAAGTATTGGATGACCGAAACTCTAACTAATCGAAAAGAGAGGAGGTCATCCAATGAGTTTTGAGGACAAGTCCATCCAATGCTCCGATTGCGGTAATACCTTTACCTTCAGCGCCGAGGAACAGGAGCAGTTCCAGTCCAGAGGCTACACCAACGACCCCAAGCGTTGCCCGGAATGCCGCCAGGCAAGAAAGTCATCGCGCCCTGACAGCGGCTACGGAGCCCCACGCCAGATGTACCCGGCGGTATGCTCCGATTGCGGCAAGGAGACTTCAGTGCCTTTCGAACCCCGCCAGGGCAGGCCGGTCTATTGCAGCGATTGTTTCCGCAAAGTCCGACCCGATAGATAAGAGAGGTTGAGCCATGAGTCGCCGCCGGGCCGGTTGCCGACCGGGCGGCGACCCGGGTAAATCTGAGTATGTCATTAGAAGTATCCCTGCACGAAGGTGAATCACAGGAAGCGTTATTGCGCCGCTTTCAGCGAGTGGTGCAGACGAGCGGCATCCTGCGGGAGTATAAGGCCAACCGCTATTTTATATCCAAGGGCGAGGCGTCCCGCATCAGGGCCAAAAAGAACGCCCGGCGGAGAAGGCGGCAGGGATATTAAGACAAGCAAGGGATAAAATCGGTAGAAGAGGGGGTAAATTATGAAAATCTATGTGGGCAACCTGGCTTTTGATGTTACCGAGGACGAGCTGGCCGCCGAATTCGGCGTCTACGGCAAAGTGGAATCGGTAGCCATTCCCACCGACAGGATTAGCGGACGGCCCCGGGGTTTCGCCTTCGTGGAAATGCCGGCGAAGTCCGAAGCCGAAGCCGCTATTACCGGGCTTAGCGGAAAATCTTTGAAGGAACGTACCATCGTCGTCAACGAGTCCCGCCCCCGCACGGAAAACCGGGGCGGCGGCTCCTACGGCAACCGCCGGGGCGGCGGCTATAGGAGCGGCGGCAGGCAGCGAAGATACTAGACACCTCCCGTATCAGGAACAAGAAGAATCAATAGAATAAGCCAAGGGAAATATAGGATGGTTCGAGCCACCCGACCGGTGGTTCGGGCCACTTAATCGTGTTTCACCAGGGAGTTTCATGAATTTCGAAACCTTTAATCTACACCCGAGCATCATGGCCGGTGTCCGTGCGCTCGGCTATTCCGTACCCACACCAATCCAGGAGCAGGCCATCCCCCCGATAATGGCGGGGCGCGATGTTATCGGCCTGGCCCAGACCGGCACCGGCAAGACGGCCGCTTTCGTGCTGCCGATTTTACAGCACATACGGCAAGAAGCGCGAGGCCTCATTCGGGCTTTAATCATCTCGCCCACGCGCGAGCTGGCCGAGCAGACCTGCGAGGTCATTAACGGGCTGGGAAGCCAAACCGGGGTGCAGGGCGTCAGCATCTACGGCGGGGTAAATATCGACCAGCAGATACAAAGCCTGCGCGGGCGCCCCGAAATCGTGGTCGCCTGCCCGGGCCGCCTGCTTGACCACCTGTGGAAGGGTACGATAAGCCTGTCGGAGCTGGATATCCTCGTCATCGACGAGGCCGACCGCATGTTCGATATGGGCTTTCTGCCCGACATTCGTAGTATTCTAAAGTGCATCCTGCATAAACACCAGACCCTGCTTTTCTCGGCCACCATGCCTCCCGGCATCCGGCGCCTGGTGAATGAAGTCCTGACCAATCCGGTTACCGTGCAAATCGACCGGCAGCTGCCGGCCAAAACGGTGTCCCACGCCCTTTACCCGGTGCAACAGCACCTGAAGACATCGCTGCTGAAAGAGATCCTGAACCAGACCGATACCGATTCGGTGCTTGTCTTCACCCGCACCAAACACCGCGCCGAACGCGTGGCCCGGCAGCTGGTGAGGGCCGGCTACCGGGTGACTTCGCTGCAGGGAAACCTGTCCCAGAACCAGCGACAGGCGGCACTGACGGGCTTCCGCAACGGCTCGATAAAAATCCTGGTGGCGACGGATATCGCCGCCCGCGGCATCGACGTTCTGAGCATTTCCCACGTCATCAACTACGATATGCCCGAGAGCACCGACGACTACATCCACCGCATCGGACGCACCGGAAGGGTGAAGAAAAACGGCGACGCGCTGACTTTCGTGACCGGCGCCGATACGGATAAGATACGTGCTCTGGAGCGGCTCCTCGACGCGCCGCTGGAGCGCCTGACACTCAAAGGTTTCGATTACGCCCAGCCCGCACCGGAGAGGGAATCACGCCCCGCTCCCCAGCCGCGACGGTGCAATGGCAGAAAGTGGGGTATAGGCAGGCGAGTAGCCGTGCGCTAGAACCCCTGCCGAAAATCCCCTGCCACCACCAAGCAAAAAAGCCGCCCGTTTCAGGCGGCTTTCTCGTTAATCGCGATTGCCACGACCTTGTTACTATCTATCCAGCCCCCGGTATTTCCCCGGAGTCCCATATAATCTGGTGGAGACGGGGGAGGCCTGGTCTCCATCATACCCACCTATCATTACTCTATTAAGACAAAGGCAAGCGCCCGAAGTTCAATTCATTTGACCTGAATCATTTAAGCTTCTATCTCACCTGCAATTGAGTATTAATCACTTCCTACTGAATACAAAGCTTATATGGCACAAGGCTAGTTATGTAGGCTGGTACTACGAAACACGCTTCTCGTTTTGCTTCCTCCGTTTCCATCCCAGCACTTCCAGCAGGTCCCCGATGGAGTTATCCTGCTGGATATCATGTCGGAGGGGCATATCGGTGTCCACACTGTAGTGGATGCAGCGTCCCTCTCTCTTTTTGGAAACGTAGCCTTCGGACTCAAGGTCGTTGATGATGTTGCGGGTGGCCTTTTCCGTGATGCCTATGGTCGCAGCTATCTCGCGGGCGGTAATACGGTGCTTTTGGGCGATGGCACAGAGCACCAAGGCGTGATTGGTAAGAAATTTCCATCCCGGCATGATATTACCTCCCGGTTTTTTATTCCAGAACTCAAATATTTATACCAAAACTATTGACAAAATCCCTCAATGAAGTATAATTTATTTAGGAATTAGATTTCCTGAATATTATAACAGGAAATAGAGGTTGTTTCAAGAGGTCTGCGGACCTCTTTAGTAATTATCCTCCCTGTATACTGTAAAAAGGAGCGTTGCAAAAAGAAAATTGAATACGACCCCGGTGGCCACCAAGCCCCAATCTGTGTCCACCTCACCCCACGTCACCACCAAAGCTCCGTCCCGGGATGTCTGCGGGAGGGAGTCTCAACGCAAACTGGCCCTTGTATCCGAAACCGAGGAGGAACCTCCCGGTACTAAGGCCACTGGCCGGTACCGGCTCTATCCCGACGTCCCGGATAGCGCCTGGAACGACTGGAAGTGGCACTTCCGCAACCGCATCACCACCGTTGCAGCACTCGGCCGTTACATTCCCCTCTCCGCCGAAGAACGGTCGCAGCTGGAACTGGTAACCAAGCGTTACCCGATGGCCATTACGCCATATTACCTCTCGCTCATCGACCCCGATAACCCCAACGACCCCGTGCGCAAGCAGGCCGTCCCCGCTTTCGAAGAGATAACGCTGGCTTCGCTGGGCATGGAAGACCCCCTGGCCGAGAAGGAAGACTCGGTGGTGCCCGGCCTGGTGCACCGCTACCCGGACCGCGCCCTGATGGTGCTCACCGACATCTGCCCCATGCTCTGCCGCCACTGCACGCGCAAGCGGGAATGGCGGCACGGCGCCTGGACGCGTACCGGCGCCGAGATTGAAGCCATGCTTGATTATCTCCGGCATCACACCGAGGTGCGTGATGTGATTATCTCCGGCGGCGACCCGCTATCACTGGCTACCGCTAGCCTGGAGAGTATCATCGCCAGGATAAGGGCCATCCCGCATATTGAAATCATCCGTATCGGCACGCGGTTTCCGGTGGTGCTGCCGCAGCGTATCGACGCCGGGCTTTGTAATATGCTCTCGAAGTATAGCCCTATCTGGCTGAATACGCACTTCAACCACCCCAACGAGATAACGCCGGAGTCCGCCGCCGCCGGCGACCGCCTGCTGCGGGCCGGGGTGCCGGTCAACAACCAGTCGGTGCTGCTGCGCGGCGTCAACGACAACGTGGCGACGATGACCAGACTGGTACACGGCCTGTTGAAAATCAAGGTGCGGCCGTATTACCTCTTCCAGTGCGACGAGGTGCAGGGCACCGAGCACCTGCGCACGCCGGTGGAGACGGGCATAAAAATCATCGAAGGCATGCGGGGGCATACCTCCGGCCTGGCGATTCCGACCTTCGTGGTCGACCTCGTCCAGGGCGGCGGCAAGGTACCCCTCCAGCCCAACTACGTGCTAGCCATGACAGACGAAGAACTCTTACTGAAAAACTACGAAGGCCAGGTATTCCGCTACCGCAACCCGGAAACCAGGCCGGATGAAGGTAATCTAGCGACAACCCTCCCCGTCAGCGGGGCGGTAGAGAGCCTGCTGACCGAGGCGGAGCTTCCGGCCAGTAAACGAGGATAAACCGATGCGCATCGGACTGGCTTACGATCTGAAAACCGGCGTCACGACCAATTCATGCCTTGAGGACGCCCTGGAAGAATACGATTCTCCGGAAACTCTGGACATCATCGAAACCACTTTCCGCAACCGTGGCGATGAGGTTATCCGGCTGGGGGGCGGGGATGAGTTTTTAACGGCCATCCGTAGCGAGAGGGTGGATTTGGTTTTTAATATCTCGGAAGGCCGGGGGAGCTACCGCAGCCGCGAGGCCCAGGTGCCCGCCGTGCTGGAGATGCTCGGCATACCTTACACCGGCTCCGACCCGCTTTGCCTGGCGGTAAGCCTGGACAAGCCAATCGCCAAGAAGCTGGTCAAAGCGGACGGCATTCTTACGCCGCGCTGGCTCACCCTCGGGGGTGAGGCGGAGGTCGCCGCGGCCGGCTGGGACACCTTCCCCTTCCCCAAGATAATCAAACCCGCTTACGAAGGCTCCAGCAAGGGCATCCGGCTGACCTCGCTGGTACACAACGTACCGGAAGCCGAAGCGGAAGCCAGCCGAATCATCACCGACTACCGGCAGCCAGCGATGGTCGAGGAGTTCATCGGCGGGGATGAGGTAACGGTGGGCATCATCGGCAATAGCTGCCCGAAAGTGGTCGGCATGATGCGCATCATCCCCAAGGTAAAAACGGATAACTTCATGTATTCGCTGGAAGTGAAGCGCGATTACATCAACCAGGTCGAATACGAAGCGCCGGTTAACCTGCCCAAACCGGTACTGGATAAACTGGCAACGGCCGGTCTGGCCGTCTTTAAATCCCTCGGCTGCCGCGACTTTGCGCGAGTCGATTTCCGTATCTCTCCCACCGGCGAACCGTATTTCATCGAGATTAATCCCCTGCCCGGACTGGGCACCTACAGCGACTTGGTTATCATGACCGGCAAGCTCGGCGGGACGCACGAAGGCTTAATCAATGCGGTGCTGGACGCGACGCTGGAGAGGTATCCGCAGTGCGTCAGCGCCTAACCATCGTCTTCAACCAGCCGCAGCCATCCCGGTACGATGCTTCCCACGAGGAAAAGGCGGTGCTGGGCGTGCTGGAATCGGTAGCCGCCGTCCGGCAGTCGCTGGAGGAACTGGACTACGAGGTGACCCTGCTGCCGCTGGTGCCGCCGATAGAGATGGTAAGGAAAAGCCTAACGATGCTGGATACCGACCTCGTTTTCAACCTTTTCGAAGGATTCCCCGGCGAGCCGGAATCGGAAGCACTGGTGCCCGAATTCCTGACCAAACGCCGACTTCTGTTTACCGGCTGCCGGGCGGATGTGCTGCGGCTGGCGCTGGATAAGGTCAACGTTAAGGTAATCCTGCAAGCCGCCGGCATACCCACGCCGGATTTCCAGATACTCAATCCCCACACGCTGGCAACGTTCCACCTCGGTTTTCCCTGCATCGTCAAGCCGCGGCGGGATGACGCCAGCCACGGCATTACGGACGCGAGCGTGGTATATAATCGGGCCGACCTCGGGAAACGAGTTAGCGCCTTGAGCCAGACCTACTGGAGTGGGGTACTGGTGGAGCGGTTCCTCGCCGGGCGCGAGTTCAACGCTACCGTCCTGGGGAAAGACACCGGTACGGTACTACCGGTCTCGGAAATCGTTTACACGCTGCCGCCGGGACAACCGCGGTTGCTGACCTTTGCCGCCAAGTGGGAAACGGATAGCCCGGAATACCGGGGCACCCGAGCCGTCTGTCCGGCGGACGTTTCCGCCGCGGAGCGTGAGCAAATCGCCGCCACCGCCGGTCGCGTTTTCCAGAAGCTGGCTGGCCGCGGCTACGCCCGCGTGGACATGCGCCAGGACAAAAAGGGCGAACTCAACGTCATTGAAATCAATCCCAACCCCGATATCTCCCCCGGTGCTGGCGCCGCCATCCAGGCCGGGGCGGCGGGAATGAGTTACGCCGATTTTATTGATGCTATTGTGAAACTGGAACTGGAGAACAAGGTCTATGCCCGTTAAGATACGCCCGATGCAGGCGGGTGACAAGCCGATGGTCATGGATATACTGCGCCATACCACGGAATTCAAGCGGCACGAGGTCGCCGTGGCCGAGGATGTCATCGACAGCTACCTGCACAACCCGAAAAACTCCGGCTATTTTGTCCTCGTCGCCGAGGAAAACCCGGCTATCGACGGCTATATCTGCTACGGCCCCACGCCCTGCACCGAAGGCACCTGGGATATTTACTGGGAGGCGGTGAAAAGAGGAAAACGGGGTATGGGCATTGGTTCCGCCTTGACCAGAGCCGCCGAGGCGGCGGTCAGGAAGGCGCGCGGCCGGCTGATTCTTATCGAGACCTCGTCCACACCGGCCTACGAAGATACACGCCTTTTCTACAGGAGCCGCGGCTATAAAAATATCAGCCGCATCCCGGACTTTTACGCCCCCGGCGATGATAAGATTATCATGCAGAAACGACTGCGGGAAAACAAATAAAAACAGGGTTTAGCCATGTTTCTTATCCGCCGCGTTTACGATGATATTACGCCTTCTAACCAGGACGCCATCCGGCAGGTCCAGGATATCCTGCGGGCCCAGTTCCCGCTGCTTTCCCGCCGGGATATAAACAAGCTGCCGGAACAGCTCCGCGACCCCATGAAATTCCGCTTCAAGGCCATCCTGTTCATCGCCGAGGGAGCGCGGCGACATGTGGATGGCTTCGCCCTGCTGTTTCACGAGCCAGCCTTAGGGTTCTGCTACCTCGATTATATTTCCGCCGGGCCGCAGAAGACGGGCGGCGGCATCGGCGGGGCACTTTACGAGCGGGTGCGCGAAGAGGCCCTCGATTTGGAAACGCTGGGGCTTTTCTTCGAGTGCCTCCCCGACGACCCCACCCTGAGCCGCGACCCGGCTATCAGGAAGCAGAATGCCGCCCGGCTCCGCTTCTACGAACGCTACGGGGCGCGGCCCATCGCCAATACCGCTTATGAAACGCCCCTCAAACCCGGCGACGATAATCCCCCCTACCTCGTCTACGATAATCTGGGGCAGGAAACGGAACTACCCCGGGATGCCGCCCGGGAAATCGTCCGGGCCATACTGGAAAGAAAATACCGCGGTGTCTGCCCGCCGGAATACGTTGCGATGGTGGTGGCATCCTTTAAAGACGACCCGGTGCGGCTGCGGGAGCCCAAATACGTCCGCAAGCGGCCGCTGACCGTCAGTCGGGCGACGCGGCGGGACCGGCGCATCCGGTTGGTCATCAACGACCGGCACTGGATACACCACGTGGAGGAGCGGGGCTACGTGGAATCACCGGTGCGGATAGACGCTATCCTGGAAGAGCTGGACAAGACGGATATCTTCGAGAAGATACCGCCCCGGCACTTTTCCGACAAGCACATACGGGCGGTGCACGATGGCGGGTTCGTGGACTACCTGGAGCGCGTCTGCACCGGCCTGGACGAGGCTACTGCCATCTACCCGTACGTGTTCCCGGTGCGGAACCAGACGCGGCCACCGAAGGACCTGGCGATACGGGCGGGGTACTATTGCATCGACACGTTCACCCCGCTGACCGGCAATGCCTACCTGGCGGCGAAGCGGGCCGTGGACTGCGCGCTGACGGCGGCGAAGCAACTGCTGGAGGGCTACCGCATCGCTTACGCGCTGGTTCGCCCGCCGGGGCACCACGCGGAACCAGCGACATTCGGGGGGTTCTGCTATTTCAACTCGGCGGCGATTGCGGCCCATCTCTTGAGCCGGTACGGAAACGTGGCTATGCTGGACGTGGACTACCACCACGGCAACGGCCAGCAGCAGATATTTTACGAGCGGGGCGACGTGCTGACCGTCTCTATCCACGGGCGTCCGCGGGACACCTACCCCTACTTCAGCGGCTTCAAGGGAGAAAAGGGACGTGACCAGGGACGGGGCAAGAACCTGAACTTACCCCTGCCGGAGAATATCGACGGGGAGCGGCACCGGGAGGCGCTGCAAGAGGCGCTGGGCAGGGTAAGACGGTTCCGCCCACGTTACCTGGTGGTACCGCTGGGGCTGGACACGGCGCGGGAAGACCCCACCGGGAGCTGGACGCTGGAAGCCGCGGATTTCACGGAGATGGGGCGGATAATAGGCGCCTTGCACCTGCCTTCACTCATCGTGCAGGAAGGCGGCTACGACACGCGGGTCCTGGGCATTAACGCCCGGAGCTTCCTGACCGGTTTCTGGGACGCCATGTTTGGGGAGTAGAAACTTATTTTACCGAACCAGTTAAACCACTATGGGTGGAAAATAATTGAGAAAAACCCCCGGATGTTGTTCGGGGGTTAATATTATAGCTGGTGGAGACGGGGGAGAGTCGAACTCCCCGTCCAGAAGAAGCCATCCAGGCTATGCTACAGGCTTAGTCGGCTCTTTAGTCTTACCCGGCTTACCTCAACCGACCGAGTTGAGCCGGGCCAGCCGGTAAATCTTACGCCACCCTCTGCCGGCGTGGGGGCGGCGGCACCCCGACTTTGCGGCACCCAATCCCGGCCCGTCAGGGCGAGACCGGGTTGGATGGCAGTCTAATTGTTAGGCTGCAACCATTTCTGGTTCGGCGTTTGTTTTTTGCCGTCAGTTTAATGAGGTGGCGGCATCTCAGCCTGCGAACCTGTAATGTACTTCCCCTGTCGAAACCACGCGTCCCCGTTCGTTTCGGGGGGATAGCTCCGGCTACCTCCCTGCCTATATTTTACCATATTTCAGCGGCTCTTGGTGGCCCGGGCCAGCTCGCGGTCGGACTCGCGCTGGCTGATGACCTGGCGCTTGTCGTAGAGCTTCTTACCCTTGGCCAGGCCGATTTCCACCTTGGCCACGTTCCCTTTAATGTAAACGCGGGTGGCCACCAGCGTCAGCCCCTTTTCGGCCAGCTTGCCGGTGAGGTTGTTAATCTCCTTGCGGTGCATGAGGAGCTTGCGCGGGCGCCGCGGGTCGTGGCCCAGGTAGCTACTGGCTTCGTAGCGGGCGATGTGGGCGTTGACCAGCCACAGCTCGCCCTTTTCGGGGCGCACGTAGGCGTCCCCCAGGCTGACGCGCCCCGCCCGGACGGACTTAATCTCCGAGCCGGTGAGGGCGATGCCCGCCTCGAATTTCTCGCCGATATGATAGTTATGGAAGGCCTTGCGATTGGTGGCCACCGTCTTGATAGCCATAATAAATCATTGTACCACAACGGAAATGACGAACCTAGCGGGGCAACCGGCGCGGCGGGGCTATTCTACGGTGAGGGTCTTGGCCAGGTGGCGGGGGAAGTCCACCGGGCAGCCGCGCTCTCTGGCCACGTAGTAGGCCAGCAGCTGCAGCGCCACGGTGTTGACGACGGGCGAGAACAGCGGGTCGGTGCGGGGCACGGTGATGACGGCGTCGGCCAGGTCGGCGATGGTCTCGTCCCCCTCGGGGACGAGCGCCAGCACCGGCGACTTGCGGGCCTTGATTTCCTTGATGGAGGTGATGACGGCCTGGTAGGTATTATCGGGGGCGACCACGGCCACCACCGGCTTGTCCTCCCCCAGCAAGGCGTAGGGCCCGTGCTTCATCTCGCCGGAGGAATAGCCCTCGGCGTGGATATAGGAGATCTCCTTGAGCTTGAGCGCCCCCTCCAGGGCCACCGGGTAGTTGATGCCCCGCCCCACGTAAAAGGCGTTCTCGCAGCCGGCCAGCCGGCTGGCCTCGGCGGCGATGGCGGCCTCGTTATCGAGCACCTGCTGCACCGGCACCGGCAGGCCACGCAGCTCCATAACCAGCTCGTCGAGGCGGCCTACGTCGACGCGGGCGTAGGGCAAGGCCAGCCAGTACAGCGCGACCAGCTGGGCGATGAAGGTCTTGGTGGCCGCCACGCTGATTTCCGGCCCGGCCCGCGTCAGAATGGTGTGGTCGGCGAGGCGGCTCATGGTGCTGCCGACGACGTTGGTGACGGCAATAATCCGGCTGCCCTGCTCGCGGAGGCGCCGGGCAGCCTTGAGGGCGTCGAGGGTCTCGCCGCTTTGGGTGATGACGATGCCCAGGCTGCCGGCGGTAGCGTGACCGCTGTAGATAAACTCGGAGGCCATCTCTGTCCTGACCCTGACCTTGACCAGGCTCTCGATGATGTACTTGCCCACCAGGGCGGCGTGGTACGAGGTGCCGCTGGCCAGGATGAGCACTTCCTCCAGGCGGTCGTCGTCGGTGCCGATAAGCTCGGCCACGGGCTCGCCGGCGGCGATGTAGCCGGTGAGGGTATCGCGGATGACGCGGGGCTGCTCGTGGATTTCCTTGAGCATGAAGTGCTCGTAGCCACCCTTGCGGGCATCGGCCACGCTCCAGGATATTTTATCCTCGGTACGAGATACCTTCTTACCCTGATTTTTGATGCTGACGCCGCCGGCGCTGACCACGGCGATGTCGTCGTCCTCCAGGTAGATTACCCGGCCGGTGTAGTCCAGCAGGGCGGGCACGTCGGAGGCGATGAAGTTCTCGCGGTCGCCGACGCCGATAATCAGGGGGCTGTCCTTGCGGGCGGCGACGAGCTTATCTTCCCCGGCCATGAGGGCAATCATGGTGTAGGCGCCTTCAATATCGGCCAGGGCCCGCTCCGCCGCCGCAACGAAATCGCCTTCGTAATACGTCTCGATGAGATGGGGCAGGACTTCGGTATCGGTCTGGGAGGCCAGCGTGTGCCCCGCTTGGGTCAAGCGCTCGCGCAGCTTATGAAAGTTGGTGATGGTGCCGTTATGGACGACGGCGATGTGGCCCTTGCAGTCGGCGTGGGGGTGAGCATTGACTTTGGAAGGCTCGCCGTGAGTCGCCCAGCGCGTGTGGCCGATGCCGGCCGTCCCGCTCATCTCCGGCAGGGCGCGCGCCAGCACGTTGACACGCACAGCATCCTTGTAGACCGCCAGGCCGTCCTTACCCGCCACGGCGATGCCGCAGGAATCGTAGCCGCGGTACTCCAGCTTGCCCAGGCAGTTCAGGAGTACGGGCGGCGCCTTCTTGGCGCCGATATAACCGACAATGCCGCACATTTTATATCATTTATCCCGTTATTCCTTTAATACACCAGCGAGCGGTCGGGCAGGCGGCCGCTGATAACCTTGGACATCTGTATCTGGCAACCGTTGCCGATAATCGCCCCCGGCTGCACGGCCACGCCGCTCTCGATGATAACGTCCTCGCCGATGATGGCGCCGACGCTGCCGGAGGGGCCCTCGCCGCTGATGCGCACCTCGCTGCGGCCGCTGGCGGCGGTAAAGCGCCCCTTGATGCGGCCGCCCCGGGCGATGACGGAATCCTGGATGATGCCGCCGGGGCCGATACTGACGTCGTCGCCGATGACGCTGTTGCGCACCTCGGTGAAGGAGGCGATGACGACGTTATCGCCGATGGAGGTGGCCGGCAGGATGCAGACGCTGGGGCCGATATCGCAGCCCGCCCCGATGACGGCCGGGCCGTAGATGCAGGTGCCCGGGCGCAGGACGGTGCCCTCCCCTACGGCGACCGGCCCCTGGATGGTCACGCCGGACGCGATGGTGCCGCCGTGTTTCGCCTCGATGGTAGCAAGGACGGCGCTGTTGAGACTGATAATGTCCCAGGGGTAGACCACGTCCAGCCAGGTGTCTTCCGTCTCGATGGCCTTGATAACACGCCCCCCGCCAATCATGGCGTTGAGGGCGTCGGGGATGTCCAGCACGTCTTGGGCAAACTTAAAAATATCCTTATTGAAGGCGTAAATGCCCGTATTCACTAAATTACCGCCGGCCTCCTCCGGCTTCTCGATGATTTCGGTCACCTCGCCGTCGCTCACGCCGACGACGCCGTAGCGCCGCGGGTCGTCGACGCGCTTGACGAGGACGGCGTCCGGCCCGATGGTGACAAATTCCCTGATGGTTTCCGCCGCGATAAGGTTATCGCCGGGCAGCACCAGAAACTCGTCGGCGGCCACGTCCTTGGCCTGGAGCAGGGCGTGGGCCGTCCCCAGCTGGGTCGCCTGAGTCACGTACTCGATGTCCACGCCGCAGGCCTCGCCGGAGCCCAGGTAGTCGTAGACGTGCTCCTTCTGGTAGCCCACCACCAGGCAGATTTGACGGATGCCGCTTTCGGCCAGCGCCTCCACCACGAAGCGCAGGATGGGCTTGCCGGCGATGTCCAGCATCGCCTTGGGCCGGTTGACCGTGAAGGGCCGCAGCCGCTGCCCTTCCCCCGCCGCCAGTACAATCGCCTGTTTCATAGACCACCCCTTAATATAGCTTTGAACCCGGCAGGACGACCCCGTCGACCACCGCCCCCGGCCCGATGAAGGAGCTATCGCCGATGACGGCGCCGACGTTGATGGAGCCGTTGATGCCGGTCTCCACGCCGTCGCCGATGATGGCGCCCAGCTTCCTCCGGCCGGTGCCCACGCCGCCGACCCTGATATTCTGCTTGTCCAGCCTTAAGTTGGCAATCTTGGTGCCCGCCCCCAGGTTACAGTTCTCGCCGATGACGCTGTCGCCCACATAGTTTTGGTGCGGGACTTTGGTGCCTCGCATGATAATGGAGTTCTTTACCTCGACGGCGGCGCCGATGCGGCAGCCGTCCACGATGGCGGTGGCCGGGCGGATGTAGCAGTTGGGGCCGATATCGCAACCCTCCCCGATAATCACCGGCCCCTCGATATAGGCGCCGGAGCGGATAATCGTGTCTTGGCCGATGCCCACCGCCCCCTTGAGGACGGCGCCCGGCTCCACCTGGCCCAGGTTCTCCAGCTTCATCCCGGCCAGGACGCCCTCGTTGGCGGCCAATAGGTCCCAGGGATAGCTCACGTCCAGCCAGGTGCCGAGCTGGTGGTAATGCAGACCGGCCCTGGTATTGATGAGGAGCTTGAGAGAATCGGTAATCTCGTACTCGCCGCGGGGGGACTTCTCGGTGCGGGCGATAACCTCCATGATTTCCGGCGTAAAGAGGTAGAGCCCGGCGTTGGCCGTGAGGGTGGGGGGCCGGACTGCCTTTTCGTAGATATTAACGACGCGTCCCTCCGCCAGCGCCACCATCCCCAGGTCGCGGGGGTCTGGCACCGCGATAACGCTCATGGTGTTGCCGCGGGCGGCGGCGACCTTTTTGATGTCTTTACGTCCCACGACGACGTCGCCGTTCATCACCAGAAAGTTGCCCTTGACCAGGCCGTTGACCCGGCCGATGGCGTCGGCGGTACCCAGCTGCTGGCGCTGCTCGCAGTAGGCGATGCTCACGCCCCACTTCTTCCCGTCGCCGAAATAGCCGCGTACCTGGTCGCCGCCGTAGCCCACCACCAGGATAAAATCGGTAATGCCGGCGGCGCGCGCCTCCAGGAGCAGGTGCTCCAGGATGGGCTTGTTGGCCAGGGGCAGCATCACCTTGGGCCGGTGGCTGGTCAGGGGGCGCATCCGGTTGCCCTCGCCGGCGGCCAGAATCACCGCTTTCAACTGACCGCACTCCCGGCAACTACAGAATCCTGAATGGCTTTAAGACCGTCCTCGTAAAGACGGCGCGCCCGCACCTCGGTCTTGGCCTCGGCGGTGACCCTTACCTTGGGCTCGGTGCCCGAGGGACGCACCAGCAGCCAGCCGTCGTCAAAGCCGAGCTTGAGGCCATCGCTGTTGCCCACCGCCACGGGCTTGAGTTTCATCAAATTCTCTTGGAGCCGCGTCATGTCCACGCCGGTAGCGGGAAGGCTGCCCCGCCGCAAAGGATAAGCCGGGATGGCATCGGCCAGTTCGGAAAGGCGCTCACGGGCGGCCAGCGCGGCAATCTGGGCGGCGGCGTAAATGCCGTCCGGGCAGAGGGAGATGGCCGGGAATATCCAGGCCCCGGAGGTCTCCCCGCCAAAATCGCCGCCCTGGCGTAATTCTTCGGATACCCAGGTATCCCCGATGCGCGTCCGCCGCAGGGCAAACCCCTCGGCCTCGATGGTCATCGAGGCGTCCAGCGTCGTCACCACCTCTTTGGCCCCGACGGCCCGCGCCAGCAGCACCAGCATTTTATCGCCGGGGACGAAGCGGCCCCGCTCGTCGACGGCCATCATGCGGTCGGCGTCGCCGTCGTGGGCGATGCCCAGGGCCGCGCC
>DAOULO010000103.1:0-21778 GCA_034420195.1 Dehalococcoidales bacterium
TAACTGGTGTCCCCAGTGCCAGACGGTGCTGGCCAACGAGCAGGTAGTGGAGGGGGGCAAGTGCGAGCGCTGTGGCGCTTCGGTAGTGCGCAAAGACCTGGAGCAGTGGTTCCTGCGCATCACCAGGTATGCCGATGAACTCCGGGACTTCGGCCACATCCAGTGGCCGGAACGTATCCAAATCATGCAGCGGAACTGGATCGGCCGCAGCGAGGGAACGGAGATATCGTTCGGACTGGACCATCCCGGCGTGGAAGAAAAGGAGCTACGCGTCTTCACGACACGGCCGGATACCGTCTTCGGCGTGACGTTCATGGTGCTGGCGCCGGAGCATCCGCTGGTCGAGAAGCTGGCCTCGCTGGAAAAAAGGGCCGAAGTCGAGGCCTACGTCGAACGGTCGCGACGCCTCAGCGAGATAGAACGCCTTTCCACGGAGAAGGAGAAGGACGGCGTCTTCACCGGGGCCTACTGCCTCAACCGCCTCAACGGGGACAGGGTGCCGATCTGGATCGCTGACTATGTGCTGCTGAGCTACGGCACCGGGGCCGTCATGGCCGTGCCCGCCCACGACGAGCGCGACTTCGCTTTCGCTCAGAAATACAAACTGCCGGTGCCGGTGGTCATCGCGCCGCCGGACTGGGACGGCCAGCCTCTCCAGGCGGCCTATATTGAGCCGGGCAAGATGGTCAACTCCGGCCGGTTCGACGGCACACCCTCGGTGGAGGGCATCGAGGCTGTTTCCAAGTATCTGGAGGAAAAGGGCTGGGGTAAACGCACCGTCAGCTACCGTATCCGCGACTGGTCAATATCGCGCCAGCGCTATTGGGGGGCGCCCATCCCCATGGTCTACTGCGACAAATGTGGCGTCGTCCCCGTGCCGGAGCGAGACCTGCCGGTGCTCCTGCCGGAGGACGCCGAATTCCGGCCCACCGGCGAGTCGCCCCTGAAATACAACGAGCAATTCGTCAACACCACCTGCCCCAAGTGCGGCGGCCCGGCGCGGCGGGAAACGGACACCATGGACAGCTTCGTCTGCTCGTCGTGGTACTACCTGCGCTACGTGAGCCCGCATTATGCCAAGGCCGCCTTCGACCCGGCCAAGGCCAAGCTCTGGCTGCCGGTGGAGTTCTATACCGGCGGGGCGGAGCACGCCGTGATGCACCTGCTCTACGTGCGCTTCTTCACCAAGGCCATCCGCGACATGGGCCTGATTGATTTCGGCGAGCCGTTCCTGCGGCTCTTCAACCAGGGGCATATCATCTCTAGCCACCAGAAAATGAGCAAATCGCGGGGCAACGTGGTCAACCCGGACGCCTACGTGGCCGAGCTGGGGGCCGACGTGGTACGCGCTTACCTGATGTTCATGGGGCCCTGGGAGCAGGGCGGCGAGTGGGACGACAGCGGCATCGGCGGGGTCAGCCGCTGGCTCAACCGCGTCTGGCGTCTGGCGCTGGACGGTTACGAGCCGGATAAGGCCGCCTCCGGTAGGGACGAGACGGTCCTGGCCCGCACGACGCACCAGACCATCAAGAAGGTCACCGAGGACATCGAGCGCATCCATTTTAACACCATGATTGCCGCCCTGATGGAGTTCACCAACTACCTGACCAAAGTCAGGGAGACGGGCGCCGTCGCCGTGGCCGCCTGGCAGGCCGCCATCAGGTCGTTGCTGCTGCTACTGGCCCCGGCCTGCCCGCACGTCGCCGAGGAGCTCTGGCAGCGGCTGGGCTACGACTACAGCGTCCACGACCAGGCCTGGCCGGAATGGGACGAGGCCCTCATCAAGGAGGAGGAGATTACCCTGGTCGTCCAGGTCAACGGCAAGGTGCGCGCTAAGGTGCTGGTGCCGGCCTCCATCACCGAGAACGAGGCCCGCAAGCTGGCTGCCGAGCAGCCCAAGGTGCTGCCCCACATCAGCGGGAAGAAAATACTCAATACGATTTATGTCCCCGGCAAGCTGGTGAATATCGTGGTGAAGTGATACAAAAGGGGTAGTTTGAAGGGACGCAGCCCCTTCAAGTAAAAATTCCCCCTTCCCTTAATCAATACCCAAGGGAAGGGGAATACAGGGGGATGGGTTCACCTCTTATGAAAATTGCTTTTATCGGCGGCGGCAACATGGGCGAGGCCATGCTGGCGGCGGTGCTCGCCAGGAAGCTGGCCAGAACCGCCGACGTCTGCGTCAGCGACGTCAGTGAAGCGCGCCGCGCCTATCTGGAAAAGAAATACGGCGTGGCCGTCACCGCCGATAACGCTGCCGCCACTAAAGGCAAGGATGTCGTCGTTCTGGCCGTCAAGCCGCAGCAAATGCCCGATGTTACCGCCAGCCTCAGGGGCAAGCTCCCGCCCGCCGGCCTCGTCCTCTCCATCGCCGCCGGGGTCACCATCGTCAGCCTGCAAGTGGGCCTGGGGCACCGGCGCATCGCGCGCGCCATGCCCAATACCCCCGCCCGCATCGGCCGGGGCGTGAGCGGCTGGGTGGCCACCCCGGAGGTAACCGCGGCGCAGCAAGAGCAGGTGCGGGGTATCCTGGGGGCGCTGGGGCGCGAGATTTACTTTGACGACGAAAGGTACCTGGACATGGTCACGGCGGTCAGCGGCAGCGGCCCGGCTTACCTCTTCCTCTTCGCCGAGGCCCTGACCGAAGCGGCGGTCGCTATCGGCCTTTCTCAGAGCGAGGCCGAAGTGCTTGTTTCGCAGACGCTTTTAGGGGCGGCCGAGTTAATGGGCCAGTCCGGCGAGCCCCCCGCCGAATTGCGACGGCAGGTGACCTCCAGGGGCGGCACCACCGAGCGGGCGCTGGAAGTCTTCGCTAAAGGTGGCTTTAACGAGCTGGTGCGGCAGGCCGTGGCGGCCGCTTACCAACGGGCTAAAGAGCTAGGGAAGTAGCCTGGTTTTCCCCACCTCTCCGCCCCGGTCTGAGTTATCTATTCCCACCCTGGCCACCCTCGGCACATCCGCTATTTGACCCGTGAAAAAGCCTCCCTGCCCCCTCCGGTAGGGTGGGGGCAAGATTGACTCCCGTCACCACGGGTAGTACAATGGGTGCAATTCGGGGGTAAGATTACACGATGAACTGGCTGGATATCGTTCTCCTGCTGCTGATGCTCATCCCGACGGCCATCGGGCTGAAAATCGGTATCATCAAGGCGGCCTTTACCATCGTGGGGGGCATCGTCGGGATTATCCTGGCGGGCCGCCTCTACGAGCCGTTCGCCGGCGTGCTCGGCTTTATCTCCAACGAGGGCGCCGCCAAGGTGGTGGCCTTCGCCATTATCTTCATCGGGGTGATGGTCGTCGCCGCCATCCTGGCGGCGGTGCTCAAGAAGCTGGTCTCGGCGGTGCTGCTGGGCTGGGTCAACCGGCTGGGTGGCGCTGTCTTCGGTTTCATCCTGGGCTTTATCTTCGCCGGGGCGGTCATGGCGATGTGGGTCAAGTTCCTGGGCCCCGGCGCCGCCATCCAGGCCTCGCCGCTGGCCAATTTCCTGCTGGACAGCTTCCCGGTGGTGCTGGGCCTGCTGCCCTCGGAATTCGACTCGGTGCGCGGCTTCTTCCAATAGCCGGCGTCAGCCAGTATCCTTTCGGTTAAAAGGGAAAGCAATCCTACCTGAGTTCCTACAGGCGGCCCCGCTGGCGTTATTCGCGGCCAGCGTGCTGGTGTCTCCCCAGCTAATGGTTAGGGGAGACCGGATGCCGGGCTACTTCCTGGGATGTTCCGGGTCTGGAACGGGGGCGTCCACCGGGCAGATTTCGGCGCATTGGGGCGAATCGTGGTGTCCCACGCACTCGACGCACTTATTGGGGTCGATGACGTAAATGGTCTCGCCCTCGCTGATGGCGCCCACCGGGCACTCCGGCTCGCAGGCGCCGCAGCTAATGCACTCGTCCGTGATCTTGTAAGCCATTCAATTTACCTCCTGAAACTTCCCAGAAAACTTGGTTGAGCGGGCATCCCTGCCGCGTTTACATCTTGCTAACACCCTTTTTCCTCAGGGCCTCGGCCACGTGCGGGGGCACCAGGCCCGAGATATCTCCCCCCAGGCTGGCTACTTCCTTCATCAGGCTGGAGGAAAGGAACTGGTACTCCTGGCTGGCCATGAAACAGACCAGGTCCAGGCCCGAGTTGAGCTTCTTGTTGAGCATGGCCATCTCGAACTCGCGCTCGTAGTCGGCGCTCATACGCAGGCCCCTGACCAGCACCTGGGCGTGAATCTGCCGGGCGAAGTCCACGGTGATGTTGCTGTAGGGCTGTACCTCCACCTTGGGGACGTCGGCGACGGCCCGCTTGGCCAGGTCTACCCTCTCTTCCAGGGTGAAGGTAAGGCGCTTCTCCGGCGTGGCGAAGATACCGATGACGATTTTATCAAAGAGCTTGGCCGCCCGGATGGCGATATCGATGTGGCCGTTGGTAATGGGGTCGAAGCTGCCCGGGTAAAGCGCGATAATCAAGCGGCGGCCTCCTTACGGTAGATGGAAATGCAGCTATCGCCGTGGCGGTGCTCTTTAATCATTTTAATGGCGGCGTAGCTCGGGGCGAGGGGCCGGCGGGGCGAGTGGGTTACGACGACCGTCGTCTCTTTCCCGACCAGCGGTGAGGCGGCCAATTGGGTGATGAAATCACCTATCGATGCCTTGGCATAGGGTGGGTCCATCAGTATGATATTGTACTCCTTGTCCAGCAGAGAGAGCGCTTTAACCACATCGCAGCAATAGACGCGGGCGTGGTCGGCCAGCTTGGTCGCGGCCAGGTTTTCCTTTATTATACCACAACATCTCGGCTCGCTTTCAACAAAGTCCACCCAGCCGGCCCCGCGGCTGAGGGCCTCGATGCCCAGGGCGCCGCTGCCGGAGAAGAGGTCGAGGACGAGCGACCAGTCGCAGGTTAAGTTTTCCAGCATGGCGAAGATGGCGCCGCGTACCAGGTCGGTCGCCGGACGTGTCGCCGTCCCCTTGGGGAACTTCAGCCGGCGTCCCTTCGCCTTGCCCGTGATAACTCGCATTTTTTGCCCGGGGGTGTGATTTTTCGGGATTGAGGCCGGTATCGGCACCGGATCCGTCAGATACAGGATAACCAGATAGGGCAAAATTTGTCAACCGGGGCCAAAAGCCGGCTGCGGACGCCCCGGCGCCCGCAGCCTTATGCTTATAAGAGGGCTGATGATACTATCAGTTTATTCCCCGGAGCCTGCCGGGCTCCGGGACACAGTTTATGCCTGTTATCACCGCCTCACCCACCGTGCTACCTACGTGAAGTGACGCTGGGGACGCGGTTCTTCCTTTACCTTGCTGGCGGGTGTGCTGTGCCGCCGGTGGCTGTAGAGGGGGCGGCGCAGGAACGAAGGCATGTCCAGCTCATCCTCGGTCTTCATGTCTTTGAGCAGCCGGGTGACCTCGTCCTCCTCGTCGCCGGCCTTGCCCATGCCCAGCTTGGCCTGGAAGCCGGTGGTGATGAGGGTGATGCGCACTTCGTTATCCATGCTGGCGTCGTGGGCCACGCCGAAGATGATGTTGGCGTCCTGGTCGACGGCGGCCTTGATGACGTCGGCGGCCTGGTTGACCTCGAAGAGGGTGAGGTTGGTATCGCCGACGACGTTGAAGAGAACGGCCGTGGAGCCCTCGATGGAGACGTCCAGCAGGGGGCTGGCCAGCGCTTCCTTGGCGGCGTCGACCGCCCGGTTCTGCCCGGTGCCCCGGCCGATGGACATCCAGGCCGGGCCGGCGTCCTGCATGATGGCGCGCACGTCGGCGAAGTCCAGGTTGATGACGCCGGGGGTGGTAATCACCTCGGCAATGGCCTGCACGCCGTGCCGCAGCACGTCGTCGGCCAGCTTGAAGGCGCTGTCCACGCCGGTCTTATGGTCGCAGAGGGTCAGCAGGCGGTCGTTGGGGATGATAATCAGGGTATCGACCTTATCGACGAGACCCTCGATGCCCTCCTCGGCGGTCTCCATGCGGTGGGTGCCCTCGAAGCCGAACGGCTTGGTGACCACGGCGATGGTCAGGGCGCCGGTGTGCTTGGATATATCCGCGATAATCGGGATGGAGCCGGTGCCGGTGCCGCCGCCCATGCCGGCGGTAAGAAAGACCATGTCCGCCCCGTCGACAAGCTCCCTGATGTCGTCGCGGTTTTCCTCGGCGGCCTTCTGCCCGATGACGTGGTCACCGCCCGCCCCCAGTCCCTTGGTGAGCTTGGGGCCGAGCTGGACGCACTCCGGCGCCTCGCAGATGGCCAGGGCCTGCGCGTCGGTGTTCATGGCGATGAAGTCGACGCCCTGGATATTCTCCCTGACCATGCGGGTCACGGCGTTGCAGCCGCCGCCACCCAGGCCCATAACCTTTATCTTGGCGGGATTGGCTACGAAACTCGCTTTAGCCATCTCCTCCTCCTTTCACTGTTGCTTGAGGTTAGATTAAGTTGCTGATTGTTCATTATCCGAAGAGCCTTTTCAGCTGCGTGGCCAGACGGTTGAGGGCCCCGCCCAGGCCGCCCTTCCAGTGTTTCTTGCCTTTATGCCGGGTCCCCCAGAGCAGCAGGCCGACACTGGTGGCGTAGGCCGGGTCGCGCAGCATATCACCGATGCCGTTGATATCGGTGGGGGCGCCCACCCGGACGGGTACCTTGAGGATATCGCGCCCCAGCGCGGCGATGCCGGCCAGATTGGAGCTGCCGCCGGTGAGTACGAGGCCGGCGGGTACCAGGGCCTCGTAGTCGGAGTTGGGCATTTCCAGCAGGATGAGCTTGAGGATTTCCTCGACTCTGGCCTTGATGATTTCGCACAGGTCCTTATAGGAGATGCCGTGACCGTCCTGGGAGATGGCTGGAGAAACATCGGTGTTCTCGTCGTAGACGGGCATGACGCTGCCGTATTTCTTTTTCATTTCCTCGGCGATTTCAAACGGCAGTCCCAGGCCGATAGCGAGGTCGCGGGTGAGCTGATAGCCGGCTACCGGCAGGATGGAGGTGTGCCAGATGCTGCCATCGCGGAAGACGGCGATATCGGTGGTGCCGCCGCCAATATCGGCCATAATCACGCCCACCTGTTTCTCGTCGGTGGTGAGGATGGCCTCGCTGGAGGCCAGGGGTTCCAGGATGAGGTCTTCGATTTCAATCCCGATGGAACGGATGCACTTTACCAGGTTCTGGATGGAGGTAACGGCGGCCGTGATGACGTGAGTCTCCACGTCCAGCCGGAAGCCGTGCATGCCCACGGGATTCTGGACACCCGGTTGACCGTCGACGGTATAGCTGCGGGGGATGATGTGCAGCAGCCGGCGGTCGCTGGCGGTCTTGACACTCTGCGCCGCGGCGAGGACTCGTTTCAGGTCGTCGGGGCGCACCACGCGGTCGTTGCGGGTGATGGCGACCACGCCGCGGTTGTTCATCGAGGTAACGTGCCGGCCGGTAACGCCGACATAGGCTGATTCCACTTTGTAATTGCTGGTCTGTTCCGCCTTACGGACGGATTCGCGGATGGATTCCCGGGCTTCGTTGATGTTGACCACCAGACCCTTGTGCAGCCCCTGGGACGGGGCGATGCCCACCCCCACGATGCGGGGATTGGGGCCTTCGCTGACATCGGCCAGGATGGTGGCGATTTTGGTGGTGCCAACATCAATGGAAGCTACAACGTTTTGCCTTTTCATCTGCCCTCCTTAGTAACTGGATGAAGAGTATGCTTACCCCGGTTGCGGCGTTACATTTTTCCGTACCTCCTTGCTTGGATTCCTTGAGCTATGTCAGGATGCCATTAAGACTATCCCGGTATTTTCCAGATGGGCCGGCCGGTGCCAGGCCTGCGGCCGGGTGATGTCCCCCAGCGACGTATGCCCGCTGCCGCCCCCGTAACTGGCGATGTGCGCCGCCGCCCGCAGGCGGGCGCTGCGGCTGCGTGGGTTGGTGGCAATCTCGGCGGCGGTGGGGGTGATTACCTTTTTATTTATCAGGTTGAGGCGGGGAGTGTGCCCGCAGACACAGGTAAGCACCTCCGGCGGGCAGATGCAGCCTCTGGCCTCTCCCTGCATAAACTGCTTGACGATGCGGTCTTCCAGCGAGTGATAGGCGATGACCACCAGCCGCCCTTCGTGACCGAGGAGGTCGATGGCCTGCTTGAGGGCTGCCTCTAGGTACTCCAACTCGTGATTGACAGCGATGCGCAGGGCCTGGAAGGTCTTGGTGGCCGGATGGAGCTTGCCGCGGCGGCCGACCGCAGCCTCGATGAGGTGGGCCAGCTGGAGCGTGGTGGCGATAGGGCGCTCCTGGATAATGCTGCGGGCGATGCGCTGGCTCTGGCTTTCCTCGCCATAGGTGCGGATGAGCTTGGCCAGCTTGGCCTCGGATGAGGTGTTGATAATATCGGCGGCGGTAGTCTTCTGCCGGGGGTCAAAGCGCATGTCCAGCGGGGCGTCGTGCTGGAAGCTGAAACCGCGGCCGTTGCCGTTGAGCTGCAACGATGAAAGCCCCAGGTCGAAGAGGATGCCGTGCACCGGGTAAAAATCGTATTTAATGCAGATGGGCTGCAGGTTGGCAAAGTTGTCGTTGACCAGCAGCGCCGCGCCTTGGTAGGGCCGGAGGTTCTCGCGGGCGGCCTCGATGGCCTTGGGGTCGGCGTCGATGCCCAGCAACTGCCCGCCCGGGGCGCTCTGCTCCAAAATAGCGGCGGCGTGTCCCCCGCCGCCGAGGGTGCAGTCAATATAACGGCCGCCCGGCTGGACGGCCAGCGCCCGGAGCGTTTCGGCCAGCATCACCGGGGTATGGGTGGAGGTCGACCCGGGCCGCAACATCAGTTATTCTCCAGGCTTTCGATGATCTGCCAGGCCTGCTCCTGGCTTATCCCTCTCTCTTTCTCCCAAAGCGCTTGGTTCCATATCTCCAGGTAGGTATTGACCCCGACGACGACGACATCATCCTCAATCTGGGCGTGGTCGCGCAGCGGCGCCGGTATGGCGATGCGTCCCTGCCCGTCTATCCGGGTGGGGAAGGCCGTGCCGAAGATGGCCCGGCTGAGGACGCGCATCTTGCTGCGTACCAGGCCACTGCCCGTCAGGGCGTCGGAGATTTTTTTCCATTCCGGCAGAGTGTAGGCGGTGATGCACCTGTCGGCCCCGGCCACCAGCATCACGCCGTCTTTTAAGGCGTTGCGGAACCGGGGCGGGACGGGTACCCTGCCCTTTTCATCTATCTTGTAGTCGAACTCGCCGTAAAACATAACGCTCTAATTTACCACTAATTACCACTATATACCATATTCCACCATTTTAACACACCATCTTCCCCTCTTGTCAAGCCTTTTACCACCGATTTCGGAAAAATATTTTGACATAATAAGCCCTTTCGCCGGTCTGACCTGTCCAAATGGCGAAAAATGGGCTCTAGAGGGGGATTTAATTTATAAGAGGGGCGAAGCCCCTCTTAGACGCCCCTGGGGGTGGTGGGCAAAACTACGGGCTAAGCCGCGGATGCCCCGAGGGTGGCCCGCCTACGCTAGAGCTACGGAGGGCAAGCCTGGGTGGGAATAGATAACTCCGAGGCGGGGAGGGGCGGGTTTGTCAAGGGCTGGCTGACATAATTTATCGCCGGGGTACTTCCTAAGCGAGCCTCGGATATGGTAAAATGTAATTTGTTTCACGAGAGAAAGCCATGGTCAATATCGGCATACTCACCATCAGCGACAAGGGCTCGCGGGGCGAGCGGGAGGATAAGAGCGGCCCGGTTATCCGGGAGGATGTTGCCGCCGCCGGCTTCGCCGTTGTTAAATACGAGGTCATCCCCGACGAGAAGAATGAAATCGCCGCCAAGCTGGCCGCCTGGGCCGACGGCGGCGCGGTGGATATTATCCTCACCAGCGGCGGCACCGGCCTGGCTCGCCGCGACGTGACCCCCGAGGCGACGCTGGCCATCATCGAGCGGGAAGTCCCCGGTCTGGCCGAGGCGATGCGGGCCAAATCGCTGGAAAAGACGCCCATGGCCGTCCTCAGCCGGGCGGTGGCCGGGCTGCGAGGGGAATGCCTCATCATCAACCTGCCGGGCAGCCCCAAAGCGGTGCGGGAGTGCCTCGCGGCCATTATACCAGCGCTGGCGCACGCCGTAGAAATCATCAAAGGAGAGGTAACGGAGCATACCATCGGTAGGCTCGGTTAGGCCAAGGCGATGCGCATTGATATTTTAACGCTGTTTCCGCCGCTCTTCGAGGCGCCGTTTGCCTCCGGGATTTTCCAGCGGGCTATCGCCAACGGGCTGGTAGAAGTCAACGTGGTCAACATCCGTGATTATACCCGCGACAAGCACCACACCGCCGACGATTATCCCTACGGGGGCGGCGCCGGCATGGTGCTCAAGCCGGAGCCCGTCTTCGCGGCGGTGGAGGCAATTAAAACAGCGACCGGCACTGAGCCGCCGGTGATTTTGCTCTCCCCCCAGGGGAGGCCATTTTCCCACGAGATAGCCGAAGAATTAGCTAAGCAGCCGCACCTGGTCTTTATCTGCGGCCATTACGAAGGGGTCGACGAGCGGGTCGCCGTGCACCTGGCCAGCGACGAAATCTCCATCGGCGACTACGTGCTCACCGGCGGGGAGCTACCGGCCCTGGTCGTCAGCGACGCCGTGCTGCGGCTGGTGCCGGGGGTACTCGGCTCGGAGGCCTCGCCCGCCGAGGACTCGCACGCCGCCGGGCTTTTGGAGTACCCGCAGTATACCCGCCCGGCCGACTTCCGCGGCTGGAAGGTGCCGGAGGTCCTGCTCTCCGGCAATCATGCCGAAATCGCCCGCTGGCGCCGCGAGCAGATTATCCGGCGCACCCTGGAGCGCCGCCCCGAGCTCCTGGAAAAGGCCGACCTGGGCCGGGAAGACAAAAAACTGGTAGAACGCCTGACGGCCGCGCGGCCCCAGGCCGATGATAAGGAGTCGTAACATGGATGTGGCAGCCCTCATTAATGTCAAAAAGAACAAGAAGATACCCGATATCGCCCCCGGCGATACCGTCCGGGTCAGCGCCCGCATCGTGGAAGGCGGCAAGGAGCGCATCCAGGTCTTTCAGGGCGTGGTGCTGGCCATCAAGCGCGGCGGCCACGGCGCCAGCTTTACGGTACGGCACGTCGCCTTCGGCATCGGCGTGGAGCGCACCTTCCCCTTCAACTCGCCGCTGGTGGAGAAGGTGGAAATCGTGCGGCAGGGCAAGGTGCGCCGCTCGCGGCTCTATTACCTGCGCGGCCTCAGCGGCAAGGCGGCCCGCCGCAAGATTAAGCGCGTCGAGCGCAAGGCGCGACAGGTCGGCGAGGAGCTAATCGAGGTCGAGCCGGAAGAGGAGCTGGCGCCGGAAGATGTGCTCATGGCGGAGCCGGAGGCGGCTGAAGAAGAGACTGCTGAAGCTGTGGCTGAAGAACCTGCTGAGGCAAAGGCCGAGGAAACTGCCGAGGCGAAGACCGAGGAGCCGAAGGCCGAAGCCGCCGCTGAGGCCGAAGAACCCGCCGAGGCGAAAGCCGAAGAAGCCGTTGAGGAAAAGACTGAAAAAGCCCCCGAAGCCGAAGCTCAGGTTGAAGAAGTCCCTGAAGCTAAAGCCGAGGAGCCAGTCGCTGAAGCCGAAGTCAAAGCCGAGGAGGCGGAGGCTGAGGTCAAAGCCGAGGAACCAGTAGCCGAAGCTGCGGAAGAGTCCGTAGCTGAAGCCGAAGCTGAGGATAAGCCCGCTGAGACTGCTGCCCCGGAAGAGCCGGAAGCCGCCGCTCCCGAAGAAGCACCTGAGGACGAGGCTAAAGAAGAAGAGGCTGCCGAAGAGCCGCCCGCCGAGGAAGAGAAAAAAGAGTCGGCTTAAGCCTGATTAGCGCTTACTAAATCCGGTGCCGGAGATAATCATGGCCACCTCCCTGGAGCCCGGGATGCGATACGCCGAGGTCAGCGTCAACTCTCCGGCCGCCCGGCGCCGTACTTTCAGCTACGCCATCCCCCCGGAGATGACCGTCCGCCCCGGGCAGGCGGTGCTGGTGCCCTTCGGCGAGCGGGAGCTCCAGGGCATTGTCATGGAGTTGAGCCCTCTCCCCGCCGTGGAGGACGTAAGAGAAATCAACGCCGTGATTACGCCGGAGCCGGTTATCTCGCCGGAGCGCCTCGCTCTGGCCCGCTGGCTCAGCGACAATTACCTCTGCCCCCTCTTCGACGCCGTGGCCCTGCTGCTGCCGCCCGGTTTCGAGCGCCGTCCTATTACCTTCTTAAGTGTAGCCAAGCCAGACATTGACCTCGCCTCCCTCGACGAAGACCAGCGACAGGTGATTGAATTGATTGGTGATGGCAGGGTGGCCCTCACCAAGCTGGAGCGGGCTTTGGGCAAGCGCCGGGCCGCCGCCGTGGTGGGGCAGCTCATCCGCCAGGGCATCCTCAGCCGCAGCTACGAGCTGGGGCCCGTCCGCGTCAAGCCCAAGCGCGAGCTTTATATCAGCGTTATTAACCAAGAAAATTTACCCAGGCTTTCTCCCAAGCAGGCAGCCCTGTTCGAGTTCCTCCGGTCGCAGCCGGGGTCAGTGGCCTGGGCCGAAGCGCGCCGCCAGACCGGCCGGGACAAGGCCGCCGCCAACGCTTTGGTACGTAAGGGGCTGGCCGAATTTAAAGAGCTTGAGGTGCGCCGCGAGCCGGTCAATTACGATGATATCTTGCCCTCCCCACCCTTGACCCTGACCTCCCACCAGCAGAAGGCCTTTGATACCATTAAGGCATCATTAGACGGCAAGCCCGCCGTCTTTTTGCTCCACGGGGTTACCGGCAGCGGCAAGACCGAGGTCTATCTGCGCGCCCTGGCCGAAGTGGTGCGGCGGGGTAAGCGGGGCATCGTGCTGGTGCCGGAGATTGCCCTCACCCCGCAGACCATCGAGCGCTTCGCCGCCCGCTTTCCCCGGCGCGTGGCCGTCCTCCACAGCGGCCTCACCCTGGGCGAGCGCTACGACGAGTGGCACCGCATCCAGAACGGCGAGTGCGATGTCGTCATCGGCTCGCGCAGCGCCCTCTTCGCCCCCCAGCCCGACCTGGGGCTCATCGTCATCGACGAGGAGCAAGAGTGGACCTACAAGCAGGACACTTCGCCGCGCTACCACGCCCGCGACGCCGCCGTCCGGCTGGCCGGGCTGAGCGGGGCGGCCATCGTCTTGGGTAGCGCCACCCCGGACGTGGAGAGCTATTATAAAGCCCAAAATGGCGAGTATCATTTGCTCACCCTCCCCGAGCGCGTCGTCCCCGGTCCGGGGGCGAAGCTGCCGCCGGTGGAAGTGGTCGACATGCGGCAGGAGCTCAAGGCGGGCAACCGCAGTATCTTCTCGCGGGCCCTGACCGCGGCTATCAACGAGGCCGTGGCCGCCGGCGAGCAGGTCATCCTCTTCCTCAACCGGCGCGGCGGGGCCACCTTCGTCCAGTGCCGGAGTTGCGGACTGGTGCTGCGCTGCCGCCGCTGCGAGGTGCCCCTGGCGCACCATATCGCCGGGGACGTGCTTACCTGCCACCAGTGCGGCCGTAAGTATCCCGTGCCCCAGACCTGCCCCGGCTGCGGGGGCCGGCAGATTAAATACTTCGGGGCGGGCACGCAGAAGCTGGAGCAGGAGGCCGGTTACACCTTTCCCCGGGCGCGCCGCCTGCGCTGGGACAGCGACGTCACGACGGGGGGGCCGTCGCATGAGGCGCTACTGAAAAAGTTCCGCGGCGGCGAGGCCGATATCCTCATCGGCACGCAGATGGTGGCCAAGGGGCTGGATATACCCGCGGTGACCCTGGTGGGGGTGGTCAGCGCCGATACCTCGCTCAACCTGCCCGATTTCCGCGCCGGCGAGCGCACCTTTCAGCTCCTCAGCCAGGTGGCCGGTCGGGCCGGGCGGGGGCCCGGCGGGGGGCGCGTCATCATCCAGACCTATACCCCCGACCATTACGCCATCCGGGCGGCGGCCGCCCACGACTACGCCGCCTTTTACGCGCAGGAAATCGCCTTCCGCCGCGAGCTGCGTAACCCGCCTTTCGCCGCTCTGGCCCGCCTCGTCTACGTCCACCCCAACGAGGCCGCCGCCCGCCGCGAGGCGGCGCGACTGAAGGACGTACTGACGCAGGAAATCAACACCCGGGGGGTGGCCGGGATAGACATCGTCGGGCCGGCCCCGGCCTTCATCCCCCGCCGCCGGGGGCGCTACCGCTGGCAGCTGGTGCTGCGGGGCGGGGAACTGGCCGCCTTCCTGGCGCCGGTTGACCTGCCGCGGGGCTGGACGGTGGATGTTGACCCGGTGGGGCTGGTTCAGTAAACTGGGAGTGCGTCTGGTACTACCCAGATTAGATGAGGAGATGCGATGGCGGTTCTGCCCATCAGGACGCTACCCGACCCGGTGCTGCGGCAAAAGGCCAAAAAGGTCAGCACGGTTGACCGCTCCATTAAGAAGCTGATTAAAGACATGCGGGAGACCCTCCACGCCGATACCGGCCGGGCGGGACTGGCGGCCCCCCAGGTGGGTGTCTCGCTGCGGGTGGCTGTCATCGGACTGCCCGATACCGAAGACATCATCCTCATCAATCCCGAGATTGTCCGGCGCAGGGGCGAGCAGCTGGTCAGCGAGGGCTGCCTCTCCGTCCCCGGCTACGTGGGCCAGCTGCGGCGGGCCGAGGCGGTCACGGTGAAGGGGCTCGACGGGAACGGCAAGGCATTGCGCCTCAAGGCGGAGGGCTTCCTGGCCCAGGCACTGCAGCACGAAATTGACCACCTCAACGGGACGCTTTACGTCGACCGGCTGATAAGCCCCGACACGCTGCGTAAAATAGAGGCGGAAGATACCAGCATCTGAGGGCGGCGGCCCGTCACTCAGAGCGGTTGGGTGAGGTCCTGGCGGGGCGCGGGTTCGCTCTTGAAGTAGAAGAGCTCGTCGAGCCGGGAGTCGGGGAAAGCCCGCTTCGCCCCGACAATGAATTTTTGGTTGATGTTGCGCTTGCCTTCGCGCACGCGGTAGACCTGGCTGACGGATAGACCCATGGCCTCGGCCAGGTGGGACAGGTTCTGGTAGCGGCCGTTGGCCATTTCGAAGACTCTTGTCCTGATAATCACTTTACAATAATACCAAGCCCAATTGTCAATTGGCCGTATTATAGTGAATAGTTATCCATTTGTCAAGAAGCTTGCGCATTAAAATGCGGCCCTTTGGCAATATAAACTTATTGTAGATGGCCTGGCGGGCACCCCGGCGGGCGTATACCATTAGTTGGGATAAAGTGCTATAATATTCCAATTGAAGGAACATGCCTGATAACTGGAGTCCTAAACCCGGCGACAGGATTTTCCGTCCCCGGAGAATCAAAAGATTCCGCCTGAGAAGAGTGCTGGGGATTCCCGCCGTTTTCAGCGCCGGCTACGGGAACGTCGGCTCTTCCATTTATTATGCCTTGGGCATCGTTGCCCTGGTGGCCCTGGGGGCGACCCCCATCGCCCTGGGTGTCGCCGGGGTGCTCTTCATCTTCACGGCGCTGACCTACGCCGAGGGTACGGCGGCCCTGCCGGAGGCGGGCGGCTCGGCCAGTTTCGCCCGCCACGGCTTCGGCGAGACGGCCGGTTTCGTGGCCGGCTGGGCGCTCATGCTCAGCTACATCGTCACCATCTCCATCTCCGCCTTCACCATCCCGCCCTACCTGGGGTTTTTCTGGGAGCCGTTCAAGGACTCTGCCATTATCGGCACCTTCACCTCCGTGGGTATCGTCTCTTTCCTCATGGTGGTCAATGTCATCGGTATCCGGGAGACGTCTTTCATCAACGTGGGGGCCACCCTGATTGACATCCTTACCCAGGTCTCGCTGGTGGTCATCGGCTTCATTCTGCTCTTCGACCCGGCGCGGCTGTGGCAGAGTATCATCAACAACTGGCCCAGCACCGAGAACCTGGTGCTGGGTATCGCCCTGGCGACGATTGCCTATACCGGCATCGAGACGATGTCGCAGATGGCCGAGGAGACCAAGCGGCCGGAGAAGAGCGTCCCCCGGGCGCTGGTGCTGATGATTGTGGCCGTGCTGGTCATTTTCGCCGGAATTTCGCTGGTCTCGCTCTCGGCGATGAGCCCCCAGGAACTGGCCACGCAGTGGGCCCGCGACCCGGTGGCCGGTATTGCCTCCAACCTGCCGATAGAGCTTATCCGCACCATACTCAAACCGCTCATCGCCGTCCTGGCGGGGACGATACTCCTCATCGCCACCAATGCCGGGCTCATCGGCATCTCGCGGCTGGCCTTCTCGCAGGGAACGCACGGCCTGGTGCCGTCGTTCCTCAGCCGCGTGCACAAAAAGTTCAAGACGCCCTATGTCGCCATCATCGTTTTCAGCGTCATCGCCATAGTGCTGCTGCTGCCCGGATTCTTCGCCACCGATGTCTTCGCCAACATGGGGGCCCTTTACGCCGTCGGCTCGCTGCTGGCCTTTATGATGGCGCATGCCTCCATCATCGGGCTCCGCATCCGCCAGCCGGAGCTGCCGCGCCCCTTCAAGCTGGGCTGGAACATCCGTATCAAAGGCCGGGAGATACCTATCAGCGCTGTCATTGGCCTGCTGGCGACATCGGGGATATGGGTGATTATCCTCTTCACCCAGCCCTACAGCCGCTGGGTGGGCCTGGGCTGGATGGCGCTGGGGCTGGTCATCTACTTTTTCATCCGCCGGCGGCGCCGTAAGCCGGTGGACGAATGGCAGGTAAGGCCCGGGGACGTCACCAAAAAAAACCTGTAAAAAGTATTGTGGATTTACGGCGATAGCGATATAATAGCCACTATCGGTTGAAAACGGGTTGGCGAGTCATGGAATATAAAAAGGTACTGGTCCCGGTCGTCGGTAGTGATGCCGACGAAGAAGCCATCAAGCTGGCCTGCCGCCTGGCCAAGCGGGATAAGGGTAAGGTCTGGGCCGTATCGGTGGTGACCATCAAGCGTGCCCTGCCCCTGGATGCCGAAATCCAGTCCGAGATTCACAACGCCGAGGGTATCCTCGACCACGTGGAGACCATCGCCGAAGAGGAGGACTACGAGATAGAGACCGATATCCTCCAGGCCCGGGAGGTCGGCCCGGCCATCGTTGACGAGGCGGTGGATCGGGGGGCGGACCTCATCATGATGGGCTTCACATACAAGCGTCACTTCGGGCAGTTCAACCTGGGCAACGTCGTCCCCTACGTGTTGAAAAATTCCCCCTGCCCGGTTATACTCTATCAACAGTAAAAGCGAACGGAGTTGAAGCGGATTTTCCGATGAAAATTATTATTATGGGCTGCGGGCGTGTCGGTGGTCGGCTGGCGTCGCTGCTGGACGAGGATGGCCACGAAGTTACCGTCCTGGACACTGATACCTACAGCTTCCGGTGGCTGCCCGCCTCGTTCGGCGGTACCGCCCTCTTCGGCAACGGCATTGACGAGGAGGCCCTGAAGAAGGCCGGCATCGAGGACGCCGATATGTTCGTGGCGCTGACCCAGGGCGATAACCGCAACGTTATGGCCTGCCAGATTGCCAAGCATATCTTTAATGTGCCCCGGGTAATGTGCCGCATCTACGACCCCCTGCGCGAGGAGATGTACAGCGCCCTGGGGCTGGAGACCATCAGTCCCACCAAGATATTCGCCCAGCTGCTGCGGGAGAAAATCGGGCAGAAGCCGGAGGCCGAGGTACCGGAAAAGAAAGAGGGGAAAAAGTAAGGCATGTATATTATCGTCATCGGCGGCGGCCGGCTGGGATATTACCTGCTCAAGGCCCTGCTTAACGAAGGCCACGAGGTGCTGGTGCTGGAGAAGGACGCCCGCATCTGCAAGACCATCACCGACGAACTGGGCAGCGTCTGCTTCCGCGGCGACGGCTGTGAGGCGGCCACCCTGGCCGAAGTGGGCACCGGCCGGGCCGACATGCTGGTGGCGGTGACCGGCGACGACGAGGACAACCTGGTGGCCTGCCAGGTGGCCAAGCACAAGCATAACGTGCCCCGTACCATCGCCCGCCTGCGCAACCCTCAGAACGCCGAGCTCTTCAAGAAGCTGGGTGTGGACGTTACCATTGCCGCCACCGATATTATCCTGGAGGCCATCGAGCGCGAGGTGCCCACCCACCCGGCCACGGAGCTGCTCTCGCTGGAGGAGCAGGGGCTGGTCATCGTGGACGTCAAGATTTCCCCGGAATCGACCACCGTGGGCAAGGCGGTCAAGCAGCTAAAGCTTCCCAAGGCGAGCAAGCTGGCGCTGATTATCCCCGCCGAGGGCGGCGCCCGCGCCCCGGCGGCCAATACCGTCCTCCAGGCGGGCGACCAGATTATCGCCGTGACGACGCCGGAGACCAAGGACGATCTCAAGGAGGCCCTGACGGGTCTCTAGAGGGTTTAGTTCATCCCTTTCCTACCGCCTCACCCCGCCCCTTCGGTGTTATCTATTCCCCCCCAAGCCGCCCTCGCGGCATCCGCCGCTTAGCCCGTAGATGCCACCCCTTTACCCCTATTAAGGGAAAGTCATGCTTTTCTCCAGGGGTGTCTAAGAGGGGCGAAGCCCCTCTTTTTTAATTAAGTTCCCCCTCTCCAAACAGAATATCCTTGCCTTTCTTCAATACCCAGTTTGGAGAGGGGGATACAGGGGGTGAGGTAAAAACAGACCCCCCATTTATTTGTTATATCGCGATATATTATGCTATTCTTAGGGCAGAAGGCCGGAGTTTTCATATAATCAAACCAATAGGGAAAGGAAAAAGAATGGCGGAATCAAAGTACGGCAAGTACATCTGCACGGAACTGGCACCCAACATCCCCCTACCGCCCTACCGTGAATGGGAACGCGACATGATTGGCGACGGGCCGTGGGAGGGCTACCACCGCGCTCTGGAGCACGTGGTCTGGACGGACGCCAACGTCATCCCCGGCGCTTTCTACTCCGAGATGGTCTGGCAGTGGAGCGAGAAGTACCCAGGCATCAGGCCGCGCCCGGTACTTACCCCGGAGCAGATAGAGGAAATGAAGAAAAAGCCGGGCGGCCAGGGAGTCCCGCCTCACTCGCACCCCTTCCCGGAACTGCTCTCCTTCTTTGGGACGGACCCGGAACACCCAGATGACCTGCGCGGCGAGGTGGAGTTCTGGATGGAGGACGAAAAATACATCCTTACCAAGAGCTTCGTGGTCTACATTCCCGCCAACTTCGTCCACTGCCCGCTGCGGATCCTCCGCATGGACGATTCCTTCTTCCACTACACCATCGGCCCCGGCGGCGAATACGTCTAGCGGCCCGAATAATCAGATAGAAAGGAAACGCTCATGGCGAGAAAATACGAAAAGATGTTCGTGACCCAGGACAAGCCCGGCTACAAGTATCCCGCTTACATGCATTTAGACCCCGGGAGCACCACGCGCCTGGCGTATATTGACGAGGAGACCGTCAAGGACGCCGAGTTCGGCTGCGAGAACATGTGGCTGCTGCCCGGCGCCCCCAAAGAGCGGAAAGTCATGGATGCCAACACCCAGCCCTACGGCCGTTTCTTCGGCTTTTACAGCTTTAACTACGAAAACGTCCGCGACCTCTGCGCCGAGATAGAGGTCTACATCGGCGGCGAAAAGCACATCGTCAAGAGGAGCGGCGCCATGTTCATCCCGGGTGGGCTGGAGGTGGGGCCGCTGACCTTCCGCAACATCACCCGGCCTATCTTTTTCACTATTGAGTTCCCCTGCGGGGAAGGGCTGAAGAAGAAATACGTCTAGCCGGACGCGAAAGTTCTCTGGGAAAAGGTGGGGGCTTTCTTTTTTTAATAACTTGAGGAGGACACCGGGATGGCCGAAACCAAGTACAGTAAATACATTGTCACCGAGTTGAAGAAGGAAATCAGGCTGCCCGGCTTCCGCTCCACCGAGGTGCTCTCCGCCCTCCCGCCCGGCCAGCGCCGTCGTATGAACCACGTCATCTGGATGGACGACGAGGTCGTCCCCGGGGCGCTCTACTCCGAGTGCGTCTGGTTCTTCCCCGACGAGATGGTCAACGTCGCTAAGCTCAACCAGGGCAAGGGCCCCGACGCTCATACCCACCCCTTTTCCGAGGTTATCACCTTCTTTGGTACCAACTACGATGACCCCACCGACCTGGGCGCCGAGGTGGAGCTCTGGCTGGAGGACGAGAAATACGTCCTCACCCGGAGCTTCCTCTGCTACGTGCCGGCCGGCATGAAACACTGCCCCCTCACGCTGGGGAAAATCCGCCGGCCCGTTTTCCACTTCACCATCGGCCCGGGGAAACAGTACCGCTAGAAAGGGCCCGGCAAACCGCAGAAAAGAGGTCTTACAGGATGGGAAAACACGATAAGCAGTTTGTCTTTCAGGATAAACCCAACCGGGTACTGCCCGCCTACCGCCACGAGGTACCCCCGGAGCGCGCCTACCGCATCGTCTACCTGGACAAGGAGGTCGTACCGGGGGCCGATTTCTACGTGGAGGCCCTCTGGTTCTGGCCGCGGGAATACCATCCCGACGACCCGCCCGGCGTGCCCGCCCATACTCACCCATTCGACGAGGTCATCGCCTTCTTCGGCACCAACCCCGACGACATCCGCGACCTGGGCGGCGAGGTGGAGCTCTGGATTGACGGCGAAAAGAACCTCATCAATAAAAGTTTCATGGCCTTTATACCGGCGGGACTGGAACACTGCCCGCTGCGCATCACCCGCATCGAGCGCCCCATCTTTCACTTCACCGCCGGCCCCGGCGAGATGTACGAATAAGCAAAGGAGACTAACGTCCTATGGCCGAGACCAAATACGGAAAATACATCGTCAGCACTTTAATGCCGCCTCCTGACGAGGCCCCCTGGGCGCCTCCGGTATCGGCGGCGGGAAAAGGTAAAGGGGGGCGGCTCTTTTACCTGGACGGCAACACCGCCCCGGGGGCGTTCTATACGGAGTGTGTCTGGGTGCTGCCGCGCCCGGCGGGCACCGGCCCGGCGCCGGGACGCAGCGTCGGCACCGAAGCCCACACCCACGACTACGACGAAGTCATCGCCTTCATCGGGACGGACTTGAACGACCCCTACGACCTGGGCGCCGAGGCGGAGCTGTGGCTGGGGGACGAAAGGCACGTCATCACCAAAAGCTCGCTGGTGTTCATCCCGGCGGGGCTCAAGCACTGCCCGCTGACCTTTCTGAGGGTGGACCGGCCGGTGTTCCACTTCACCACCGGGCCGGCCAAGAAATACTTCTGAGAAATCAAAGGTCTAGATAAGCCACAGTATCAGGCCGACGATTACCAGCAGCGCTCCTAGAACGACGGAGAGCCACCCGCCTGTTTTCAGGGAGCCCGGCTGGGGGTTTTCCTGGTTACTCGCGGTGAACTCCCTCAGGTCGCGCTTGGCGGCCAGGCTCTCCAGGAGGCGTTTCTCCTCGTGGCGGCCCCAGACCAGGGCCAGGACGCCCAGCACCAGAAACACCCCGCCCACCACCATGATTATCCAGGCATCGTTCTGAGGCATCGGCCGCCGCCTCCTCGTAGGGAGTACCCTTGCCCATGATAGGGTAACGGTGCCGTTTTGGCAAACGGGCGGGCCGGGCCATTAACCCGAACCCGCCCGCTTAGTTTCGCTAAGGTCTGGGTAGCTACCGGTTTACTTTACTTCGGCGGTGGCGCCGGCCGCTTCCAGCTTCTGCTTGGCGTTGGCGGCCTCTTCCTTGGTGATGCCTTCCTTGACCGGCTTGGGTGCGCTTTCCACCAGGTCTTTGGACTCCTTGAGACCCAGGGTGGTCAGCTCGCGGACGGCCTTGATGACGTTAAACTTATTGGCGCCCACTTCCTTGATGATGA
>DAOULO010000104.1:0-8710 GCA_034420195.1 Dehalococcoidales bacterium
GGGGTGGTGGCTTAAGAGAAAGAAAAGCGTATAAGGTAGGGTGAGTGTGTAGATGAGCACGGAAGCTATTATAGGGATAGTGATAGGGGTGGTTATTACAGCGTGTTTTAGTATCTGGGCAGTTTCAAGAGGTGGCAAGGATAAGCGGGAGTTGCAAGAAAGGATTGAAGAATTATCTAAAAAAATGGATGGAATGACTGCACTATATCTTGATGGCCTTCCCACAACAAAAAATAAAGACCTGCGGGCCTTGTTTGATGCTGGTATGAAGGCCATGGATGAATATAAGTATGATGAAGCTATAGCGCGTTTTGAAAAATGCCTTGCTATCACCAAAGAGTCAAGTGAGAAAGTAGCTCTACTAAACCAAATAGGTCTTTGTTTTTATTCTTTAAGCAGATTTGATGATGCTCTGGGAAGATATAAAGAGGCAGAAAAGATTGCCAGAGAGTTTGATAATAAAGATGGATTAGCGACTGTTCTAGATAATATAGGTGTTGTGTGTGCTACAAGGGGAGAGCTTGCTAAGGCTCTAGAGTATTTCCAACAATCCTTGGCGATAAAGATTGAGAAAGGCGATCAAGAAGGACAAGCTATTACTTCAGGAAACATTGGTAATATATACCAGATTAGGGGCGAACTAAATAAAGCATTAGATTATTACTTGAAGTCTCTAGATATAAAAAAGAAGGCTGACAATCGTGAAGGTGAAGCTAATACCCTTGGAAACATAGGGAATATTTATCGGACAAAAGGTGAACTTAAAAAAGCGCTTGAATACTACGAACAATCTTTAGCTACGCATAAAGAAATAGGCAATCGAAGGGGAGAAGCCGGTGCTCTAGACAACATGGGATTGCTTTATCAAGCAAAAGATGAGTTAGACAAAGCACTCATTCTCCATAAACAATCATTGGATATAAATAAGGAGATAAATAACCGTGAGGGCGAAGCCCGGAATCTAAACAATATGGGTCTCATATACCGGACAAAAGGTGAACTTGATGAAGCACTTGAATACCACGAGCAAGCTTTGAAAATCCATAAGGAAATAGGTAATCGTGATAGTGAAGCTATTGCTTTAGGAAATATAGGTGTTGTCTTCGGTACAAAAGAGGAGCTTGATAAAGCGTTAGAGTATTTTCAAATGGCCATAAAGGTACATAAGGAAGTTGGTAATAGAGCGAAGGAAGCTAACCAACTTGCTAACATCGGTAATGTCTATGCGATAAGAAGAAAACCCGGGAAAGCGCTTGGATATTACCAGCAAGCCCTTAAGATATTCGAGGAGATTGGCGCAGCAGAAGGCATAAAGGTGGCTAAAAAGAATATTAATATCTTTAAGAAGGTCATGTCCTCTCAAAAGAAGAGGAAATAACCCCCTAAAACCCCCCGCTAGCTCATCCTATATCTCCACCTTCTCCCGCGGCTTGTAGACAAAAGATACCACCAGCAGCACAACGCCAATCGCCAGTATTATGATGCTGTATGTCAGCAGTATCCCCGTCACGTCGCTGTAGATGCCGTTGATAATCGGCGTCAGCCAGGCCGGGATGTCGGTGATGAAACTCGTCAGGTCGAGCGCCCTGGCGATGATGACGCCCGCCAGCTCCAGCACGCCGTAGATGGCCAGACTCAACCCCAGGGCGCGGCAGGTATTGCGGATATCGCGGTTGATGACGAAGATAAGCCCGGCCAGCACCACCATCACGGCGATGGCAATCCAGTAGCCCGTCTGGAAATAGCCGATAGCCTTCCGGGCCGTGAGCAGGGCGTCGTAAGTATCGGCATTCAGGTCGGCCTGGCTGAAGGCCATCTCGTCGGGTATCTCACCGGCGAACTCGTCGTAAAAATGGTCGTAGTAGGGGCGCAGTATATCGTTGATGAGGCCAGCCACCTGCGGGTCGTTGATTTCCTGGCTAATATTCCCTTCGATACTACGCAGGTAGTTGTCCAGGAAGGGCAGCAGCTGGTCTTTGGGGAGCCCCACGCCGCCCGGCGGCAGGTGCTGGGGCTCAATCTGGGGATAGACCTCGTCCCAGTTCTGGTTCATGTAAGGCCGCAGCTCCGGCCCGAGGAGGTCGGGCAGCACCTCGGGCAGCTGGTCGTTGAGGTTCTCCCAGAGACTGCCCCGGAGGTCGACCTTGAGGTCGGCCAGCGGTACGGTTACCGCCAGTGTGTCGGTCTCGCTGAGGAGGAAGTCGTAGCCGGCGTAGATGGCGTTGTGCAGCTGCTCCTTGAGCCACGGCTCCTGCGTGTCGACAATCTCACCGACGTCATCCTCCAGGAAGGCCACCGCGTCCGGCAGCATGCCGGCGTTTTCGTCGATGACGTCCTGTATCACCGCCGATACGTCGACATTATCCACCTGGTCGGCCACGAAGTCCGGGTTGAGTACGGTGCTGTGAAGCAGGTAAGCCACCCCGAAGAGGGATACGGTGAGAAAGAGAATGAAGCTTAAGACCCCGGTGGCCAGGCCCTTGAGTGCGTCCATAATACCGCCTCCGTACCGGCTGCTAATTCTTTGCCAAGTATTCTAGCACATCATCGGGCCGATTGCACCCGTAGCGGCTAGAACTTAAACCATGTTGACGCTGGGGGTGGTATCTAGTAGAATTATTACGACTGGGGCGGTTAGCTCAGTTGGTTAGAGCGCCGCGTTGACATCGCGGAGGTCAGTGGTTCAAATCCTCTACCGCCCACCATCCCCACCGCAGGGATCTCACCGTGTTTCCCCTTGGTTGGTTGGCCCGCCGACAGACTGGCGGCGGGCGCTACGGTCATTCGTGCCGCGGAATCTTACCACTTTCACGGAACTGGCGCCGGGCAATACGGCGGTACAGGCTCTCCATCACGATAACACCGCCAAAGACGACTATTGTCCCCCAAAAGGCGGTGCGCTGGTTTTGCCACTGGTAGTAGATGAGGCCGGCCAATACGGCGCCCAGGACGATGATATTGAGGAAAATCAGCCGCCGGCTGCCCCCGACGCTGCCGGCGAGGCGATAGTGAGATACCAGCACGAATATATAGATAATCGTGAAAATAGAGCTGATTATGGACGCAATCGCCGCGAGGTTTAGTGTGAGGGCAAATATGAGGCTGAGGACAGCGGTAATATACAGGCCTTCGGGGGACTGGCGCCAGGCTTTGCGTTCGAAGAATTTGGGGAGCTTTCCCTCCTTGGCCAGAGAATAGGCGACGTTGGCCCCTCCGAACAGAGTGGCATTGATGGCCGAAGACACGGAAAAAAGCGCCCCCACCGAAATCAAGATAAATCCGGCGTTGCCCAGAAACGGCTTGGCCGCTTCCGCCAGGGCGTTATCCTGGGCCTGGATAAGGGCCGGAATCGAAAGATTACCGATGGCCGCCAGCGATACTGCCACGTAGACCACCATGACGATGGCGATGCTGATGAACATCGCCCGGGGTACGTTCCTGGCCGGGTCCACGATGTTTTCCGAGGCGTTGGTAACTAATCCAAAACCCATGTAGGACAGGAAGAATATCACCGCGGCCGATAGCGTGCCCTGTGCTCCCGGGGCGCTGACCGTCGGCTGGATGTTCCCGGCGTTGAGGGTAAGGAACCCCAGCACGATAAAGATCCCCAAAATGAGCAGCTTGACGATAACGATATAAAACTCCGCCTTGCCAACGGCCTTACTGCCGAAGGTGTTCAGGGCCGTAAACACCGCAATCAGGGCTACCTCGGTCAGGCCGGTCGCCAGGGGAGTGACATTGACGTGTACCAGCGGCAGAAAATAGCCGGTGAAGCCTTTGGCGAATAGGGAAATAGACACGACGTAGCTGAGCCAGAGCAGTATCGCCAGCGCGCCGGTAACAACGTTATCGCCTATCCCCCGCAGGATAAACTCGATGGGGCCGGCATTGGAGATTATCTTGCCGCCCAGTTTGGCGTACGAATAGGCAACGATCAGGGCCAGCAGCCCGGATATGACGAAGGCCTCCGGTAAGTTGTTTCCCGCAATCTGCGCGCCAAGTCCAAAAATGGAAAAGATGCTGGCGCCAATCATCGTGCCTACCGCGATGGAAACGGCTTCCCACAGGCCGATTTTGGGGGTGTTCATTTTTACGTTAGGCGTCTTTTACATCGGGCAGCCGTACGCCCTGCTTCACCAGATTGGCCCGTAAAGCTGCGTAGTCTACTTTTCGGGGCTGAATGCCGTCTTTTGCCGCCATCGCCGCGGCCGTGCCCGCCGCCTGCCCGTAGCTGATACAAAACGGAATAATATTAAAAAACTGGTTCATACTGTCTTCCGAAGAGAATGCCCGGCAGGCAACCAGCAAGTTATCTATCTGGCGCGGTACCAGACAGCGATAGGGGATGCAGAGAACGGGATGTTGGGCGGAAATTTCGTCATTATCGTTATTGGGCAGCACGGCAATGGTGTCTTCGTGGATTTCATCAGACTCCATATCTTCCGGCGTGAGCGTATATTCACCAATCACCCGCCGTCCCCCCTGAAGACCGAGTTGCGGGGCGGAGAGCATGATGAAGCTCTTCTCGAAGCCGGGGACGTACTTTTTCATGAATTCGTAGGTGATTAAGGCCCTCTTGCGGGCGTTCACCTCCACCCGGGTCAATTCCTCGACATCCTTGGCGTCGGAAGGTTTGCCATCCGCACGGGGTTGAAAACAATGGTACCAGATGGTATTCGGCAGGGTTTTCAGGACGCTCTTGAAATAGTGAGGATAGCCGCCGCGGGCGGCCAGTTCCTGCATGAGTTCCGCGAACTTCGCCGGCTGGGACCTTTTGAATTCATCCACCTTTTTGAGGTCGACGCTGGTCACCCAGAAGACGAAGGCCAGCCAGGCGCCTCTGATTTTAGGGCTCAGTTTGCCATCGTATTCCGCCCCGGCCGCGACGAACATATCGCCGTCACCGGTAGAGTCAATGATGACCTTGCCCAGGACTGCCTGCCGGCCCGACTTGCTTTCAAAAATGATGCCTTTAACGGCCTCATTTTCGACAATCGGCTCGGTGACCCACGAATGCAGCAATAAGTCCACGCCGGCCTCCTGCACCATGACATTCAGCTCGTCCTTAAATATCTCCGGGTCAACCACGGCGGAGTAAAGTAACCTCTCCTGGCCGCCAATATTGGGGTCTTTACGTATGTAGAACCAGCGGAGGGCGTCGGCATAATAGGCAACCAGTTCTCGGTCGGTGGTGCCCCAGTCTTTCTTTTGGGGGTAGGAAGCCCCGCCCCGGGCGCTTAACCGGTCGATTAGCTCCTGGGTGAGCCCGAAGACATACTGTTGGCCGCTGATGTCACTCAAGTTCGGGATAATGTTAATCAGGCCTCCGGTGGCCATACCCCCCAGGTGGCCGTATCTTTCCAGCAGCACGGTTTTGGCGCCGCTGCGGGCCGCGGCTATCGCCGAGGCGAACCCTCCCGGGCCGCCGCCGACAACGACAACATCCGCCTCCCGGCATACTTTAGTCTGCCGGGCCGGTTCGGCGATTGTCCTGTTAGAAATAGATTTAGACATATTGACACCTCCCCGTTTCAGGTTGGCGACTGGTTATAGCATTATTTAATAGCAGTTCTAGAAAAGCACGCCTTCGCTCAAACTGGCGGTATGTAAATAGACCTCGATTCTCGGCTCTCCTTCACAGATATCAAGAACGGTGGTCTTAAAAAGGTCCGATTTCCGATACGCTTCCCAGTGCTCCGGCGTGTCAAATACCAACGTAGCCCCCTGACCGTACGTTTTGGGGTTCATCACGAAGAGCTTCTCCTTCATTCCGGGAATCTTCTTACAGCCCTCAATTACCTTAGCTAGATGTTTCCTGGCCACGTCCGTATCAGCTAACTGCTGCTTCACTTCGTCCTTTACTTCAAAGACACACATTACGGCTATCATTTTTTATCCCTCCTTGACCTCGATAGGGGGCGAACCCCCGGGCCGCCGAGTTACCTAATGTTTTATTAAGGGGGAGCCGGTAATGGCTTCTCCTTAATTATTGTGGTAAAGATACAGGCATCCTTACTCCCGGTTGATTGGCATCAGCGGTACCTTCGGGTCGGGGAAACCGGGCCCCATAAAGGCGAAAATCAGCGGCAGTGCCCGGTCGTTAAGACGCTGGAAATCGGTCTTGGGCACTGTCTCCGGCTTGGGGTACGGCCAGTCCATCTGCCGGAAGGCCTGCCCGATCATTATCCCCGAGCCGTGCAGCTCGGCGGCCCGGGTGATGCAGTAAGCCAGAGCCGCCCCGCCGTCCTCGGCCGGAATATTCCCTTCGTAGCCGGGCATGGGGGGCATCTTGAAATTTTTGAATCTCTTTTTGAATTCCTCTAACATTTCGGGAGTCGGCGGCACCGCACTGCGGGGGAAGCCCACGCCCGCCGGGATGAACGTAAAGACGGCGATACCGCTGTCTTTCACCGGCCCCAGCTCCGAAGCCAGCGACATCATAATGGAGGTGGCCGCCGCTTTGGCGGCGCAGTAGCTGCTCGGTCCAACGGGGTGGCAGAAAGCTGTTGCCATATACGTCACCACGCCGTGATGCCTTGCCTGCATGCCGGGCACGAAAAGCTGGATGCCGAGAAGCGTGCCGCGCGCCGCTATCTCGGACTGGCGGTCGAGATGCTCGACGGTGGTCTGTAAAATCGGCGCCCCGAGGGACATAATCATGGCATTGTTGACCAGGATATCCACCTTCCCGAACGTATCAAAGGCTTTTTTAGCCATGGCCTTCATGGAGGCCTCGTCGGCAACGTCGGTCGTGACGAACAGAGCCGTCCCCGGCCCACTCTCGCTGTTGATGAGTTCCTCGGCGGCCTGGCCGGGCTCCGGGGTTACATCGGCGATGACTACTTTGGCTCCCAGCCACGCCAGACTTCGGGCCGTGCCCAGTCCCACGTTGCCCGCCCCGCCGGTAACCACGGCCACCTCCCCGGCCAGGGCGTCTTTCTTTAGTTTTGTCTTGTCCATGGTGAGTGGGCCGACGCCCGGTATCTTGTCCATCTGAATACCTCCGCTGTGGTCAAATTTGATAGGTCGAGCCAAACACCCCGATTCTAGCACCTTTCGGGGAATGAATGCGACTCCGTCCGGCGCCAACTTTGCATTTTGGATGGTTCGCGCGTAGAATTGGCGCATGGACGATGCCGGTACGTACGCTTTGGTGGTATTTTCCCCAGAGCGTGCCTGCCGGCAGATCGGCCGGCTCGGCACCCACGAATTCCCCGCCGGCTTTTATATCTACGTTGGTAGTGCCTTGAGAGGCCTGAACAGTCGACTGAAGCGTCACCTCAGTGCGGAGAAGTTACTGCACTGGCACATCGACTATCTGCTGCGGTATGCCAGCATAACTCAGATATGGTATTCGTTGGGTCGTGACCGGCTGGAATGTACCTGGCAGGAGGTTGTGGCCGGCCTCCCCGGGGCGACTCCCTTCATCCGGGGCTTTGGCAGTTCCGATTGCCGGTGCGGGACACACCTCACGCGGTTTCTGACTGCCCCGTCATTTAGCAGCTTCCAACAGGAGTTGCAAAATCGCCGCTTGCCGCCATTAAGCCGGCTATTAATGGATTCTTAACGATTAGAAATGTATAATAAGTGAAAAGCCTACTATTATTCATGTATTCGTGGAAGATTCAAATTCTCATTGATGTCACGTTCGGGTTTGCCAAGGAGCTACTAGATGCCGAAGAAACGACGCGATAGTAAGCGGGCCGCTTTAACACCCAAAGGTCAGCGAGCCGAGCGCCGCCGGCGTTTGCGCCTGATTATCATCTCGGCCGTATCGGTCGTCATCGTCGCCGCCGTAAGTTTATTCGGGTGGACTTATTACAACTCTCAGGTCAAACCGTATCAGCAAGCGGCGATAAGGGTCAATGACGTTACTTTCGATCTGGGGTATTTCATCAATACGCTCAAGATATACTACGGCAACATATCACCGACCTCCCTGAGTGACTACTCCAAATATGGCGAGCAGGAGGTCGAGCGTTTAGCCGCTTATGTGGAACAGCTGATTATACAGAACGAGACCATCAGGCAGGGCTCGTTAGCTCTCGGCGTCCAGATTGAGCGCGGTGAAATCGAGGCCCAGCTTAAAGAGGCGGATATACCGGTCACGGACGAGCAAATAGATTTATTAATGGCCCAAAGGTTGGTCGAAAAGCAAGTCCCGTCGTCCCAGCCTCAGTTCAACGTACTGGCCGTGCTCTTGGAAAGCGAAAGTGCCGCGCAGGATGCCCGCGCCAGGCTGCAAGCGGGAGAGTCATTCGAGTCGGTAGCCAACGATGTCTCCAAAATCGACATTGCCAAGATAGTTAACGGTGACCTGGGGTGGGTTACGGCCCGGGAGGCCGACCTGACCGTGGGCAGTACCAATTTCGGCGACATATTTCTCGGCGTGGATGCCGGTGTTTTGAGTGGCCCGGTATACGACGATAGCGTCACCAAACAATTTGGTTTTTGGGTCGCCAAAGTTGTGGAGAAGACCGAGGCTACCGACACGACTCCGGCTAGAATACACGTTCTGGGTATTCTGGTGGGAAGCGAGCCGGAGGCTTATGATGTCATCGACCAGCTGAATGCCGGCGCGGACATGAATGAACTGGCAAAACAGGTATCGCAGCTATCTGGCGCCGAAGATAACGGGGCCGAACTGGGCTGGCTGGAGGAAGGTCAGGCTAGCGGCGACTTGACGACACTCTTCGACCTGCCTCTCAAC
>DAOULO010000105.1:0-3293 GCA_034420195.1 Dehalococcoidales bacterium
CCGCTGGGCGGAGCAGCGGGGCCGCCCCCGCCTGGAGGGGCACCGCGCCGGGGTGGCCAACATCCGCCCCATCATCCGCTATCTCGACCGGCGGCACATCGCGTACGTCACCCTCTACGCCTTCTCCACCGAGAACTGGACCCGTCCCGAGGACGAGGTGCAGGGACTCTTCCGCATCCTGGGGGACGTCATCGGCGACGAGGCCAGGGATCTCCACAAAAACAACGTCCGCATCCGCCACATCGGCTCGCTGGATGGGCTCTCCCCGGAACTGCAAAGGAAGGTTAAAGACGCCGAGACGCTCACCGCCGCTAACACCGGCCTGACCCTGGGCGTGGCTTTTAACTACGGGGGCCGCGCCGAGATTCTGGACGCGGTGCGCCGCCTCATCGACGGGGGCATCCCTCCGGAGAAAATCGACGAGGCGCGCTTCGGGGAGTACCTCTACACCGCCGGCTTCCCCGACGTGGATTTGGTCATCCGCACCGGCGGCGAGCTGCGCACCAGCAATTTCCTCATCTGGCAGACCGTCTACAGCGAATATTATTTCACGCCGGTGCTCTGGCCGGACTTTAACGAAGAGGAGCTGGAGAAGGCCCTGGCGGCCTACGGCCGCCGGCAGCGGCGCTTCGGCCGGCTGCAGGGCTGAAGCCTATGCTCAAGCAAAGGGTAATTACGGCGCTGTGGGGCGTGCCTCTCCTGGTGGCCGCCGTCTGGTTCGACACGCCGCTGCCCTGGTTCACCGTGCTGGCCGCCATCTGGGGGGTGCTGGCGGTCTGGGAGTTCTACCGCATCGTGGGCGTGTCCCGCCTGGTGCCGCTGACCGTCTTCGGCATGGTCTGGACGCTGCTCTTCATCCTGCGCCCCCACCTGGACTACGCACCGACCACGGCCATCCTGCTGATATCGGCAGTGGTGCTCTCGCTGCTGCTGCTCATTTTTATTCCCCAGCGCGAGGGCCTCTTCGCCAGCTGGGCGGGGACGGTGGCCGGTATTCTTTACGTTGGCTGGCTGCTCAGCTACCTGGTAGCCCTGCGGCTGGAACCGGGCACGGCCGCCTTCCCCGAGGCCGGTCGCAACTTTACCTTCCTGGCCTTTTTCGCCACCTTCGGCTCGGACACGATGGCCTACTTCATCGGCCGGGCCATCGGCCGCCACAAGATGGCGCCGCGCATCTCACCCGGCAAGACCTGGGAGGGCGCTATCGCCGGGCTGGTCGGGGCGGTCGCCGTCACCCTGCTCTTCAAGCTGCCCACCCCCTTCCAGTTGCCCCTCAGCTACTGGCAGGCCATCCTGCTGGGGCTGCTCGTCAGCATCTTCGGGCAGTTTGGCGACCTGGTGGAATCGCGCTTGAAACGCAGCGCCGGTGTCAAGGAATCGGGCCGGTTCATGCCGGGGCACGGCGGCCTGCTCGACCGCATGGACAGCCTGGTCTTTGCCGGCGTGGTGGTCTATTTCTACTACGCCTTTACGGTAGGATAGCAAGGCTTGGAGCGGGAGACGGGACTCGAACCCGCGACAACCTGCTTGGAAGGCAGGGACTCTGCCAACTGAGTTACTCCCGCGCGGCGATTACAGCTTGATTTTAAGGTAAAGCGGACGGGAAAGCAAGGTGGGAACAAAACGGGCCCGGTTTCCCGGAGCCCGTTTCTTTCACCTTAAACCTAAACCCTACCCGTATATCCACTTCATTGGGATGGTCGGGGTGAGTGGATTTGAACCACCGACCTCAGCGTCCCAAACGCTGCGCGCTAAACCAGACTGCGCCACACCCCGCCGGATACAGTATAGCCCAGCGGCAGCCGTGGCGCAATAAATGCTAACCTGTAATTATGGTATAACTAGGCTAACAATCAGGTTAAACTCAGGCCCTTACTTGGCTAATATCTTGGCCAGTTCCAGCAGTTTCAAATCAGGCTTTCTTGTTTTACCCACTACTTCGGCCAGGGGGACTGTCTTGACTTCGCCCTTGGTCAGACCAACCAAGAGACCACACTCATCCTTAGCGACGCATTCAGTCGCGGCGGCGCCAAACTGGGTCGCTAAGAGGCGGTCAAAGGTACACGGCGAGCCGCCCCGCTGCACGTGACCTAAGATGGTCTTCCTCAGTTCGAACCCCAGCCGTTTTTTATGTTCCTCAAAATACAACGACATCTTTTCCGCGTTGTTCTTGGCACCTTCGGCAATGACGACAACAGCGTGGGTCTTGCCCCTCTCGTAGGCCTGGCTCAATACTTTAGCTACCGATTCCGGGGCCATTTCGTTCTCGGGAATAACGATGGCATCCGCGCCGCCGGCGATACCCGCCATCAGGGCAATATAGCCGCAGTGGCGACCCATAACCTCAACCAGAAATACCCGCTCGTGGGACGAAGCCGTCACCTTCAATCTCTCGATAGCCTCCACGGCAATACTCACGGCCGTGTTCGCACCGATACTGATATCGGTCCCGTATAAATCGTTGTCGATGGTCGAAGCCACGCCGACTACCGGGTATCCCCTCTGGCATAACTCGTAAGCCCCTGTTTGCGAGCCATTACCTCCAATGACGACCAGGGCATCGATGTTGTTTTTGTTAAGCATCCTCAGTGCCTGAGTAATACCTTCTCCGGTTTGAAATTCGGGGCATCTCCGACTCTCTAAGACGGTACCACCCAAATGAATAATGCCGCCGACGTCTCTGGCCCCCAATTCCTTAATATTGCCATTGATGAGACCGTGATAACCGTAGTAGACCCCCAAGACTTCCCAGCCCTTTTCTAACCCGGTACGGACGACGGCTCTAATGGCAGCATTCATGCCGGGCGCGTCACCACCACTCGTAACCACGGCGATACGTTTCATGGTACCTCCTCCCCTAAATACAGACTCCCCACGGGGGTCCCGTATCTACATAACCTCCACAAGGGGAAACTAGCGAACCGTACTTATTAAATTAAAAAATCACTACTCGCGGCAGTCGGGGCAGGTATCGTAATCGGAGAGCGGCGTCCCGGAGAGCTCGGCGATGTAATCAATCTGCTTCTGAGGCGCCCAGTAGTTACCGCAGACGGGGCATTTCTTGAGGGCGAACTTCATCTGGTTGTGCGGCCAGGCAATCGTGCGCACGCCGCCCTTATCGGTCAGGGTGATGGCCCCGGTGGGACAGCTGTAAGCGCAGGAGCCGCAGCCGATGCAGGCCGCCGAGAAGTCCTCGTTGAAGGGGGTGGTCATCTCCCGGTCGACGCCGCGGCGGGCCAGTGAGATGGCAGCCACCCCGACGACCTCCTCGCAGGTGCGCACGCAGTTGGCGC
>DAOULO010000106.1:0-2542 GCA_034420195.1 Dehalococcoidales bacterium
CTTCGTGGAGCGCCGGCATATCCTTCAGGTGGGCGAGCATGCCCCACCGGGAAGTCAGGTCTACCACCAATTTCAACCAGCGTACGTCCAGCTCAAGGATGGCCTCTGCCGGCAGCGCGGCATGGGGCTCCAGGACCGGCAGTTCCTCTCCTGGGCGAAGGTAGTTGGCGAATTCAAAATGAGGATGAACGAACTTCCGGCTCCACTCGGCCATATCGGCACCTATCGAAATCCCGAAGGCATCCGTCCAGGCGACGACCGCCCACCAGAAGGCGTCTACAGCCGGCTCGTGGCGGGGACAGGGTTTGTTCCGGAGCCACGCCCCGGCACAGAGGAGGCTCTGGTCGGCAAGGCGCTGATACAGGCCGGCTATGTGGCGGTACTCGTCCAGGGAACCAGCCGGGAGCCTCATGTACTCGCAGTTGACCTCGCAGCAACGATGCATGAGCTTCTTTTCGTCTACTTCGGCCATCGTGCTGTCCTTTCGGCATACTTGGCCAGGTCGAAGATAGGATTGCCGTTGCCGTCCCAGCCCGTAACACAGAGGTCTTGCTCCATGGCCGCGATCTGGTTGGCCAGCTGCTCGCCCTGGAGTTTCAGGAAATCGTCCTTCGATATCCCCAGCTTCTTGATGGTGAGCTCCATGAGTACCTCGAGGTGGACGTTGGCGAGGTTCTTGAAGGCTTCCAGCCCGGTCACATACTCCGCCTGGGGGTCATCGCTGGCCCGGGTACCGATGAGCTGGCGAACGGCCAGCCTGCTGAGGGCGTGGAGACGTGTCACCATGTTCCGGTAGTTTTCAAGGTAGTCCTGCTGCTCGGTTTTTTCCGCTTTCTTGTTCATAACGCTCCTTTCAACAGATGGGTTGCTAACAGGCCAGCGGCGATGGCCAGGATAGTCACGTTGAGGTATTTCAGGGTCACCTCTGCCGGGCCGATGATAGTCCCGATTGTTATTTTCCCCCACTCGTAGCCGTTATTCGGCTTCCGAACGGCGTAATCTCCTGCCAGGTGGCCGACCTTTCGGCGCCAGAACCTGGCCTGCATGGAGAGCTTCCGCTGCGCCATGCTGTAGCCCCAGCAGGCGAAGGCCAGAAGCACGATGTCGATATTGAGGGCGCCGGTCTGCGCTACATAGGCCGTTATAGCCGGGAAAGCGCCCCAGGCGATGCCGAACCACTCGTCCCGGTGAAAGAACCCCTCGGGGAGATGTGATAAGGGGGTGTGAAGTAAATCGGCCTGGGGAGCCTGCTTCATCCGTTTGGATGGCCATTCGAGATTGTAGGCGAAGACTATCAAGGCTCCGAAGACCATGCAGGGCCAGACCCACATCGTCTCCCTGACACCGATGAGGAAACCGATGGCCAGGGCTGCGAGGATGCTGACGCCGGCAATTGTCCACAGCACCTTGGCTGGTGTCTTGGTCCGGAGCGGGCGCCCGTTCAGCTCGTCGAGAAAGTGGCCACCGATGCCCATGGCCAGGAAAAAGGCGAGCACCGTCCAGCCCAGCAGCCCCCAGTCCAGCTCGGGAGCGAGGGCGGCGCCGATGGGAACGTAGGACAGGTGCCATAGGGTGTAGGGCGGGTGAAGCAGAACGAAGATATCCCGCAGCCAGCCACCGCCCTTTACATCGTACCAAGCTACGCCTGTCCTACTCATCACCGGCTCCCCTCAAGGTTCGGCCATTCCACCTCTTGCAGCCAGCCCACCTGGACAAAGGGCTCCCTGGGGAAATACTCACATATTTTCAGGTAAACGTCGGGGCCCTCAATCTCATAGACGCGCCAGAACGCATTGGCATTGTGGCCGACACTAAGCAGATTGCGCCGGTTGGGGAGGTCATGCTTGACCACGATCTGCCCCAGGCCCAGCTCGCCAGCCGTGATATCCTTTATCACATCGGGCCGGTTCCTGTCTTTGGGAATCAAGGTGTCAGCTTTGCAGACAAGCAGCTCCCCGCAGTAGAGCTCCACATGCCGGTTTATCTCCCCATCCCTCTCTCTCTGGTCAATGAGCTCCAAGCGGTTCGGCACGTCGAAGATAATTGAGAGTAGTGTCTGGTTCGTGCCGAAGTTGGAGAGTATCACCCGCTCCCCTTTCTGGAACCCGTCCTGGTTGAACCGGTCTAGAAGACTTTTGAAATCTAGCTCTTCCACTACTTGCCTCCTTTTACTTTTTTGATGTAGTTATAGGCTCGGTCTATCCGCTTGAAGCGGTCCTCCGCCTGCTTCTTCTCGGCAGCATCCGGGAACCGGTCGGGATGCACGAACTGGACCTTGACCCGGTAGACCTTCTCTATTTCCTCCAGCGAGGACGTAGGGTCTACCCCGAGGACGGCACAGCTCTGCTCGTAGTCTTCCTTGGCGCCGCCTTCTTTGACCACCAGGCCACCCATGAAGGTGACACCCTGGGCGATACCGGTGACCCCACGGTTCTCCCAGAGCTTCAAGAAGCTGATGACCTGCCAGCAGACCCTCAGGTTCATCGCCTTGGTGGGCTGGAGAAGCGACTTAATCTCCGTCCACTGTTTGCCTCTCAGGTAC
>DAOULO010000107.1:0-2992 GCA_034420195.1 Dehalococcoidales bacterium
CCCAAGTGGAAGATGTCCATCGTCGCCTTTATCGCCGCCTACATCCTCACCGTTATCATCATCCCCGTCGAGCTGCGCTACCTGGAGGCGTGGCCCTTCCCGGTACTCAATATCATCACCAACGTGCTGCTGGCCACCCTGATGACCTACGCCATGATGCCGCTCTTAAGCCGCTTCGTCTTCCGGCGCTGGCTGTACCGCTAGCGTGTCTAGGGGACGATGACCGTTACCGTCAGGGTGCGGGCGACATCGCCGCCGGGCCCCACGTATACCAGCTTAATGACGGCCTGGCCGGACGCCGTCGCCCGGAATTTCCAGACCTCCTCGCCGGGGGCGCCCACAATCATCATGTCCCCTCCCACGGGCGCGGGCGGTACGTATTCGTTGGAGACGTAGGCCACCACGCTGGGGTCGCTGATGCTGTCCAGCTGCCAGGCGTACCCCGTGGAGGCGTTGGACTCCAGCGTCAGCGTCAGCGTGCCGCCCACGGAAAGGACGATTCGCTGGCCGCCGGAAGGGATAACGGGTAGCGTCGTGTAGGTGGGCAGGATGGTAAAGGTGGGGATGGTGAAAGTTGGCGTCTCCGGCGTGGCCGGGACGACATTGACGTTAAAGACCCTGGTGACCGCCGGAGGCTGGTCGGTCTCCCAGGGCTGGCTGTAAGCCAGCGAGATGACCTCGGCGCCGTTGCCCACGGCCCGGAACGTCCATATCTCCTTGCCGCCGGCCCCGACCAGGTCCGTGTCGGGGGCGACGTACTCCTTACCGATGAGCGAGACGATGCCGGCGTTGAGCGGCGTGGCCAGCGACCACTGGTAGCCGGTGGTAGGATTGGCGTCCACCTCCAGGGTAAAGGTGCTGCCCAGTTCCACCTCCAACGTAGAGGCCCCGCCCAGCGCGGGATTGGTAATCTTCACCGAATCGTCCCCGCTCAGGGTAAAGGCGTACTGCCCTGAGTCGTCATAACTCGTCCAGACCCAGCTGAAGCCGGCCGCCATCGTCACCAGAAAGGCCGCGACGATAATGACCAAAACTTTCTTCATCATTTCCCGTTCCCCCTTTTCGCCGGTAGTTTCCGGCGTTTTTATTCTGCCCCCGGGGCGTCTCCTCCGTCAACCTCAGCCGAGTTAACATTTCCTCTCTTTTCTTAAAGGAACTTACAGAGCTATGTTCGTGCCGCCATTATCATCGCCAATTAATTATGTTAAAATTAAGTCGGAAAGGCCACCCGACGTAAAATGATTCCCGTCAAACTCAGCCTGCGCAACTTCATGTGCTACGGCGATAACGTCCCGCCGCTCTCGCTGGCGGGCATCCACCTGGCCTGCCTCAGCGGGGACAACGGCCACGGCAAATCGGCCGTCATCGACGCCATGACCTGGGCGCTCTGGGGTAAGACGCGCGCCGGCAGCGACGACGACCTCATCAACACCAACCGGCCGGAGATGGAGGTTGAGTTCGAGTTCACCGCCGGGGACGAGCTTTACCGTATCATCCGCAAGCGCACCCGCCCCAAGCGGCGCGGCAGCCCCGGCCAGTCGTCGCTAGAGTTCCAGCTAAGCACCGGCAACGGCTTCCGCCCCCTCACCGGCGATACCATCGCCCAAACGCAGCAGAAGATAATCACTACCCTGCACATGGACTACGATACCTTCGTCAACAGCGCCTACCTGCGCCAGGGGCACGCCGACGAGTTCACCCGGCAGGCCCCGGCCAAGCGCAAGGAGGTGCTGGGGGCCATCCTGGGGCTGGAGCGCTACGATGCGCTGGCCGACCACGCCCGCGAGCTGGCCCGGGGCCACGAGGCCGACAGCGCCCGGCTGGAAAACTCCATCGAGGAAATCAAGAGCGAGCTGGCCCAGCAACCGGCCTACGAGGAGGAACTGGCGCAGGCGCAGGCCGAGCTTGACGGCGCCGATAAGCTGGCGCGGGAGCAAGAGGCCGCTTTAAGCGAGCTCCGCCAGAACAAGGAGGCACTGGAACACAAAAAGGCCCAGGCCGAGGAGCTAACGGTGCGGCTGGAGGCCGCCGCCCGCGACGCCGCCCGCTGGGAGGAACAGGCCACCCGGCACCAGGCCCGCATCAAGGACTTCGAGGCCGTCCTCGGGCGCGGCGAGGCCATCGCGGCCGGCTACGCCAAATTCACCCAGGCCCAGAAGACTGCCGACGAGCTGGATAAAAAATTCCGCCGCTCGGTCAATCTGGAGCGGCAGCGCGCGTCGCTGGAGGCCACCGTGACCCAGGCCGGGCACGAGCTTACCACCGAGCACACCGTCCACCAGCGCGAAATCGCCGCCCTGGAAGCGCGCACCCAAAAGCTCCCCGAGCTCCGCAGCCAGCTCAACCGGGTGCAGGAACAGCTGCGGGGGCTGGCCGATAGCGAAACCGGACTCAAGGAAAAAGAGCAAACCTTACAGATGGCGCAGCGCGAGGCGAGCTTTTTAGAGGCGGGAAAAGAGCGGCTCACCCGGGAAATCAACGAGGTCGCCGAGAAACTCGACCTGATTGCATCCCACATCGCCAGCCACACCGAGGCCAAATGCCCCCTCTGCGAGAGCGAGCTCACCGCCGAGGGGCTGGACCTCATCGAGGATAAATACACTAAAGAGAAGCGGGACAAGACCGCAGCGTTACAGGCAAACGAGGCCAACATCACCCAGAAACGCGCCGCGCTGGAGGCCTTACAAAAAGAGAGAACGCAGCTGGAGACCGGGCTGAGCCGCCAGAAGACCGAGCTGCAGGGGCAGGTCAGCGTGCTCACCAGAGACATCGGCGAAATCGAGAACGAAGAGAAAAAGCTCACCGGCCTGCGGGAGAACTTAAACGTCATTGAAGACCGCATGGCGCGGCGGGACTTCGCCGCCGCCGAGCAGGAACAACTCACGGCCATTGAGGCAGAAATGGCCGGTCTGGATTATGACGCCGCCGCCCACGAACGGGCGCGCCAAGAGCTTGAAGAACTCAAGCCCTTCGAGAGTGAGCAAAGCAAGCT
>DAOULO010000108.1:0-1611 GCA_034420195.1 Dehalococcoidales bacterium
GCGCAGAGGATGCACTTGTTGTTGCCTTTGTGTTCCTCGAAGCGCGTCTTGGCCACGCCGGCCTCGGCCGCCATTTCCCGGATGACCTCCGATTCCGGGCAGCGTGCCAGCAATAGCTCCAGCAGCACCCGGCGGATGGCCCTGATACGCTCGGTATCGGTCTGCACGGTCAGCCCCGCCTCCACCTGGTAGATGCAGGAGGTCACCAGCCGCTCGCGACCCCTGGCCGTCTTGATTTCCACCAGGCAGAGCCGGCAGGCGCCGTAAGGGGCCACGGCCTCGTTCTCGCAGAGGGTGGGGATATGAATATTATGCCGGCGGGCGGCGGCCAGTATCGTTTCGCCCGCTTCGGCCTCGATATTGCGTCCGTTAATCGTCACTTTCACCATTGGCATCGCATCCTTACTTTACTTTGGCCGCCCTCAGCTGGCAGACACCGGCGGGGCACTTTTTATCTTTAATGTGCGCCTCGTACTCGCGGCGGAAGTGGCGCAGCGTGCTCATCACGGGGTTGGGGGCCTGCCGGCCCAGGGCGCAGAGCGAGGCGGCCTGGAGGGTGGCGGCAAGCTCCTCCAGCAACTTGAGGTCGCTGGGCTTGCCCTTGCCCTCGGTGATGCGGGTGAGGATGGCCTTCATCTGCTGCAGCCCCTCGCGGCAGGGCAGGCACTTGCCGCAGGACTCACCCTCGAGGAAGGTAACGAAATACTTGGCGAAATCGACCATGCAGGTCTTGTCATCCATGACAATCATGCCACCGGAACCCATCATCGAGCCGGCCCGGGTCAGCTCATCAAAGTCCACCGGCAGGTCGAGCAGGCTCTCGGGGATGACACCGCCGGAGGGCCCGCCGGTCTGGACGGCCTTGAAGGCGCGCCCCTTGGGGATGCCGCCGCCCAGGTCGAAGATAATTTCGCGCAGGGTGATGCCCATGGGCACCTCGACCAGGCCGGTATTGACGATATTGCCCACCAGCGAGAAGATTTTGGTGCCCTTGCTGCCCTTGGTACCGATTTTAGCGTACCAGTCGGCGCCGTTATTGATAATAATGGGCACGTTGGCCCAGGTCTCGACATTATTTAAGTTGGTCGGCCGCCCCCAGAGGCCCTGCTCCGAGGTGTGGATGTACTTGGCGCGCGGCGCGCCGACCTTGCCTTCCAGCGAGGCCATCAGGGCGGTGGACTCACCGCAGATGAAGGCGCCGCCGCCGCGCTGTATCTTGATGCTGAAATCAAACCCGGAGCCCAGAATATTCTTGCCGAGCAGCCCTATCGCCTCGGCGGCCTCAATGGCGGCGGCCACGTGGCGCACCGCCAGGGGGTACTCGTTGCGGATGTAGACATAGCCTTCATGCGCACCGATGGCGTAAGCCCCGATAATCATGCCCTCGATGAAGCTGTGGGGGTTACCCTCGGCCAGGCTCCTATCCATATAGGCGCCGGGGTCGCCTTCGTCGGCGTTGCAGATAACGTATTTAATATCGCCTTTAGCACTGCGGGTGCTCTGCCACTTGTCGGCGGTGGGGAAACCGCCGCCGCCGCGCCCGCGCAGGCCGGCCTGCTTCACCGCGGCGATGATGGCCTCCGGCTTCATCTTGAGGGCCTTGGCCAGGGC
>DAOULO010000109.1:0-25871 GCA_034420195.1 Dehalococcoidales bacterium
TCGCGCTCGTCGTGGGGGGGAATGGCAATGACGGACCCGGTGCCGTAGCTTAAGAGCACGTAGTCGGCCACCCAGATGGGGACTTTCTGGCCGTTCAAGCGGTTGAGGCAGTAGGAGCCGGTGAAGACGCCATCCTTCTCCTTCTCCGTGGAGAGGCGCTCGATTTCGTTGAGCTGGCGCGATTTGGCCACGTAGGCCTCCACCGCGGCCTTATTCTCCGGGGTGGTCAGCTTGGCTACCAGCGGGTGCTCCGGGGCCAGCACCATGAAGGTCACCCCAAAAACGGTATCCGGCCGGGTGGTGAAGACGCGGATTTCCTGCTCGGCGACGCCGGGCACGTCCAGGCCGAAGGAGATTTCCGTACCCTCGCTCTTGCCAATCCAGTTGCGCTGCATGAGCTTGATGCGCTCCGGCCAATCGATGCCGTCGAACTCCAGCAGCTCATCGGCGTACTTGGTGATGCGGAAGAACCACTGCTCCAGGTCGCGGCGGATGACGGGCGTCTCGCAGCGCTCGCAGACGTCCTCGCCCACCACCTGCTCGTTGGCCAGCACCGTCTGGCACTGGGGGCACCAGTTAACCGGGGCCTGGGTACGGTAGGCCAGCCCGGCCTCGTAGAGCTTGAGGAAGCACCACTGTGTCCACTTGTAGTAGTCCGGCTGGCAGGTGTTGACCTCCCGGCTCCAGTCGTAGATGGCGCCGATGCTCTTGAGCTGGCGGCGCATCTTCTCAATATTGTCCATCGTCCAGGTATAGGGATGGATGCCGTGGCGGATGGCGGCGTTCTCGCCGGGCAGGCCGAAGGCATCGAAGCCCATGGGGTGGAGGACGTTGTAGCCCCGCATCCGCTGGTAACGAGCCCGTGCGTCGGAAGGCGCCATGGCGTACCAGTGGCCGATGTGCAGGTCGCCGGAGGTATAGGGGAACATGGTCAGGGCGTAGTACTTGGGGCGCGGGTCATCATCGTGGACTTCGTAGAGTTTGTCCGCCGCCCACTGCTGCTGCCACTTTGGCTCAATTGCCGCGGGGTTGTACTTATCCGTCATGGCTGGCTCCGTTCTCATACGCCCGATAGCTGTCTTCTCTATGTTTTATGTAATATTATCCTACGTTCCCGAGCCATTTTAACAATAAAACGTACTACGTGTAAATAAGCGGGCAAGGAAAATCATGGCAGGGGTAGTGTGGGGCTACAATACTTCGGGACACCTGGCCGACGTGCCGGGGCGGGCCGGGTGGGAAAGAAAATCACGGCGGGGCGGCGCGGGGTGAAAAACCTCCTGACCCTTGCGTAATGACCCTTTTTAACCTAGAATATTAAAGCCTGAGCCGAAGTGGCGGAATGGCAGACGCGGCAGTCTCAAAAACTGTTGAGGGGTAACCCTCATGTCGGTTCGAGTCCGACCTTCGGCACCACTTTCCTAAGCCCCACGCCTCCCCATCGGAGTAATCTATTCCCACCCAAGCCGCCCTCGCGGCATCAGCCGCTTATCCCTTAGCTTCCCCCCACCCCACAGGGTGTTTAAGAGGGGCGTCAGCCCCTATTTCTAAAAAATAATGGCAACTATCCCCTCACATCACGTAATTCTTTATGAAAATTTAACATTCCAGCTTGTTTTATCCCTTGACAACACGTAACTTTTCCCTTATAATATAGGTATAAAGTGATACAGGAGAAAAGGCCATGAAAACCTACACCATCAAGGATTTTGAAAAGCAGTTCCCGAATGACGATGCTTGTCTTGAGTTCCTTAAAAAAGAGCGCTGGCCTAAGGGCGTTTACTGCGATAAGTGCCAAAAGGTTACTCCCCACTACCGCATACCGAGCCGCAAGGTTTACTCCTGCCAGTTCTGCGGGTCGCACATATCGCCCACGGCGGGCACGATATTTCACAAGTCGGGCACTCCGCTTCGGACTTGGTTTCACGGCATATTCTTGATGGCCTCCACCAAGACGGGCATCTCCGCCAAGCAACTGCAACGGGAGACGGGCGTTACCTACAAGACGGCATGGCGGATGTTCGGGCAAATCCGCAAGCTCATGGCCGAAGATATTAACCCGCTTAGCGGACAGGTAGAGGTTGACGAGACCTACATCGGCGGCAAGAGGACGGGCAAGCGTGGCCGTGGGGCAGAGGGCAAGACGGCGGTCATGGGAATGGTAGAGCGTAACGGCAACGCCATCGCTAAGGTAGTCCCCGATGTCAAGTCGGCCACCCTGTTGCCAATGATAGAGAAGCGGGTCGCCAGGGAAAACAAGACAATCGTCTTCACCGACGAGTTCCCCAGCTACAATAAGGTTGAGCGGCTCGGTTATGCGCATGAGATAGTCCAGCACGCCGCCAAGCAGTACGTTAGGGGTATCGCCCATGTTAACACCATAGAGTCGCTGTGGAGTACGATTAAGCGGGGTATTGACGGCGTTAATCACTCGGTTAGTCCTCTTTATCTCCAGTCTTATCTTGACGCTTACGTTTATCGGTATAATCATCGGAAGGACGAGACCCCGATGTTTCTAAATCTTCTTGGCCGTGTGTCCACTCTGTTACCGGCTGCGCAGCCTTTCTAAGTATCTTGGTAAAACGCTTCTTGGTTAGAGGCGACTGCGGTGGTATCTTAGGCTGATACTTTCGTTTCTTAGCCATAATCAATTCTCCTTATCATCCCTCACTTTTTTCGTTCGTTTATCATATTTACCCTCATTAAAATACTCATCCAAACTCGCCTGTATTTTCTTCATGTTATCTTTCTGTTTTATAGCAGATTTAATATCCTTCAAGGAAATAGATATATCCTGCTCATCATTTACATCACTTTGTCTTTTGCCGTGCCTACTTTTTACCATTCTATAAATCAACATACCCAAACCACCGAGCGATAAACCAAATAGCACATATATAACAGCGATAAATGCATATAAGATATGGTCTACACTATTCACTGCATCACCTCCGGCGAAGGATGCTTGCTTGATAGCATATATTGAGAAGGCAAATCCAGCGAATATAAGCAACAACTGCAAACTAGTGATAACTGTCCTGACTGGTATTCCAGTCCCCTTTGTTTTAAGAGCAATATCATTGACATTCTTAACCAGTGGATAATAGAACAAAAAATATACCGCAATACCAAATAGTATCCAAACCCCAGGTATCTTTTCAGAGATAAAATAGACCGCTTCAGCCATTGTACTAACCCCCTACCCACGCTACAGTAGTTAGAGTATAATACCGATAGGTGGGTGGGTGCAATCCGTGAAACATTAGAGCATCCCCCTTTTGAGCCTGTACGTGCCGTAAGGGTATACTCGCCAAAATAATTCCCCCTCTCCTGCAGCATGCCTCGTCAGGAGAGGGGGATAAAGGGGGTGAGGTGAACTAATCACCCCTATACTTCCCTATCAGCACCAACTATTATACAATAGGACTATTCATGGATATCTTCTTCATCGTCCTGCAATCGGTGCTGGTACTGCTGGGCATCGGCCTCATCGGCTTCTGGATAACCCGCCGCGGCATCGTCCCGGAAAACGTCCTCTCCTTCCTCTCCCGCCTGGCCATCGATATCGCCCTGCCGGCCCTCGTCTTTGCCAGCATTATGTCAAATTTCTCACCAGAGGATTTCCCGGACTGGTGGCAGCTGCCCCTGTGGTGGTTCGCCTTCGCCGGCATCTCGCTGGTGCTCACCTTCATCACCATGTTCGTCTCGCGGAAGGACACCCGCGGCGAGTTCGCCATGAACCTCTTTTTCCAGAACGGACTCTTCTTCCCGCTCATCATCATCAGCGGGGTCTTCGGGACGGACGCCGCCTACCTGCCCCAGCTTTATATCTTCATCATCATCCACCCGGTCATGTTCTTCAGCACCTACCACCTCTTTTTCCGCAGCCATAACCAGGAAAAGATCATCCAGTGGCACCGCATCTTCAACCCCATCCTCATTGCCACCGTGCTGGCCGTGGTGGTGCAGCTCTTCAACGGGCGCGACTACCTGCCGGACTTTCTCAAAGACATCCTGCAAATCCTGGGAAACATGGCGCTGCCGCTCATCATGATTATCCTGGGGGGCAGCCTCTACCTGGACTTCAAGCAAAAGGGCAAGATATACTGGGCCGAGATTGCCAAGTTCCTGACCGTGAAGAACATCGTCTTCCCGCTGGCCATGCTGGGGATACTGCTTCTCATCAAGCCGGACTACACTATCGCCCTGCTTTTCATCCTGGAGGCGGCCGTCCCGCCCATCACCGGCACGCCCATCATGACGGAGCGCGCCGGCGGCAACAAATCTCTGGCCAATCAGTTCGTCTTCGGCAGCTTTATCTTTTCGGTAATTTCTATCCCGGCCGTCTTCTGGCTCTTCAGCCGCTTCTTCCCCACCCCCTAGACTGGCCGCCGCGGGCGGTAAAATGGTATAATCGTGCTTGACCGCCGGTGTCAGCGGCAATAATAATCGGGAGGGAATTACGGCCTGTGGTTATTATGAAATGCCCCGCCTGCGGGGCGGAGAGCAAGCTCTCCTTCGTCGGGGATAGTTACCAAGGCCCGCGCCGTTGCTGGAAGTGCCGCGGGCTCTTTACCATCCGCGTCGAAAATGACGAGATAAAATCCTGCGAGCCCTTGAGCGAAGAGGAATTCGCCCAGCAGCAGGAAATTGAGGCCCTCAAGAACAAGCTAAAGAACCAGTAGCCGGCCGGCGCTAGGCCTTTTTACCGCCGGAGTTCCGCTTCTTCCGCTGGGCCGCCTCCTGTTCGCGCTTGGCTTTAAGCTCGATGAGGCGAAACACGGTCTTGGCCTTTCCGGCGAGGACGAAGTTTTCCATTTTGCAGCTCCTGTCGTTGGTCGGTTCTCCCCTCCCCTGCCTCCACACTCATCCAGCTTAGCAGCCGCGCCTAAATGCGGGCATAAAATCCATAAACGCCGCATAAACTTCTCGTTAAGAATTTATAAAGGCTATTGACAATAATCGGGAAATAAGTATATAAATAGGCTGATTGCATTGTAAACGGGAGGTAAGCTATGGCCAAGACAATGGCGATACAACCGGGCTACTGTGTGGCGGCATACCTCATGCCGGATACCGCCCCGGAATACTGCTATGTCGGAATCGTCGAGGCCGTCGACGAATACGGCATCCTTTTGAACCTGGTGCACTGGGACGATAAGCTGGATATGCTGGGTGGCTACACCGAGAGCATCTTCATCCCCTGGATGAACATCAACTCAATGCTGGTGAGTACCGAGTCGCAGCCGACGCGGCGCTTCATGGCCGACCGCGCCCCCCGCTGGAAAAGGGAGATAGAGGCCCTCTACAAGAAGCCCAAACCGGCGCCGAAGAAATAGCCAGGCAACGCTCGCCTGCCCCGCGCTCCGTAACCCCGATGCTATATCCGGTTACGGAGCCTGCTTTTTATCCGTACCCCCGGCGCCTCAGAGCGCCTTCTCCAGCGATATCAGCTGCGGGCGCGTGCCGATGACAATCAACTGGTCACCCGCCTCCACCACTACGTCGCCGGCGGGATTGGGTATCAGGGTACGGCCCTGTTTCTGCAGGGCCAGGGCGGTAACGCTCGTCCTGTCCTGGATGTCCTTAATCTTGAGCCCTTTGACGCGGGACTCGTCCTTGATATCCACCGCCTCCAGCTGCATCTCGCGGCCGCGGCTGTAGACCACGTTATCGATGAAATCCACCACCGCCGGGCGCAGCGCCAGCATGGCCATGCGGGTGCCGCCGATGGCATGCGGCAGGATGACGCGGTCGGCCCCGGCCCTCTCCAGCTTGGTGACGGCCTCGGGGTTGGAGGCGCGGGCCTCGATATAGATATTGGGGCACAGCCCCCGCGCCGAGAGGGTAATGTAGGTGTTGTCCGTATCGGTGCCCACGGCGGCAATCAGGCCACGCGCCCGCTCGATGCCGGCCAGCTTGAGGACGTCGTCCCGGGTGGCGTCGCCGTCCAGGTAGATAAAGTCGGTCTTCTCCAACAGGCTGACGCATTCCGGCCGGTTATCGATGACGATGAAGGGCGTGTCCTCCTCCCGGAAAGTGCGGGCAATCTCCTCGCCGACCCGGCCGTAGCCGCAGAGGATGAAGTGTCCTTTAAGGTTTTTAATTTTGTTATGCATTCTGCGCCTCTCCCATACGGTGCCGATATTACCCTCGACGATGTAGCCCACGATGCCGCTCAGGGCATAGAGGGCCCCGCCCACGCCGCCGACCATGAGGAAGATGCTGAAGATACGCCCGGCGTCGCTGAGCGGGTGCACCTCCCGGTAGCCGACGGTGGTGATGGTGGTGACCGTCATGTAGATGGCGTCGAGGAAATTCCAGCCCTCGATAATCTGATAGCCGACAATGCCGAAAATAGTGACGGCCGCCAGCCAGAAAACACCCCAGAACACCCGACGCGAAGGTCTCATACGCTACTCGAGCCCGCTTAGTGGCTGCATCATCAGGGCGAAAACAGCCTCAGGGATTCTTGAACTCGTCCTTCCCCAGGGAGACGAATATCGTCGCCAGCACCCCGAAGGGGAGCGCCACGAAGATGGCGACGATAGACCCGGCCAGTGCCCAGCCCCAGTGCCGCCGCTGCAGGGCGAAGACGCCGCCGATAATGGGGAACACCGCCCCGACGGCGCAGTATATGAGAATGGCTACCAGGATGATGGAGATAACGGAGGTGGCGAAAGGCAAATCATAGGGACTGATGTAATCGTAAGGGAAGGTCCAGCTGGCCGTGACCACGAGGAGGAAGACCATCCAGATAGCCGCGATGATGCTAAACGCCCCGGCGACGATACTCAGGACACCGGCCACCGTGGACATCCAGGTCTTACCCTGAGCCGTTTCCACGCTAACCTCCTTCGGCGGCCGATTAGTCTGCCGTAGCTTAGCATAACGCCAAATGGCCTGTCCAGTCCCCCCGTTGCCACCGACCGGCCCGGATATGATATAATCCAGAAAAGGCGCTGGCGAGTTGTGTAGTGGTAGCACAGGGGACTTTGGATCCCATAGCCCAGGTTCGAATCCTGGCTCGCCAGCCAGAAAAGGACGAACATGCCCGAAGAAGAAGAGGACGGCCTTGATGAACTGATGCGCCTGCAGCAGCAGTTCACCCGCCAGCAGGAAGACCAGGCGGCCCAGGAGCGCCAGCGCGAGGAGCAGGGCAAGAAAGTACGGGGTGTCCTGCAGGGGCTGAAAGACCTCAACATCTCCATGGCCGTCCAGCAGCTAGAGACCGTAGCCACGCCGGAGCTCATCGCCGCGGTGAGCGCCCTGGGTCAGCAGGAGGGCACCGATGACCTCCGCAAGATGATAACCGGTCTGGCCGACGAGATAGAAATCCAGCTCGCCAAGCTCCCCACCGATAAGTCCGCCGAAAGTCCCCTGGTGGACCGGATGCGCACCCTCTCCATCCTCATCGACCTCTATTTCTCCCTTCATTAGTAGCGGCAGTCCCTTTTCCCCGTTGCCGTGAACCGGTTTGCACACCCGCAGACCACCCTTTATAATAGAAAATAAGCCGCCATTTCGCACGCGTACAGCGCGGCCCAAAATTTCTGACGAGAGAGTTCGGCGCATGAAACTGGGTATCGATATCGGCTCGGTGACGGCCAAGGCAGTGGTACTGGACGAGGCCGGGAACGTCGTCGCCGAAAGATACATCCGCACCAAGGGCCAGCCCGTCGAGACCATCCTGGCCGTGCTGACGGAAGTCCTCAAGGAGTACCCGCCGGACAAGTTCACCGCGGCCGCCGCCACCGGCACCGGCGGGCAGCTTATCGCCCAGATTCTGGGCATCCCCTTCGTCAACGAGATTACCGCCCAGGCCGCCGGGACGACGCACTTCCATCCCGAGGTGGCCACCATCCTGGAAATCGGCGGCGAGGACTCCAAGCTCATCGTCCTCAAGCGTGAGGCCGCCGACGCCCCGCCCAAGGTGACCGATTTCGCCCTCAACGGCGTCTGCGCCGCCGGGACGGGCTCCTTTTTAGACCAGCAGGCCTCGCGGATGGGCATCCCCATCGAGGAGTTCGGCGAGGTGGCCCTGAAATCAGAACACCCGCCCCGCGTGGCCGGACGCTGCTCGGTCTTCGCCAAGAGCGACATGATTCACCTCCAGCAGGTGGGCACCCCGGTGCACGATATTGTCGCCGGGCTGTGCTTCGCCATGATACGCAACTTCAAGGGACAGGTCATCCGCGGCCGCGAGCTGGGCCGGCCGGTTGCCTTTCAGGGCGGCGTGGCCGCCAATAAAGGTATCCACCGCGCCGTGCTGGAGGTGCTGGAGCTTGACGAGGCTGACCTGATTGTCCCCGAGCACTTCGCCGTGCTGGGGGCGGCCGGGGCGGCCCTGACGACCGGCGATAGCCCGCTGCCCGCCGATACCCTGAAACGGCTTGAAGATTATATCAAGAGCCGCGAGTATAAATTTGTGACGCTGGCCCCGCTGGCCGGCGATGACTACCCCATCGAGACCGAGCCGGTCAAAATCACGTCTACCGGGCCTGTGGAGGCCTACGTGGGCGTGGACATCGGCTCCATCAGCACCAACGTCGTCGTTATCGATAAGGACAACAACGTGCTGGCGCGCCGCTACCTGATGACCGCCTCGCGCCCCATCGAGGCGGTGAAAAAGGGTCTGGCCGAGGTGGGCGAGGAGCTTAAAGGCAAGGTCATTATCAAGGGGGCGGGCTCGACCGGCTCGGGGCGCTACATGACCGGCGAGTTCTTCGGCGCCGATGTCATCCGCAACGAGATTACCTCCCACGCCCGGGCGGCCGCCTTCCTCTGCCCGGAGGCGGACACCATTTTTGAAATCGGCGGGCAGGACGCCAAGTACATCAGCCTGCAGAACGGCACCATCGTTGATTTCGCCATGAACAAGGTCTGTGCCGCCGGGACGGGCTCGTTCCTGGAGGAGCAGGCCGAGAAGCTGGGTATCTCCATCGAGGACGAGTTCGGCGAGCTGGGTCTCGCCTCTAAAGCCCCCCTCGACCTGGGCGAGCGCTGCACCGTGTTTATGGAGTCGCAGCAGAACTACTGCAAGCAGCGCGGCGCCGCCAAGCCGGACCTGGTGGCCGGGCTGGCCTACTCGGTGGTGAAGAACTACCTGACCAAGGTCGTCGAAGACCGTAAAATCGGCGAGCATATTCTCTTTCAGGGCGGCACCGCCTTCAACCGCGCCGTCAAGGCCGCCTTCGAGGCCGTCACCGGCAAGCCGGTCACCGTGCCCCCCCACCACGACATCCTGGGGGCCATCGGCGTGGCCATGCTGGCCCGCGAGGAGATGGAGGGAAGTGGCAAGAAGACCCGCTTCCGCGGCTTCGATTTATCGCAACGGGAATACGAGCTTTCGTCGTTTGAGTGCCAGAGCTGCTCCAACCGCTGCGAGATTCATAAGGTCGTCTTTACCGGCGAGAAGCCCCTCTTCTACGGCTCGCGCTGCGGCAAGTGGGACAGCGCCGAGCAGAAAGCGAAGCGCCAGTCCTCCACCATCCCGCGCCTCTTCGAGGAACGCTCTGAAAGACTGCTCAACACTTATAGCAAGGACAAGCCCGATAAGCCCAACGGCAAGAAGGTGGGCATCCCGCGCGTCCTCTTCTTCCACGAGCTCTACCCCCTCTGGAAGGCCTTTTTCACCGAGCTTGGCTTTGAAGTTGTCCTCTCCGACCCCACCAACCGCCACATCATCCGCCAGGGGGTGGAGAACATCGTCGAGGAGCCGTGCCTGCCCATCAAGCTGGCCCACGGCCACATGCTCAACCTGCTGGAAAAGGCCCCGGACTACATCTTCCTGCCCGTCCAGTGCACCATGGAGAAGCTCTCCGGCGATTTCAGCAAGTCGTGGAACTGCCCGTTGACGCAGAGCCTGCCCTATATCCTCTTGAGCTCGACGCGCATCAAGGAGAGCGTGACGGCGCCCACGGGTAAGACCCCCAAAATCCTGCGCCCCGTCATCCACCCCGACCGGGGACGTCCCTGGCTCAAGCGCGTCCTGCGCCGGGCCGCCAAGGATGCGGGCATCACCTCGCGGGGAAAGATAGATAAGGCCATTGAGACGGGCCTGGCGGCCCTGGACGAGTTCAACGCCTGGCAGCAGGCACGCGGCCGCGAGATTTTAGCCAACCTCAAGCCCGACGAAAAGGCCATCGTCGTCATCGGGCGGGCCTACAACACCTACGACGAGGCCATCACCCTCAACCTGCCGGAGAAGCTCCGCGACCTCAACATGCTGGCCATCCCGCTGGACTTTCTGCCGCTGGCCTCGGTAGCCGGCGAGGTAAGTAAGGGCCACCCCAACATGTACTGGAAGGCGGGGCAGAAAATCCTCGGCGCCGGGCACATCATCGCCCACGACCCGCGCCTCTTCGGGCTCTACGTCACCAACTTCGCCTGCGGCCCCGACTCGTACCTGGTCAAATTCTTCTCCAAGGAGACCGAGGGCAAGCCCTTCCTCACCATCGAAATCGACGAGCACTCCGCCGACGCCGGCATCATCACCCGCTGCGAGGCCTTTATCGATACCATCCGCCACGCCGCCACGCGCGGCACGAGCAAGCTCATCCCCCTGGTGCGCGTCGCCTCCAACCACACCGGCCAGCGCACCGTCTACGTGCCCTACATGATTGACCACGGCTACGTCATCGCCGCCGCCATGCGCGCCTCCGGCGTGTCCGCCGAGCCCCTGCCCGAGTCCGACGCGCTGACGCTGGAAATCGGCCGCCGCTACACCACCGGCAAGGAGTGCTACCCGTCCATCATCACCAGCGGCGATATCGTCAAGAAGACCATGGCGCCCGATTTCGACCCCGACCGCGCCGCCTTCTTCATGCCGGGAGCCTCCGGCCCCTGCCGCTTCGGGCAGTACAACCGCCTGCACCGCCTCATCCTGGACGAGCTGGGACTGGAGCAGGTACCCATCCTCGTCTTTGACCAGACCGGCGGCTACCACCAGGACATCGCCGCCCTGGGGCGGGGCTTCCGCCTGCACGCCTGGCGGGCCATCGCCATCCTCGACTCCATGCAGAAGATGCTCCTGGAGAAGCGCCCCTACGAGGTCAACCCCGGCGCGACCGACGCCGTCTACAAAGAGTACCTGGAAGAACTCATCAAACAGACCGGCTCGTCCGGCGAGACGCTTAAGGAGTTCTCCCGCCGCGCCCGTCAGGCCTTTGATGCCGTAAAAATAGACCGGAGCGTGCCCAAGCCGCGCGTCGGCATCGTCGGGGAAATCTTCGTCCGCTCCAACCCCTTCGCCAACGACGGCCTCATCGGCAAGCTGGAGGCCCTGGGCGCCCAGTGCGGCGTGCCGCCCATCGAGGAGTGGCTGGACTACACCGACCACCAGCGCAAGCGCCGCAACCGCCTGCACCTGGAGGGGGGCTGGCGCGACTGGGCCAAACAGAAGCTCACCGAGATTGTCCAGGAGAACGCCGCCGAGCCGCTGCGCAAAGAGTTCGACGGCTCAATACACGCCTTCAAGCGCGAGCTGCCCACCCAGCAAATCATCGACCGGGGGCACGCCTACCTCACCCCCGCCGTGGAGGGCGAGGCCATCCTCAGCATGGGGCGCGTCGTGGAATACGCCGAGCACGGCTTCGACGGGATAGTGAATATCATCCCCTTCGGCTGCATGCCGGGGACGATTGTCAGCCTGCTGCTGCACCAGTTCCGCCAGGACTACGGCCTGCCCGTCCTCAACGTGGTGGTGGAAGGCACCAAAGACCCCGGCGAGTCAATCAGGTTCGAGGCCTTTATCCAGCAGGCGCGGGAGCATCTGCTTAACAAGAAGTAGCAAGTATCAAGGGGCAAGTAACAAGCCTCACGCCACCACCCCACCGCGTTTTTCTTTCCCACCCAGCCCACCCTGTGGCATCCTGCCACCACTCGGTGGGGTTTTCTCCCCACCCCACCGGGGGTAAAGGGGCGGGGCAAAACTACGACCCAAGCGGCGAATGCCGCGAGGGCGGCCTGGGTGGGAATAGATAACTCCGAAAGGGGCGGGGTAAACAAAAAAGGGGCTTACGCCCCCTTAAACATTCTGAGATTATCCTCTATTCTATCGCCGACTCCCGCCCGTAGGACCGCTCCTTCCAGGTAACCCCGGCGCCGAAGAGCCAGCGCCCCATGGCGTAGACCACGGCGGCAAAGAGGAAGACGATGCCCAGCGGGTGCAGGACTGAGGAGACAACCGGCTCCTTGAAACGGGTATCTATCAGCCAGCGCATCAAGAACACCAGCGCCACCTGGATAATCACCACCGCCCGCCAGACATAGGTGGCATCGGTGACGAAGAAACCCCGCACGAACCAGTAGAACGGCCCGATGTAAAAGAGGCTGGCAATGCCGATGAGCACCAGCAGCATCAGCGGGGTGAGGGCCGCCACGGAATAGATGCAGCGCACCAGGCCGCGCCACATCGCCGCCGCCGTGGGGTACATGTTGCAGGAGACCACCCCGGCCAGGTCAACGGCCACGTGGCGGCCGCCGTGACGGGCGGTCTCGATTCCCAGCCAGATATCCTCCAGGATGCGTGATTTGACCGCCTTATGCCCGCCGATGCGTCGGTACTCGGAGCTGGAGAAGAAGAGGAACTGGCCGATGGCCACCGAGGGCCGCGGCGTCTTGAGGCGGTGTATCAGCCAGAGCGGCGCCCAGCTCATGATGATAAAATAGATTACCGGCACGCCAATCTTCTGGGGCAGCGATTTGACCAGCTGCCGCGGAAAGCCGGAAAGCAGCGATGTCTTCATCTTCACCGCCAGCTCCAGCACCCCGCGCAGCATATCGGGGGCATGAATGGTATCGGCGTCCACAAAGAGGAACCACTCGCCGCGGGCATGCTGCGAAAGCTGGTGGCAGGCGTGGGGCTTGCCCGCCCAGTCCTCGGGGAGGGGCTCGCCGTGATAGAGCCGGATGCGGCTGTCCTGCGCCGCCAGCCCGGCGACGATGCCCCCCGTATCATCGGTGGAGTTATCGTCCAGCACCAGAACCTCGAAGTTGGGATAGTCCTGCTTCATCAGGGACTCCAGGCACATCCCGATGTTCTCGGCTTCGTTCCGGGCCGGCACCATGACGGATATCAGGGGCGCCGGCTGGGGCACTTTGGCATCGGAGCGCGGCGCCTTGATGTTTCTCAGGTTGAGGATAAGGTTGACCAGAAAGAGGAACAGCACCGCGGCGATGATTATCTGGTACAGCAAGCCGCCACCTCGCTAAACACTGGTGGTATGACCCCGCACGATGGACTGAATCCACCGGTAGAGAAAGCCGCCCAGGCCCGGCACGGTACGCAGGTCGGGGAAATGCTTGACCGTCATTACGACGAGAATGGCCAGCATGAGCAGTATTTTCCACCCTTCGGCCCCCGTCAGGGCCAGGTAGGCCAGCGTGCCGACGGAGCCGAAGATGGCCACCCAGGCGTTGGCCCGCACGAACATGGCGCTCAGCACCATGATAGCTGCAAAGACAAAGAGGATGTCCGGCTGCGGCAGGGCCATGAACACGCCGAAGGTAACCGCAATCGCCTTGCCGCCGTGCCCCCGCAGGAACGGCGAGAAGGCGTGCCCCAGGATGGGGCAGATGGCGATGATGACCAGGGCCAGCCCGCCTTTGTCAAAGACCAGGTGCGCCACCAGGACGAAGGGGACGCCCTTGGCGATATCCAGCAGCACCGCCGGCCAGCCCGCCTTGTGGCCGCCCGCCCGAAAGACGTTGGCCGCCCCGGGATTGCCGTCGCCGTACTGGCGGATGTCCTTATGCAGTATCCATCGCCCGATGATGAGGGAGAAGGGCACGGCCCCCAGCCAGAAGGCCCCCAGCGCCAGCAGTGCCGTGGTGAAAGTTTCCATTATTCAGCTTTTCCTAACCCGGGACGATACCTTGAGTATCTGGGTATACAATAGACCAAAACCACCGCCGCGTCAAGTATTTTCGGCGGTGCTACGGGTGCTTTTCGGCATGTTCAGACCCCTTATTCCCAGGATAATAGCACCGGCTATCCCGAACAAGATACCCATCGCCCCCCCGAAGAGCATGACATAGGTAAAGAACACCTCGATGAGCTGCACCGGCAGGGCATCTATCGCCCCCTCCCCGCCGATGGCCACCGCCAGGCGGCCGATAATCTCCACGTACCAGAAGGAGAGGAAGATTATCCCGAAGACGGACACGGCCAGCAGCACCAGAAAGTTCCTGGCCCGCCGCCAGCCGCGCGTCGCCATGAAGAAAATGACGCCGGTGGCCAGGTAGGCCAGGATATACCCCAGCAGGTCGTCAAGGCCAATGAAGACAATGGTGATGACCAGGAGCAGCACCACCACCAGCAGGATGCGGTTCCCCGGCCGCAGCCCGGCCAGCCCGGTCATTATTTGGCGTAATTTCTTCAAGATTTCCCCGTCGGCAGCTGCCCCCATTCTATACTAATACCGGCGGCGTTTTTTGGCAAGGCGGGCCGCCGGCGGACATTTCCGTACTGGCGAGGCCAAGGGAAATAGAGTATAATTGGACGGAAGCCGAAGGTAAAATCCGTGAAACCGTTTGTTCGTGAAATTATCATCACCGTCGCCATCGCCCTGGCCCTCTTCCTGGTGGCGCGGTTGAGTATTCAGACCTACGAAGTCTTCCAGACCAGCATGGAGCCCAACTTTTCCGAAGGCCAGCGCGTGCTGGTCAACAAGGCCGCCTACTGGTTCGGCGGGCCGCAGCGCGGCGACGTGATTCTCCTCAAGGCACCGGGCAACAATGACGAGACTTTCATCAAGCGCGCTATCGGCCTGCCGGGCGATACCATCGAGATTATCAGCGGCCAGTTGTACATCAACGGCGTGGCCATCGAGGAGCCTTACGTGATAAAGTCCTTCACCTATTCCATGCAGAAGCTCACCATCCCGGAGGGCAACTACTTCGTCCTGGGCGATAACCGCGACATCTCCAACGACTCCCACAACGGCTGGCTGCTGGCGGAGGAAGACGTCATCGGCAAGGCCTGGCTGATAACCTGGCCGCCGTCGGACTGGGGGACGGTGCCCGCCTACCACCTCGGCGACCAGCTCGCCGCGGCCGAGGCCCAGGCGCATATCTTCCCCGACCATGAATTCTATCCGGTGGGAGGTTGAGCGGTGACCGCCAGCGTGGTGCGCATGTTCGAGGCGTCCGGGGCGGTGCTCCGGGGGCACTTCCGGCTGGCCTCCGGGCGGCATTCCCCCGTCTACTGGGAGAAGGCCAAAGTTTTACAGTACCCCGCCTACACGGAGAAGCTCTGCGCCATGATTGCCAGCCACTTCCGCAAGGAAGGCATCGACTTGGTGGCCGGGCCCACCACCCCCGGCATCATCCTGGCCTACGAGACGGCCCGCCAGCTGGGCGTACGCGGCATCTTCGCCGAAAAGGCCGAGGGCGGCGGGCGCGAGTTCCGGCGCGGCTTTGAGATTAAACCCGGCGAGCGCGTCCTCGTCGTCGACGACATTCTCACCACCGGCGGCTCGGTGCGCGACGTTATCGAGGCCGTCCGCCAGCTGGGCGGCGGCGTCGCCGGGGTGGGCGTCATGGTTGACCGCTCGACGAGTAAGATTGACTTCGGCGTGCCCTTCTACGCCTGCCACCGCGCCGACGAGGTGACCTACCCGCCCGAAGAATGCCCCCTCTGCGCCGCGGGCGTCCCCCTGGTGACGCCTGGCTCCAGCCAGCCAAAGACCGGCTGAGAGGGCTTTTACACTCTTTCAGCCCGACCTTTTTTAATAACCTCACCCCCTGTGTCCCCCTCTCCTGCTGAGGCGTACCGCAGGAGAGGGGGATTTTGATTTAAAAAGAGGGGCTGCGCCCCTCTTAAACACCCCTTATTAATAATGGCGGTTAGCACCCCTCTTCGCGGGCTACTCCCCTTTTAAGTGCGGGGGTAGTATACTAGGGGATAAGCCGAAGGGAAAATCCTCCTTTACCCCCTTTTATAAGGGGGACAATACCTCTAGCACGATGGGTCGTCTCCCTTTTACAAAGAGAGAGGGAGAGGGATTCTGGGGTGGCGGGGGCAAACTACGGGCTAAGCCGTGGATGCCGCGAGGGCGGCCTGGGTGGGAATAGATAACACCGAGGGGGTGGGGCGGGGTGAAATAGCTAACTCCGAGGAGGCCTGCTATGGAAATCGTCTTAAGCGTACTCATCACCGCCGCCGTGGCCATCCTGATTATCCTGCTCCTCAACTACATCACCCGCCTCAGGTACGAAAAGCGCTTTAAGGAGTGGCGCGACGCCGAGCTGCTCAAATGGCAGACTGAGATGGAGCAGGCCCGCCGGGCCGCCGTCAGCCAGAGCCGCGCCGTGCTGGGCGGCAAGTTCACCGAGCAGATGGTGCCCTTCTTCCCCGATTTCAAGTACGACCCCACCGAGGTACGCTTTATCGGCACGCCCATAGACATGGTCGTCTTTCCGGGGCTGTCCAAAGGCGAGCCGGAGGAAATCGTGATTCTGGAAATCAAGACCGGCCGCAGCGCCCAGCTGACCCCCCAGCAGAAGAAGATACGCCGGCTCATCGAGGACGGCATGGTGCGCTGGGACGAAATCTACCGGGTGAGCGAGGGGGAGACTCCGCCCTAGCTCCGCCCGAAGTCTTTTTCCAGCCGCGCCGTGCTGAGGTGGATGACGGTGGGACGGCCGTGGGGACAGGTATGGGGGTTGGCCGTCGCCTCCAGCTCGCGCACCAGCGCCCGCATCTCGGCATCGCTCAGGGCCTGGCCGCTGCGTACCGCCCCGTGGCAGGCCAGCGAGGCCAGTATTTTTTCCTCCCAGCCGCTGCGCGCTTCCCCGGCCAGCTCCTCTAACATCTCGCGCAGCATCCCCTCCCAGTCCTCCCCGGCCAGCAGCGCCGGCACCGCCCGCACCAGGTAGGTCCGCTCGCCGAAGGGCTCCACGGAAAAGCCGTACCCCGCCAGGCTCTCCCGGCAGGCGCCCAGGATTGCCCCCTGCGGCGGCGTCACCTCCAGGGTGGCGGGCTCCAATAATCCCTGCACCTCCGGCTTCGACTCCGCCCGCTGCTGCTTTAGTTTATCGTAGCGGATGCGCTCGTGGGCAGCGTGCTGGTCGATGAGATAGAGGCCGTCCGGCCCCTCGGCGACGATATAGGCTTGCATCACCTGCCCTACCACCCGCAGCACCGGCAGGCTCGTCGCCAGCCGCGCCGGGGCCTCCGGCGCGGGGACAACGGGCTGGCCCGCCGGCAGCGCCCACGGCACTCTCTCCGGTGATGAGGCCGGCCGGTAAGCGACGGCTGTCTCCCCCACCTGGGGCACCGGCATCTGGGCCACCAGCGCCTGGCGCACCGCCCGCTGCACGGTGCGGAAGACCTCAGCTTCGTCACGGAACTTGACCTCGCTCTTGGCAGGATGGATATTGACGTCCACCTCCGCCGGCGGCAGGGCGATGTTGAGCACGGCCACGGGGTGCCGGCCGGTCATGAGCAGGCCGCGGTAGGCCTCCTCGACGGCGTAGGTCAGACTGCGGCTGGTCACCCAGCGGCGGTTGACGAAAAAGCTCAAATGCCCCCGCCCGACACGGTCCAGCTCCGGCGCGCCGACCATGCCGGTCACGGCATCGGCCTCCGGCCCGGCGGCGAACTCTCCCTCCGGCGGCTTTACCGCCAGCATCTTACCGGCCGTGGCCACGCCGTAGACATCAATAATGGCATCGATGAGGCGGCCCTGTCCCGACGTCTTCAGGCTCGTCTTACCCTCGACGCCAAGCTCGAAGGCCACCTCCGGGTAGGCCAGGGCATAGCGGCTGACGATGTTGGCGATGTGGCCATTTTCCGTGGCCGGGGACTTGAGGAATTTGAGCCGGGCCGGTACGCGGCGGAAGAGATTGCGGACGGTAACCGTCGTCCCCCGGGCGCGGGCCTGAACAGCCTTTTTGATGACGGCGCCGCCCTCAAGCTGGATGAGCGTACCTGCCGCTTCGCCATCGCTGCGGGTGAGCAGTTCTACATCGGCCACGGCGGCGACGGAGGGCAGGGCCTCGCCGCGGAAGCCCAGGCTGGCGATATTTTCCAAATCGGCGGCATCGTTTATCTTGCTGGTGGCGTGCCGCTCGAAGGCCAGGGCTACTTCGTCCGCCGGGATGCCCGCGCCGTTATCGGTAACACGGAGCCGGCTCACGCCACCCCCCTTGGCCTCCACCACAATCTGGGTGGCCCCGGCGTCCAGGGCGTTCTCCACCAGCTCCTTAACCACCGAGGCCGGCCGCTCGACCACCTCGCCGGCGGCTATCTGGGCAATGGTGTCTTTATCGAGGACTTTGATGGGCATTTATGGTTAGAGTTTAACGTTTTAGTACGGGGTAGTCAAAGAATTTTTGAACCTCACCCCCTGTGTCCCCCTCTCCTGCTGAGGCGTGCCGCAGGAGAGGGGGATTTAATTATAAAAGAGGGGCTGCGCCCCTCTTAAACGCCCCTTGTTAGTGAGAGCGGCTGGCGCCCCTCTCCGCAGGCCACTCATCTTGGGGGAGGCGGGGTATGATTACGGGCTAAGCCACGGCAGCACCGGGGGCGGGCCTGGGTGGGAAAGAAAAACCCCGGCGGGGCGGGGTGGAGTGGTAAGAAAAACACCATTTGACAAGGCTCCCAACGGGTGCTATTATACCTAGTAACTCTATGTACTATGTATGTCTAGGTATTATGTCTCTCTAGGTATATACCGAGCCAGGGCAGCGGCACCGGGTTAAAAAATCAAGAGGAGGAATCAAGCTTATGAAGTTACTCAGTCTGGCAATTTGTTCCCTCGGCATCTGGGTTATTCTCAACCCCCTGCTCAACGCCACCGCCAAGTGGGATGACGTCGTCTTCGGCGCCCTCACCGCGGTACTGGCCTTAATCGCCGTCGGTACTTACAAGTCGTAGCAAGTCCTGAACATACGCCTTCAGGGGCAAGGTCTATCGGGGGCTGCTGCCCTGGCCGCCATCCACCGAGAATATAGTACCCCCGCCCCTTGCCAAAAGGCGATATTCTCTGATAGTATGGTAAATACATAGACTGTCTAAGTAACTGAGCATTAGAGGTGATGCAAGTGGTACCGAAGCGTGATTTGCTAAAAGGGAGCTCCAGCTACCTGCTCCTCAGCCTGCTGGAGCGGCAGCCGATGTACGGCTATCAGATTGTCAAGGAACTCACCACCCGCAGCCAGGGATACTTCAAGTTCAAGGAGGGCACCCTCTACCCCGCCCTGCACCGTCTGGAGAGGTCGGGGCTGATTGCCGGTCGGTGGCAGATGCTGCCCAACGGCCGGCAGCGGCGGTACTACCAACTTACCGAAAAGGGCGAGGCCAAGCTGGCCCTGGAAAGAAGCCAGTGGCAGGACTTCCTCACCGCCGTCAAGCTCATTCTCCAGCCGGGGCCGTCGAGTTCGTAGCAGGTAGGTCGTATGATACCGGAACTTTCACAATATCTGGAGAAAATACGCCACAAAGCCAAGCTCGAAAGTGACGACGAGAGCGTCATCATCAGCGAGCTGGAGGCGCACATCGAAGACAAGCTCCAGGACCTGACCGAGGCTGGCCTCTCCAAGAAGGAGGCGATGCGGACCTGCCTGGGCGAGATGGGCAGTACCCGGCTGGTGGCCCGCCGCATTTACGAGGCCTACAGCCAGGGCACCTGGAAACAGGTGCTACTGGCCTCGATGCCCCACGTCCTTTTCGGGCTGCTCTTCGTACTCAACTGGTGGCACTACCCCGGCTGGCTCTTCATCGTGCTCATGGCCATCTTCGCCACCACCATCTACGGCTGGTGGCGCGGCAAGCCCACCTGGGTCTTCTCCTGGCTGGGCTACTCGCTGGTACCGGTGCTCTGTGTCGGCGTGCTGCTGCTCTACCTGCCGCGGGGCTGGTCGCTGCTGGCCCTGCCCGTTTATTTCCCGCTGGCGCTGTGGTGGCTCTACCGCATCATTGCCCACACCTCGCGTCAGGACTGGATTTTCAGCTCTTTCATGCTGCTGCCCCTGCCCATTATTCTGGGCTGGTTCCTGGCCATCTCGCCCAACGGCCGGCTCACCGAATACAGTCTGCAGCGCATCGATTATTTCGCTCCCTGGATTGGCATCAGCTTTATGGCCCTGGCGCTGACCATCGCCGCCTTTATCCGCCTGCGCCAGCGCTGGCTGCGCATCGGCCTGCTGGCTATCTCCGGCTGCCTGACGCTGACACTGGTTGTCCACTACACCACCGGCCGCCTCACCACCTTCACCTTCCTGGGGCTGATTCTGGTAATGTGGGGCGTCCTCCTCGCCCCGCTACTGCTGGAACGCTACTTCCGGGGCGGGCGGTTTTTCCTCTGGAAGCACAAAGATACCCCGGCGACCACCTGAGCCGACCCGCCCGGACAATAACGCCGTGGAGGTCCGCGCACGAAGAAAGTAGCCGTTATCACGGATAGTATCGCCTGCCTGAACCGGGAAATGGCCGAGCGGTACGCCATTGAGGTTATCCCCGTCAACTTCTACGCCGGCGGCAAGCTCTACCGGGACTGGGTGGACATCACCCCCTCGGAGGCCTACGAACTTTTCCTTGAAGACCCCGATTCTTTCAAGAGCTCGGCGCCGGCGCCCGAGGAGTGCCTCGACGTCTTTCGCCGGGTAAGTAAAACGGCCGAGAGCATCCTCTGCGTCACCGTCTCCACCAAGCTCAGCATGATGTACAATGCCGCCTGCGAGGCTGTCAAGACGGCCCGGAAGGAGCTCCCCCAGACCACCATCGAGGTGATGGACTCGTACCAGGCCACCCCCTCCGAGGGAATGGTGGCCCTGGCCGCCGCCCGGGCCGCCGCGGAAGGTAAGGGCCTGCCGGAGGTCATCGGCACGGCTGAGGCCGTCCGCGATAAGGTGGCCGCCGTTATCCTGCTGGATACCATCCGCCACGTCTACCGCTCCGGGCGTATCCCCAAGATGGCCTCGCGGCTGGGCTCGCTGCTCAACATCCGGCCCATTCTCACCGTCTCCGGCCTGGTGCGCTTCGCCGGGATGGCCCGCAGCCGCAAGCAGGGCGTCGAGCGCGTCCTGCGCATGATGCGGGATAAAGTCGGCGACCGCCCGGTGCACGCCGCCGTGACCCACGCCTACGCCCTGGAGGAGGCCGAGAAGCTGAAAGCGCGCGTCGCCGCCGAGTTCAACTGCGTCGAGCTGTGGCTTTCCGAGTTCAGCCCGGTGATGGGCTACGCCTGCGGTACCGGCACCGTCGGCGTCGCCTTTTACCCGGAGGACTAGGAGGACACCTAATTGACCTGGCATATCATCACCGCCATCGTCATCGCCTACCTGCTGGGCGCCGTACCCTTCGCTTACATTATCGGCCGCCTCAAAAAGGGCGTGGACATCCGCGATGTCGGCGGCGGCAACGCGGGGGCACTCAATACCTACCGCCAGATTGGCCCGGTCTGGGGCCTGAGCGTCCTGGCCGCCGATATCCTCAAGGGCGTCCTGGCCGTTTTCGTCGCCCGGTGGCTGGGGATACCGCTGGAATGGGTCTGTGTGGCCGGTTTCGCCGCCGTGATAGGCCACAACTGGCCGGTCTTTATCAAGTTCCGCGGGGGCAAGGGAGCGGCCACCGTCCTCGGTGTGCTGGTAGCCCTCACCCCCGCCGAGACCTTCATCGCCGGCGCCGTGGTCATCGCCCTCATCGGCCTTACCCGCAACCCACGCCTAGCCCTGGGGGCCATGGTACTCATACCGCTGCTCAACTGGCTCTTCGACCGCCCGCTGACCTACATCTACTTCGCCCTGGGGCTGCTGGCCTTCATCGGGCTGCGTACGGCGGTAAGCCTATTAGGCGAGCTTAGAAACGCCGGCGTGAGGAAGAACCTCCTCATCGACCGGGACTACACCGCCTGGCAGACGAGGAAAGACGGGTGAGCTAACACCATGAGAAACGTGGCCATCGTCACCGATACCACCGCCTGCGTCCCCGCGGCGCAGGTAGCCGAATACGGCATCGAGGTGGTGCCGGTGCAGCTCATCTTCGAGGACAAGACCTACCGCGACGGCATCGACATGACCCCGGCCGAGTTCTACGCCCGCCTGCGCCAGGCTAAGAAAATGCCTACCTCCGCCAGCTCCTCGCCCACCCCCTACCTGGAGGCGTACCGCCACGCCGCTCAGAAGGCCAGGAGCATCCTCTGCATCACCGAGCCCGCCAAGTTCAGCGCCATGTACAGCTCGGCGCGGCTGGCCATGGAGACGGCCAAAAAGACCCTGAAGAACCTCGCCATCGAGGTGCTGGAATGCACTACCGCCGCCGCCGGTCAGGGGCTGGTGGTGCTGGCCGCCGCCCGGGCCGCTGCCCTGGACAAGCCGCTGGCCGAGGTCAAGGAAGTCGCCCGCAATATTATGTCAAAGGTTCACCTCTTCGCCACGCTGGATACCCTGCACTATCTGGCCAAGAGCGGGCGTGTCCCGCAGGCTGCCCACCTGGTCAACTCCCTCCTCAGCATCAAACCCGTCTTCTCGCTCGACCACGCCGACGCCCACACCGTGGCCCTGCCCCGCACCATGAAGAGCGCCCTGGAGCGCATGCTCAAGCTGATGGACAAGGTCGTGGCCGGGGGGCAGGCCCTGCACGTGGCCGTGATGCACGCCGACGCCCTGGAGCCGGCCACGGCCTTTCAAGAGCGCATCGCCGCCCGCTTCGACTGCCACGAGATTTTCCTCACCGAGTTCACGCCCGTCATGGGGGTGCATACCGGCCCCGGTCTTATCGGGGTGGCCTTCTACGGGGAGTAATTCTTAAAATTTAGCTGAAGCCCAGGAATTTTTTCACCTCACCCCCTTTGTCCCCCTCTCCAAACTCAAGATTCACTGAAGCTTTGATATACTTGTTTGGAGAGGGGGAGTTTTTCTTAAGAGGGGCTAGCGCCCCTCTTCGCAGGCTACTCCCTTTGGGGGCGGGGAATTATTCACGGCCCGGCCAGCGACGCCCCGGGGCGGGCGGGTGGGAAAGAAAATCACGGAGGGCGGGGCGGCGGGGTTAACTTAAGCCCCTCCACCTAGCCAAAACCACCCAAAACATCTATAATTATAGGATAACGCCCCCCGACCGGAAAGGAGAGCGCGAAAATGGAAATCAAGGCCATTACCGGCAATATCGCCCGGGTCAGGACCCGCGCTATCATCGTCGGCCATTACGAAGGCAAGCGCCGCCCCGAGGGCGAGACCGCCGTCCTGGACAGGGCCCTGTACGGGGCCATCGCCCGGCTCATCAAGCGGGGCGAAATCAAGGGCAAGGCCGGCGAGATTACCCTCCTCCACGACCCCGCCGGGATTACGGCCGGGCACGTCGTCGTGGCCGGACTGGGCAAGAAGCGGGGGCTGACCATCGATAAAATCCGCGCTGCCGTCGCCGAGGCCCTCCGTTATGTCCGGGGCCGGGACATCACCAGCGCCGCCGTGGTGGTACCGGGGGCCGGGGTCAGGGGCATCATGATGGAGGAGGCCGCCCAGGCCGTGGCCGAAGGGGCCGTCCTGGGGCTTTACACCTTCCGCCGCCACCGGACCAAGAAGGGCGATAACGCCAAAGAAATCAGGACGCTCAAGATTATCGGCAAGGGCCGGGCGCAGCTGAGCGCCGCCATCGTGCGGGGACAGGTGCTGGCCGAGGCCGCCAACCGGGCGCGCGATATGGTTAACGAGCCGGGCAACTTCATGACGCCAACGGTCATGGCCGAGGCCGCCCTCAAGCTGGCCGATGAATACGGCCTGAGCGTGGAGGTCTTCGACCGCGACAAAATGGCCGAGCTGGGCATGGGTGGCCTGCTGGCCGTCTCCCAGGGGAGCCAGCAGCCTCCCCAGTTCATCATCCTGAAATATCAGAGCAAAAATAACGATAAGACCGACCTCGTCCTGGTGGGCAAGGGCCTCACCTTCGATTCGGGCGGCATCTCCATCAAGCCCTCGGAGCGGATGAGTGAGATGAAAGGGGACATGGCCGGCGGCGCCGCCGTCATGGCCACCATGGCGGCCGTAGCCCGGCTCAAGCCGGCCATCAACGTCACCGCCCTCATCCCGGCCACCGAAAACATGCCCAGCGGCCAAGCCCTTAAACCGGGCGACATCATCACCGCCCTCAACGGCAAGACCATTGAGGTGCTCAATACCGACGCCGAAGGCCGCCTCATCCTGGCCGATGCCCTCAGCTACGCCAAAAATATCGGCGCCAAGGCCATCGTCGACGCGGCCACTCTCACCGGCTCCTGCCAGGTAGCCCTGGGCGATAAATGCAGCGGCGTCTTCACCAATAACCAGCCGCTGCAGGATAAGGTCATCGCCGCCGGGAAGGCCACCGGCGAGCTGGTCTGGCCGCTGCCCATGTTTGAGGAATACAGGGAGCTCATCAAGAGCGACATCGCCGATATCAAGAACACCGGCGGCCGCTACGCCGGGGCCATCACCGCCGCCAAGTTCCTGGAGGAGTTCGTCGGGGGCGTGCCCTGGGTACACCTGGATATCGCCGGCACCTTCCTGGCCGATAAAGAGAAGGGCTACCTGGTGAAAGGCGGCACCGGCGTCCCGGTGCGCACCCTGGTGACCCTGATAATGCAGCTGGCCAAATAACCGCGCCAAGGAGATAGTTATGAAAATCAAATGGCTGGCCCACGCCGCTTTCCTGATTACGGCCGATGACGGCACGCGTATCATCACCGACCCCTACGAGACCAGCCAGGGCCTGCGCTACGGGGAGATTAACGAGGCGGCCGATATCGTCACCGTCAGCCACGAGCACGGCGACCACAACAACGTTAAGGCGATAAAGGGTAACCCGCCGGTGGTCAAGACCGATGCCGAAGTGAAGGGCATTAAAATCCGGGCCGTCGCCACCGCCCACGACGACAAGTCCGGCGGCGAGCGGGGCCAGAATACGATATTCTGCTTCGAGATTGACGGTATCAAGCTCTGCCACGCCGGCGACCTGGGCCACGTGCTCAGCGACGCGCAGGTGGCCGCCATCGGGGCGGTGGACGTGCTCATGGTGCCGGTGGGCGGCTTCTTCACCATCGATGCCAGCGCGGCCACCAGGGTCTGCGACCAGCTCAAGCCAAAGGTGATTATCCCCATGCACTTCAAGACGGAGAAGCTGACCCTCCCCATTCAGGACGCCGAGGGCTTCCTCAAGGGCAAGGCCAACGTCACCCGCGCCGCCGGCAGCGAGATAGAGCTGACCAGAAACACCCTGCCCGCCAGCCCCCAGATTATCGTGCTCCAGCCGTCGCTCTGAGGCCCGGCCAGCCCATTATTTTTAGCCATCTGGCGACCTACCCCCTAGCCACCCTTGACGGTCTGTGATAAAATAATTTATAGGGGGTAAGGTTCGCATCAAAACAGGCTCAGAAATTGGATGTAAGCGGAATTATCCTGGCCGGTGGCAAGAGTTTACGACTGGGACACGATAAGGTACTGGAAAAGGTTGGCAGCGCCACCCTGCTGGAACAGGTAATATCCCGCATTACTCCCCTAACCCGAGACATAATTATCGTTACGGCGAAAGAAAGGAAATTCGCACCGCTGGCGGGCCGCCCGAAAATTCGCCTAACCTCCGATATCATCCCCGGCCAGGGCTCGCTGGGCGGTATTTATACCGGGCTGGTCAGGTCAGATTCGCTTTATAATCTCGTCGTAGCGGCGGATATGCCGTTCCTGAGCGAGCCCTTGCTGAAGTATATGATTGAGGTTTCGGATGGTTTTGATTTCGTATTGCCGCGGGTCAACAACTTCTACGAGCCGCTCCACGCCATCTATTCCCGCCACTGCATCGCCCCCATCGAGGCCATTATCCGGCGCGGTCGCAAGGTCATCATCGACCTCTTCGACCACGTGAAAGTAAGATTCATCGAAGCCGAGGAGGTCGCGCG
>DAOULO010000110.1:0-20311 GCA_034420195.1 Dehalococcoidales bacterium
GTGGAATACGGCGACGCCGAAGAACTGTTCCAACACCCCCTGCACCCCTACACCAAGGCGCTGATATCGGCCTCAATGCTGACCCTGCCCGAGGACGAGGAAAAAGGCGTGGAGAAAATCATCCTCAGCGGCGAGATGCCTTCGCCGCTGAATCCCCCGTCCGGCTGCCGGTTCCACCCGCGCTGCGCCGAGGCCACCGAGAGGTGCTCCCTGGAAGTGCCGGAGATGCGTAAGCACGGCAAACACTGGGCCAAGTGCCTCCGCCTTTCTTAGCAGCCCTTATTTGAAAAAAAGAAGAATCCCCCGGAAATCCGGGGGATTCCTTGTTTACTTGATAGCCCAAGTTATCCAATAGGTAGAACTTTTAGGGCAGAATTCGCCTTTATCTAGTTAATTCCAAGTTCTAGAATGTATTGGATACCTTTGACCACCAATTTTTCCGGCTCTACAATCCGATGCAGGTCAAATTAATCATCCCATAGTTTGACATTGTACGGAGGTTATATTATATTTAACGAATACTGCAAATCAGCCCGATTGTAAATGTGGTAAAGGAGGTGGTTTATGGCGTAGCAGTGTCCTGATTGATATGCAAGAAGAAAAATACCATGTTGGAGGAAGAAATGAAAGGTAAGAGATGGTTATTCAAACCAGTCATCCTTCTCCTCATTGTTTCACTAATGGTGCCAGCCCTGCTTACATCCTGCGGCGGTGAAAAGGCTCAGGAAACGCTGGCACCGGGAGAAGTCATCGAGTTAAAACTGGCCAACTATATACCTGCGCCGGCACTCCATTCTTTGCTGTTAGAAGAATTCGCCAATGAATTAGAAGAGCGTACCGATGGTCGGGTACAGGTTGAATACTTTCCCGGCGGTACCCTGCTTACAGCTGAGGCGATGTTTGATGGGGTAATTGATGGGATTGCCGATATAGGTTTCTCTCACGTTTACTACACCCCGGGGCGTATGCCGGTTATGGAATGCGCCGGTCTACCCCTGGGTTATTCCAGCGCCTGGGTAAGTGGTCAGTGTGTTAACGACTTCTACAATAAGTTCAAGCCCAAGGAATGGGATGATGTAGAAGTACTATGGATGAGCACTTCCACCCCCAGTGCCATATCCACGGCCAATAAACCAATACATACGCTGGAGGACCTGGTGGGGCTAACGATAAGGGCTCCCGGGCTTTCCGGCGATGTTATTGCCGCCCTGGGTGGAACCCCGGCCCCGACGCCGATGATGGAAGTATACGATGCCATCGCTAAGGGTGAGATTGACGGGGAACAGTCAAACTTTGAAACCCTCAAAAACTTCAACTTTGCTGACGTTGTCAACTACGTCACGTCCATCTGGCAAATCAACTTCCCCTATCCTTTTTATGTGGTGATGAACAAGGACAAATATAATAGCTTGCCGGCTGATATTCAAGCAATTTTCGACAAGCTCGTTGGGGAGTACAAGGAACGGTTTGTCTTGATGTGGAATTCCATCGATTTCGTCGGCAAAGCGCATGCTGAGGGCTTGGGAGTAGAATTCTATGACCTGCCCGAAGCTGAGGCGGCCAGGTGGGAAGCCGCGGTAGCACCGGTAATCGACGACTATGTAGCGGCAATGGTGGAAGATGGATATACAGAGTCGGAGGTCAGAGGCTGGATTGACTATCTGCGGGAGCGCGAGGCGTACTGGACGCAGAAACAGATAGACTGGCATATAGTGTCCGCCGCAGGGCCTCCCGAGGTAACACAGTAGACTTTGCTAAAATAGTCTAAACCCCTGGAAGATGGATGCTAATGTTCGGGTGGGGGGCTTTAGGCCCCCCACCCCCCAGATTGACGAGCAAAACCCAGTGTTAGATAAATTTGAAAAGTTTAATAACCGATTAAGTAGCTGGTTTGAGTGGATAGGGGTGGCTGGGCTGCTTTTGATGATGGTTGTTACCCTCATCGATGTTATCGGGAACAAGGTCTTTAATTCGCCCCTCCTTGGTGCTATTGACTGGGTCCGGGTTTTTCAGAGCGTGGCCATTGCTTTTGCCTGCGCTGTCACTTTAATTATCGGTCGGCACATCCAGGTAGAGTTTATCGTTAACAGGTTCCCCAAACGTGCCCAATCAGTAATCGGGAGCTGCGTTTTTTTTCTTGTCTTAATACTCTTCGTTCTGCTCGTATGGCGACTTATAGATTTTGGTATCACCCTCCAAATCACCGGTGAGGAGAGCGCTACGGCGCATATACCCCGTTGTCTTCCCGCCTATGGGATTGCCCTGGCCAGCATCCCGGTGTGTCTGGTGTTGCTACAGAAGTTTTTAAAATCGCTGACCAAGGCGGATAAAAAATGAGCCCGGAGGTCACTGGCATTGTTGGCATCGGCGTGCTTATCCTCCTATTTCTCCTCAGAGTACCGATAGCCTTCGCCATGGCCCTGGTCGGGCTGGTTGGTTTTACTTACTTATCCGGTCCAGAAGCAGCATTAAGTATTCTGGCCCGAGATTTCTTCGAGCAATTCACTTCTTACCCACTCAGTGTTATCCCCATGTTTATCCTCATGGGTTCCTTCGCCTTCGCGGCCGGAATTAGCCGGAGGCTTTACGAAACGGCCTATAACTGGGTAGGACAGTTCCGCGGCGGTCTGACGATAGCTACCGTACTGGGCTGCTCCGGTTTTGCGGCTATCTGCGGTTCGTCGACAGCTACGGCGGCGACGATGGGTAAGATAGCCCTTCCGGAAATGAAGAGGTATCACTACGATGACAAGCTGGCCACCGGCACGGTAGCTGCCGCTGGTACCCTCGGTATTCTCATACCACCGAGCACCGTCCTTATCATCTACGGATTTTTTACGCAGAAATCTATCGGCGAACTTTTTGTCGCCGGAATATTGCCGGGGATACTTCTCAGTATACTTTTTATCGCCACGGTTTATATTATCTGCCTGCGCAATCCCGCCCTCGGCCCCCCGGGACCACGAGTCAGCTGGAAGAAGCGGGCATCGTCGCTTACCGGTATTATCGAAGCCATGCTTCTATTCGGTCTGGTCATCGGGGGGCTATTTCTCGGCTGGTTCAGCCCTACCAAGGCCGGGGCAATCGGAGCCTTCGGAGCCCTGGTCATCGGCCTGGCCAGACGTGAGCTTAAATGGGGGGTATTCTGGGAGGCTAGCAAGGATGCCTTACGAACGTCCTGTATGGTTCTCTTCATTGTTGCCGGGGCAATACTCTTCGGGCACTTCATGGCTATATCCAAGATACCTTTCGAGCTGGCTGACTGGGTACAGGGACTGCCTCTGCCAACAATGGGTATTGTCGGGGTTATCGTCCTGATATTTTTCATCGGTGGCTTTTTCATGGATGCTATGGCTCTAATCGTACTCCTCATTCCCATTTTGTACCCGGTGCTTGATGTTCTCAACATTGACCTGATACATTTTGGGGTGTTAGTTGTGTTAGTGGGCGAGATGGGAGTAATCACGCCGCCGGTTGGCGTTAATGTCTTTGTCATCAAGGGAATTGCACCGGAAATACCCATCGAGACAATCTTTAAAGGTATATTCCCCTTCCTGATTGCCTTAATTATCTGTACGATAATCCTGATGCTAGTCCCTCAAATCGCCACGTTCCTACCCAGCCTGAGAGCCATCTAGCAACGAACTAGCGGTACCGGCCGTATTCCTTCACGGCTTCCATCATGGCCCGGAGGTTTTCCGCCCTACCCCGGTCAAGGTTAGCCCCACCCGTGAGGATAAAGCCGCCGCCTTCACCACAGGCCTCAATAAGATTCCGGCAGTAGTTTTTCACGGCTTCGGCCGTGCCGGTTACCAGTAAAGACGTGGGAACGTTACCGGCAATACAAGCCTTCCCGCCGAGGATTTCTTTAGCTTTTGGCATATCCGTCCGGTCGAATTGCCAGACAACCCTGCCCCGGGGAAGTTCGGCAACAGTCTCCAGGCGGCTATTGTAAGCACCCTCGGCGAATAGAACCGGTACGATACCCTCCTCAATAAGCCCCACGACCACCTTTTTCAGGGTAGGCCAGTAGAAAGTCTTGAACTGTTTGTCCGACATAAAGGTATCATCGCCTTTGTGGAGGGGCATGAAGACAACCCTTCCGCCGGAGGCATTTAGGGCGTTTACCGCAGAACTTATGGTTAAGGGCGTGATTCTTTCCAGGGCCTCGAGGAGTTTTTCCGGCTGACGGAACATATCCTTGATAATCCCGCTGGTTCCCCGCAGCGTATCGCCGATAATGTCAAAGGGTGCCTTAACGATGCCATCACGGAAAGAGGGAAAGCCAGCCTTGAGAGCTTCCGTGCCGCATTCTCGCAGGACTTCGGTCCATTTAGCGGTCTCTTCACCAGCGTTCAGGAGGGCCTGCAAAGCCTGTCTTACGTCGGGTCGTGCGTAGGGACCGAAATACTGCGACGGAATCTCAGTAATAGAAGTAAAGGAGGGCAGGCTAGCCAGCGGCTCTAGGGCCCCGAAGATACGCGGCAGGTACACCCTCATCCAGTAATCAGAGGGGTCATCTATCAGCGCATCATACTCGTCGGCTTTCATATATTCGGCTTCTACGTATTGATACGAGGTAACATCATCTCCGAGACCGTAGCCCGGCCAGCGGTACTGTTTGAAAGCGAGGTTTTCAAAGACCCTCCCCGCCAGCACGGTGCCGGGGCTGGAGTACGTATCCATATCAAACTCACGGATGAATTTGAACCAGGCACGACGTAGCGCCGCATAATCATAAATTACCGTTTTCAAGTTAATACCGGCGTAGCTGGCCGGGAAAAACCCCGAAGGCAATATACAGGGAACACGGTCGGGAATCCTCAGTTCGACAACATCAATGAGTCGCTGGACACGTTCTCGGTAGGCCCTGGCGTGGGACTCATCAGGGAATTGGACCGAAGGATGTAACCATTGGTTAAATCTTTTAGCCCTCTTTTCATCCGGGGTTAAACCCGCCCAATTTTCCTCCATGACTATTTATCTCCTGACTCTCAATTGAGATGTTCGTATTGATACACCTATACTATGACTCAAAGTATCCGGGTAAATTACTGCTTAAGAATGTGGGGGAATTCTCTAAATCAACTTTTTTGATATCAGCTGTTTCAGCTGGTCACCTATTGAGGTCAGCTAGTCCCTTGATTATCGCGTACCTCTGGTTGACCATTTGTTGAAAAGCAGTAATATCGGCTTCCTTCAGGTGGGAGAATTTGCGTACCAATTTAATGAATTCCTGAATTGGTTTGGGATTGGCCACCTCATGGGTAAGGTGAAATTTGCTATTTTCAGCTTCCCACAGAGGAAAGTAATTGGTTCTGACGGCCAGACGGCATACTTCGATGGATTGATTGGTAGCGATACGCCATCCCATAACACAGGGGGCAAACACATGGATATAGACGAAACCCTCTCTTACCTTTGCCTTGGCCTTTTGTAGTTTCTTAGCGAAGTCTTCAAGGTGACTCAGCGTTGCGGTGGCCACGTAGGCGGCACCATGCATGGCCATAAGTAGCGGTACGTTCTTGGCTTGAGTCGGTTTACCCTGGCTGACGACACCAACCGGGGTTGTACTGGTTGACGCTCCTAAGGGAGTGGTGCTGCTTCTCTGGTACCCGGTATTCATATAGCCTTCGTTGTCATAGGTAATATAGATAATCTTTTCATTTCTTTCCGCAGCGCCGCTGAGAGGTTGAAAACCGATATCGGCACCGCAGCCATCACCGGTAAAGCAGACTACGGTAACATCCTTGCCTATCTTTTGATAATACCGTGAAATACCGGTGGCGCTGGAGGCAACCCCGGTCATCAAGCTGCTGAAATAGGCCATACGGTGCCAGATATCACGGTTCTGACCGTAAAAGATAGGCGCCGAGCAACCCGGACAGCCAACCAGGATAATATCCTTGCCCAATACCTTAGGTACAAACCTGGCGGTGAGTTCCAGAGTACATCCGGGACACCAGGCCAGTCCTCCGGCAAATTGCTCCTCGGTTTCACAAAAATAGTCGTAGATTTTCAGCTTCTTTTTCTTTTCCTGTACCATTTTTTACCTCATTCTTCTAAAGGAATCCAGGTCACTTCCTGGTAGGGGTTTCCCTGAGCAGCATTATGGACTTCATCAACAACTCTCCCGATATGAGGAATCGTGATATCCAGATTAGCCAGACCGTCAATATAACTCAGCATGGGAATTATCCCGATTTCCGGGGTAAGTGCTCTTACCTCCGTATACATCGGGCCGGAGTTCCAGCCAAAACCGACACTGCGGTCGATGACGCCGATGGCTTTCCTCCCCTTGAGTGCTTCGGCGAGACGTTTTCGTGGAAACGGGCGGAATAATCTCAATTTCACCAGCCCAACCTTGATACCTTCCTCTCGCTTGGCATCAACTACCACCCGTGTTGTTCCCGCGGCTCCTCCCGATGTTACGATGATTATCTCCGCGTCATCCGTGCGATATTCCTCAATCTGACCGCCGTAACTTCTCCCGAAATATTCACCGAATTCCCGGTCTATTTCGTCTAATTTGGTCGTTGCCCGCTCCAGAGCCATACATTGCAGGTACCGTAATTCCACAAACCCCAGTTCAATACCGTGGGTACCGCAGCCTATTGCCTGGCCCGGCATCAGTGTCTGGCGCTTGGGTTGTTGTTTTAGCACCGCCAGGAATTGGTCAACATCCTTTTGTTCCGGGATTTCCACGGCGGTCGCCATGTACGAAATATAGAATCCATCGTAATTTACCATTACCGGGAGTTGTATATCGTAGTCTTCCGCCAGACGGAAAGCCATGATTACCATATCCAGTATTTCCTGGCCGTCTTCAACAATCACCTGAATCCAGCCAGTGTCTCGGACACTTATGATGTCTTGTTGCCCCCCCGAAACCGCCAGAATACCCGGCGACTCGCGGTTGGCGATGACCATCACTATCGGAGCCCCGTATCCGGATGCATGTTGGACGGCATCGTACATAAACGATAAACCCCACGAAGAGGTGGCGGTAAAAACACGACCACCAGCCATACTCGCTCCAAGAACAACGTTCATGGCCGAATTTTCACCTTCTACCTCAACCATTTCAGTTTCTATCAGGCCGTTAGCACGAAAGGCCGAAAGCTGTTCGGCTACCTCACTCATGGGAGTTATGGGGTAGGAAGTGGCGACATCGGGACGGCAAAGCATAGCTCCATAGGCCGCCGCCGAATTACCGGTGATGACCTGAACTTTACCCTTTTGCGCTAGCGTCATCGAACTCTCCTTCTGCAATCATAGAGATTGCCTTACGGGGGCATTCCCAGGCGCAGATTCCGCAACCTTTGCAGAAATCAAGGTCAGGTGAAAAATGGTCCCCCATATCTTTTAAACACTGCGGCGGACAATAAAGGGCGCAAAGGCCACAATAATTACACTTCTGTTGGTCTAAAACTGGCCTTTCGACACGCCAGGTTCCCGTATCCAGGCAAAGAAGCTTGTCATTTCCATCGGACCAGGCTCCGGCGCTGGTAAAAATGAATTTACGTTTAATCACCATGGGTTATCTCCTCATCATTTATAATGTTTCCTGGCTCGTATTTAATCAAAATACTAAGTTAAAATTCCCTGCAATGTCAATTATTCGTATCAAGAGCTTCCAATCACCCGCGGGATGGTGGCAGAATAATGAAAAATCCCCCGGGAGTCCGGGGGATTTCTTATTTACTTTGGTAGCCCAAGCTGTTTAATAGATAGAACCTTTAGGGCTGATGGGGAGACTCGCCCGGTCGTTTTATATTATACTGGTATTGGCGCAATTCCCATAGCAAAGGGTTAACCGTTCCCCATGGATAGTAACCGGATATCCGCAACGTACCGCAGTGAGCTCGAAGAAACCAGAAGGAGATATTACCGGCGCCGAAGGAAAGTCGTCTTTATCATTATCGGTGTTCTCTGCCTCCTTGTCTTTTTCTTTTGCCTGTACAACTTTACGGAAGTATTCGTTAGATTGCACCCGGAGCTGGGCGTAACGTCGGCGCCCGGCGACTGGGCCATGTTCCGCCACGACCTGAGCCATTCCGGCTCTACGGGTGAGGTCGGCAGCCCGCCGCAAGGTAAACTCAAGTGGTCGTTCACCACCGGGGCCAGTATCCATTCCTCGCCGGCGGTGGCCGGCGGCCGGGTCTACGTGGGCTCGCGGGACGGCTGGCTGTACGCCCTGGACGCCGCCACGGGCGACCTTGTCTGGCAGTTTCAGGCGGGCAGCCGGGTGGACTCTTCACCGGCCGTGGCCGACGGGGTGGTCTATTTCGGGTCTAACGACGGCCATCTCTACGCCCTGGATGCCGCCACCGGCGACCAGCTCTGGACCTTTGACGCCGTCTACCCCGTCAGCTCTTCGCCGACCGTCGCCGGCGATAAGGTCTACTTCGGCGCCAGCGATAAACGCGTCTACGCCCTGAATACCGCCACCGGCGCCAAGGAATGGTCTTCTAAAACAGGCGACCGGGTGCTGTCATCGCCGGCCGTATCCGAAGGCGTGGTGCTGGTGGCCTCCCTGGATGGCAATATCTATGGCCTCAACGCTTATTCGGGAGGGGGGCGCCTCAAGTTCTACGCCTACGCTCCCACCTCGACGGCTCCGGCCATCCAGGACGGCATCGGCTATGTCGTCAGCAGCGCCGGGATAATCTGGGCCGTTGATATTCAGGCGAAAAGCTGGCCCCTGGAGTACCGGACGCTCCACCTGTGGCGGGTCTTGTACCTCTACGGCCTGGCCCCGACAGCGCCGTTGCCCTCCGGCCTGGTCTGGTACGACAACATGATGGTGGAGAGCCGCTGTTCCCCGATGGTGAGCGGTAACATTATCTACGTCGGTGCGGGAAGCGACCTGGTAGCCCTCAGCATTGATACGCGCGATGAGCTCTGGAGGTTTTCCACCGGGGAGACCATCTATTCCTCCCCGGCGCTGGCCGGGGGCGTTATCTACGTCGGCAGCGACGACGGCAACCTCTACGCCCTGGATGCCGGCGACGGCACCGAGCTCTGGGAGTTCCCCACCGGCGGCAAGATAGCCTCCTCGCCGGCCGTGGCCGGCGGCGTGGTCTACGTGGGCTCCGACGACGGCACCCTTTACGCTATCGAGTAGACCCGCGCCAGTGCGAGAAGGGGAGAAAACTTGTTAGCGGGGGTTGAATAAGGATATCACCATGGTTACTTGGCAGGTTCGTACCAATACACCGTCCACCTCACTCCGAACTTATCCTTACATCCCCCGTCATAGCCGCCCCAGGGGTGGTCCTCCATCTCGAATTCAATCTCGCCGCCAGCGGCAAGGGCGGCGAATAATACTTCGGCTTCTTTTTTACTCTCGGGGAAAACTGATATCTGGTAATTATTCCCCTGTACCAGCTTCCCCATGAAAGATTCGACCCAGTCTGTCCCCATCAGAATACCATCTTTCCCAATCCTCAAGGCCATGTGCTGGACTTTATTTTCGTCCTTTTTTGAAAGCCTTTTATCCCCCGGAAATACCTCTTTATACCGTTGCAGACCCAGTATCTCCCCGTTAAACACGGATTTATAGAATTTAAAGGCTTCTTCTGTATCACCAGGAAAAAAGAGATAGGATGCTAACGTTACCATTTTCCCCCCCAATTTTTATATTTGTTCTTTTTTGTCCATTATATTTACTCAATCAACGCATAGCAACATATTCGAAAAAACAAGAAAGCCCATCCGTGATGGATGGGCTAATAGTGTCATTGGGGGACTCGAACCCCCACGGGCTTTCGCCCAGCAGTTTTCTAGACTGCCGCGTCTACCATTCCGCCAAATGCCCACATAGTAGGTTAATTAAGAAAATTGGTAGCGGGGGTTGGATTTGAACCAACGACCTCCGGGTTATGAGCCCGACGAGCTACCACTGCTCTACCCCGCGATGCACCCTTAAGTATACCGCCTGATAGGCGGGGTGTCAACCCTCGGCCTGCTGGCGCTGGCGGTAGTCTTCGACATAGCGGCGGGCGAAGCGGTCGCGGCCCAGAATCAGGTCGGCAGCCAGCGCGGTGGGTCTTACCTTGGCAGCATCGACGATTAAGGCCGTGGCGCCCTGGTTAATGACCATGGCCAGCCAGGTATTGTTAATCAGGGGGCGGTCGGGCATGCCGAAGGAGATATTGGAGGCGCCCATGGTCATGTTCACCCCCAACTCCTCGCGGATGCGCCGGATGGCCATGAGCACGTCCTGGCCGGACTTGGCCTCGGCGCCGATGGCGAAGGCGAGCACGTCGATGACCACGTCCTCGCGGGCGATGCCGGCCTTCTCGGCGGCGGCCACGATTTTATGGGCGATGGCCACGCGTCGGTCGGCGTTCTTGGGGATGCCTTCGTCGTCCTGCACCAGCCCGATGACGGCCGCCCCGCACTCCTTGACCAGGGGCAGCACCCGCTGGAGCGAGTGGGTCTCGCCGCTGACCGAGTTGATGAGGGGCTTACCCTTATAGACCTTGAGGGCGGCCTCGATGGCGGCGGTATTGGGGCTATCGATACAGATGGGGACGTCGACGGCTGCCTGGATGATTTTCACCGCCTTGGGCAAGAGCTCGACATCGTTGACACCGGGGGCATTGACATTGCAGTCGAGGATATCTGCCCCGGCCTCGACCTGAGCGATGGCATCCCGGCGCACAATTTCCAGGTCGCCCGCCTGGAGGGCCGCGGTGAGCTTCTTGCGGCCGGTGGGGTTGATACGCTCGCCGATGAGCACCGTGGGCCGGTCGATGGAGATAATCACTTCTTTCTTATCGCTGGATACTTTGGTTTCCATTGGCTTACTCCTGTTATTAATAGACTCCGTACTCTTTAGCGGCGGCCATCATGGCACGCAGCACCTCCGGGTCGCCCTCGTTCATGCCGGCCGCCCCGCTGAGGATATAGCCGCCGCCGGGGGCGCAGGTCTCGATGAGGCGCTGGCAGTACGCCTTGACCTCGGCGGGTGTGCCGGTATGCATCAGCGAGGCGGGGATATTCCCGGCGATGCAGGCGTGGCCGCCGAGGACCTTTTTGGCCCGGGCCATATCAATGTCCTCAAAGCTCCAGATAATCGAGCCGCGGGGCAGGTCGCGGATGACCTCCAGCCGCGCCCCGTAGCGGCCCTCGGCGAAGGGCAGCGGCACGATGCCCGCCTCGATGAGCCCCATGAGCACCTTGCGGAAGCTGGGCCAGTAGAACTCCTCGAACTGCCGGGGGGACATGAAGCTCTCGTCGCCCTTGTGCAGCGGCATGAAGCAGATGGGGCAGCCGGAGGCATCGGCCATAGCCACGGCGGCGCGGATAGTCATGGGGATAACTTTTGCCATGGCCGCATGGAGCTTTTCCGGCTGGCGGTACATATCCATGACCGCCCCCTGCGTGCCGCGCAGCATATCGGCAATCATGTCGTAGGGGGCGCCGGCCATGGCACCGCCGCGCACGTTGGGTACGCCGGCGGCCAGCGTGGCCCGGCCTATCTCGCCGACGGCCTGCTGCCATTTCCGGCTCTCCTTGCCGGCCTCAATCATCGTCAGGAAGGCCGCCGCTACGTCCGGCTCGCCCATAGGGGCATAGCTGGCGATGGGGATGCCCATCATCCCGGTGAACGGGGCCAGCTTGGCGAACGGCGCGAAGGCCCCCACCGTCCGCGGCAGGAAAAACCGCCACCAGAAATCGGCGGGGTTTTCCAGGAACGCGTCGTACTCGTCGGCCTGCATGTACTCCTTCTCGACGTACTGGTAGATGGAGATACCATCCGGCAGGCCGTGGCCCGGCCACTTATGGAGCCTGTGGTCGGTCATCTCCAGCACTTTGGCGGGCAGGACGTGGCCGGGGCCGGTAAAGGAGTCCATCTCAAAATCGTCGGCGAACTTGAGCCAGGCCTCGGCGAGCTTATCGTAGTCGTACATGACCGTTTTCAGGTCGTAGCCGGCGTAGTAGGCCGGGAAAAAGCCGGAGGGCAGCAGCACCGGCACGCGGTCGGGCTCTTCCAGCTTGATGGCCTTGATGAAACGGGTCACCCGCTCCTTATAGAGCGCCTCCGCCTGGGGGCTGCGGAACTTGACGTCCGGGGAGAGCCAGCGCCGGAAGCGTTCCTCCCGCTTCTCCTGCCAGGTCGTCGTTTTAGCTTGACTTTCCGCGGTCACGGACATACCTTCTTCATTATACTATTTATAGACACCGTACTCCTTGACGGTAGCCATCATGGCGTGCAGGTTCTCCGGGCGGGCCATATCGAAGGTGGTGCCGCCGCTGAGGATATAGCCACCGCCCGGCGCGCAGGTCTCGATTAGCTTGCGGCAGTAGGCCGTCATCTCTTTGGCGGTGCCGGTGTAGGCGAGGGAAACGGGCACGTTGCCGGCGATGCAGGCCACCTTGCCCACCGTCTGCTTGGCGCGGGCCATATCGGTCTGGTCAAACATCCAGACGACGCCGGACCGGGGCATATCCGAGATTACTTCCAGCCGCCGGTTGTAGGCGCCCTCGGCCACGGGGAAGGGTATCAGCCCTTCGTCAATCATGCCGAGGAGAAGCCGCTTAAAGGTAGGCCAGTAGAAGGTCTCGAACTGCTTGTCCGACATGAAGGTGTCGTCGCCCTTGTGCAGCGGCATCATGACGACCGGGCAGTCGGCCCCGTCGGCCATGGTGATGGCACCGGACAACAGCTGCGGCAGGACGAACTCCATGGCCTCGTGGAGCTTGTCCGGCTGGCGATACATGTCCATGACGATGCCGTGGGTGCCCCGCAGGTTATCGGCGAAGACATCAAAAGGCACCACGGCCAGGCCGCCGCGGAAGACCGGGAACCCGCGGGCATTGGCCGCCCGGGTGGTCTCCATATCGGCCTTCATCAGGGCCGGCAGGTAGCCGCTGGCCTCCCGGATGGCCTTAAAGACCGGCTGGAAGCGGGGGTCGAGGTACAGGGCCATGAGCCGCTGCGGCAGCCCCTGGTACGAGGAGAACGTCGGCACGTCGGCAAAGGGCTCGAAGATGCCCATGGTGCGCGGCAGGTAGCGCCGCAGCTGAAAGTCCAGCGGGTCTCGCATGAAGAGGTCGTACTCGTCGGCCTTCATGTACTCGCCCTCGACGTACTGGTAGGAATGGGCGTCGTCGGGCAGGCCGTGGCCGGGCCATTTCATCGTTTTCGCCCGGAGGACGTCACTCACCGGCGCCTGAAAGAACAGCGTGCCGTCGAAGGTATCCGAATCGTACTCGTCAACAAACTTGAGCCAGACGCGCTTCATCAGCTCGGGGTCGTACATCACCTCTTTGAGGGTGACGCCGGCGTTCTTGGCCGGGAACCAGCCCGTCGGTATGGCGCAGGGCACCCGGTCGGGTATCTCCATCTTGGCAGCTTTGCCCAGCCGCGTCGCCCGCGCTTGATAGCCCTTTTCGGCCTCGGGGCTGTCGAATGCGAGCCCTTCGGGATTAATCCACTTTTCCAGGCGGTGCTCCCGCTTCTGCTGCCAGGTCAACGCCGCCCAGTTATCCGGTCGGGTAAACACTTATGTCAAGCCTCCGTCGCTTACTTATAAACGCCGTACTCTTTGGCGGCGTCCATCATGGCTTTGAGATTATCCATGACGTCTGTATCTACATGAGCGCCACCGCCTAAAATGTAGCCGCCGCCGGGGGCGCAGGCTTCGATGAGTTGGCGGCAGTTTTCCTTCACCTGCTGGACTGTTCCATTCAAAATTAATGAAGTAGGCACGTTGCCGACAATACAACAGATATCACCGATTGTCTTCTTCGCATCGGCCATATTAGTCTGGTCGAACCACCACACCACGCCGCTCTTGGGCGTATCGGCAATCTGCTTCAAGCGGCTGTTATAGCGTCCCTCGGCGAATGGCATCGGCACCAAACCCTCGTTAATCATAGCCATGAAGAGGCCGCGTAAGGTCGGCCAGTAAAACTCGGCGAACTGTTTATTCGACATGAAGGTATCATCGCCCTTGTGTAACGGCATAACACATATAGGACTCGCGGTCATGGGAAAATTTTTAATGTTAGTTTCGATAGTAAGCTTTAGAAACCAGTCCATTGCTTCGAGCAGCTTTTTGGGCTGGCGGTACATGTCCATGACGACGCCATGTGTGCCGCGCAAGGCGTCGGCAAAATGGTCGAACGGCGCGCCGGCCAGAATACCGCCTCCCCACAGGGAAGGATAGCCGTGCGCCCTGATATAACTATTTAATTCCAGACTGGCTTGAGTCCACTTGATTTGCTCGTCGGTTAAAGACATGAGCTTTTCAAATATCTTACGCACTTCCGGGTCGCAAAGGGCCATCAGCCAGTAATTACCCATTATCATGCCGCGTATGGGAGGAAGGTGTTTGAAGGGCTCGAAGAGGGGGGTGGTACGGGGCAGCATGACCCGGAAATTATAATCGGAGGGGTCCATCATATAAAGGTCATATTCGTCAGCCATCATGTATTCCCCTTCGACAAACTGGTTCATCGGGGCATTTTCCGGCAAGCCCAGACCGGGAAGTTTCTGCATTTTTGAAGGGATAGCTTCCGCTATCCTGCCCGAAGGGACAAAACTGGGACCGCCGAACATATCCATGTCCCCGAAGGCTTCCATAAATTTCTTCCAGATTTCATGCCCCTTGGCATAGTCGTACATTAACGTACGGAAATTGGCGCCTCCCCAGTAAGCCGGGGAGTTACCCAGCGGCAGCATCACCGGCACGCGGTCGGGCTCCTCCAGCTTGATGGCCCTGATGAAGCGGGAGACGCGCTCTTTATAGAGCCGCTCGGCCTCGGGGCTGACGAACTTTACGTCCGGGGGGTTGAGCCACCGCTGGAAGCGCGCCTCGCGCTTCTCCTGCCAGGTCAGCTCCGCCCACGGCTTGGTAGTGGTGTTATCCATGTTCAAATTTCTCCCCTCTGAGTTCTAAAATAGGCTTAATAAACGCCGTATTCTTTGGCGGCGTCCATCATGGCGCGCAGGTTATCCGGGTTGCCCTTGTCCATGTGCACCGCCGCGCTGAGGATGTAGCCGCCGCCGGGGGCGCAGGTCGCGATGAGCTGGCGGCAGTGCTCCTTGACCTGGGCGGGCGTGCCGGTGCAGAGCACCGAGGCCGGCACGTTACCGGCGATGCAGGCCTTTTCGCCGAGCACCTTTTTGGCCTCGGCCATGTCCATCTGCTCGAAGAACCAGATGACCGAGCCCACCGGCATGTCTTTAATAATGGGCAGGCGCGGCTGGTAGTTACCCTCGGCGAAGGGCAGCGGCACCAGCCCGGCGTTGATAAGCCCCAGCATGACATCCTTAAAGGTGGGCCAGTAGAACTCCTCGAACTGTTTGGTGGACATGAAGCCGCCCGTCCCCTTATGCAGCGGCATGAAGATGATGGGGCAGCCGGAGGCGTCCGCCTGGCCGATGGCCTCGTCAACAACGATGGGGACGAGCCGGGCCATGGCCTCGTGGAGCTTGTCCGGCCGCTGGAACATGTCCATCATGATGCCCTGGGTGCCCCGCAGCATGTCGCCCATCATGTCGAAGGGCGCCCCACACATGCCACCCCAGACGGTGGGCAGGCCGGCGGCCAGGGCTTTCTGGCTCACCTCGGCCACGGCCTCCGTCCACTTGAGGCTCTCCTGACCGGCCGCCAGCAGCGTCTCGTAGGCGGCGCGGACTTCGGGGTCGCCGAACTGGGAGACGTACCACACCGGGATGCCGACGAAGGGCGTCATCGGCCCCAGTTTGGCCAAACCGGCGAACTTGCCCACGGTGCGCGGCAGGAAGAACCGCAGCAGATAATCGGCGGGGTCGCGGTTGAAGGCGTCGTACTCGGCGGCGGTCATGTACTCCCCCTCAACGTACTGGTGCGAGGGGGCGTCGTCGGCCAGGCCGTGCCCCGGCCACTTCTGGATTTTATAATCAATCATGTCCAGCACCCGGCCCGGGAAGACGAGCGAGGGAGAGTTGAAGGAGTCCATCTCGAACTCGTCGATGAACTTGAGCCAGGCCCGCTTCAACTCGTCGTAGTCGTACATGACGCGCTTGAGGTTGCCGCCGGCGTAGTAGGCCGGGTAGTACTCCACCGGCAGCATCACCGGCACGCGGTCGGGCTCCGCAAGCGTAATAGCCTTGATGAAACGGGTGACGCGCGCCTGGTAGCGCGCCTCGGCCTCTTTATCGTTGAACTTCACGTCCGGGGAGAGCCAGCGCCGGAAGCGCTCCTCCCGCCGGGTCTCCCAGTTACTATCCAGAGACTTGGCTACCATAATGACACCCCCCAAGCGCTAACAGCCGATTTGCCCGGCGGCCCTATTTGTAGACGCCGTATTCCTGGGCGGCCTCGATGATGGCGTGCAGGTTGGCCGGGTCGCACTTATCTACGCCGGAGCCGAGCGAGAGGATATAGCCGCCGCCCTTGCCGCAGACCTCGATGAGCTTTTTGCAGTAGGCCTTGATATCAGCCGGTTTGAGCGTGTAGAGCTGGGCCGCGGTGACGTTGCCGGCGATGCAGGCGGAGTTGCCCAGGATTTCCTTGGCCTTGAACATGTCCGTCTTCTCCATCGTCCAGACCACCGACGACCGGGGCAGCTCGCTGATGATTTCCAGGCGGGCCTCGTTATAGCTGCCGTCGATGACCATCATCGGCACGCAGCCCTCGGCGACGCAGCCCAGCAGCAGCTTCTTGAAGGTGGGCCAGTAGTATTTCTCGAACTGCGGGACGGACATGAAGCTGTCGGCGCCCTTGTGCATGGGGACGAAGACGAGGGGGCTGCGGGACATGTTCACCATGGCAACGGCCGACTTCATACTGCGTTCGGTGATGACCTCCAGCGTCTCCAGCAGCTTCTCCGGCTGGCGGTACATGTCCATCACCGAGCCGCGCGTGCCGCGCAGCATGTCGGCCACGGTATCGAAAGGCGCCAGCATCACCCCGCCCATCAGCGGCGGGAAGCCCATCTCCAGGGCGGTCTGAGAACACTCGAAGTTTACCTTCTGGTACTCAAGGTTGGCCTGGCTGGCTTCACAGATGGCCTGGCAGAGCTTAACAATCTCCGGGTCCTGGCACAGGCCCATAAGCTGCTGGGGCAGCCCCTGGTAGCCGGCCAGCGGCAGCATCTTGGCCAGCGGGGCGAAGGCGCCCCAGGTGCGCGGCAGGAGATAGCGCAGGTTGAAGTCGAACTCGTCGTTGAGGTAGAGGTCGTACTCGTCGGGCTGCATGTACTCCTGCTCCACAAACTGGTGCAGGCTCTGGGTTACCGGCAGGCCGTGGCCGGGCCAGCGGTTGACCTTGTAGTCCAGGATTTCGTAGGCCTTGCCGGAGAAAAAGCCGGGGCCGTCCGCCGAGTCCTGGTCGTAATCATTGAGGAACTTGACGAAGGCGGCGGGTATCTTTTCCGGGTGATAGAGGACTTCATGGAGGGTGAGGCCGGCGTTATAGGCCACGATAGAGCCGCCGGGGATGTGGACGGGGACGCGGTCGGGGATTTCCATCTTGATGGCCTTCATCATCCGGGTGGCGCGCTCTTTGTATTTTTTAGCGGCCGCCGGGCTCCGGAACTTGATGCCCTCGGGGTTGAGCCACTTCTTAAAGCGCTCCTCGCGCTTTTCTTCCCAGGACATATCCTGCCATTCTTTTTGCATATCATTTCCTTCGGCACGCCGCTGGCGGCATTTTTGAAAAAGGTGGACAGGCGCCGGCACCTTGCCGATGCCGGCGCACGACTTACTCCTTATTTGTAGACGCCGTATTCTCGGGCGGCCGCCATCATGGCGCGCAGGTTTTCCGGGTTGCCGTTATCAATGTTGGCGCCGCCGGCCAGGACATAGCCGCCGCCCTTGCCGCAGACCTCGATGAGCTTACGGCAGTGCTCCTTGACCTGCTGGGGGGTGCCCGTCATGATCAGCGAGGTGGGGACGTTGCCCATGAGGCAGGCCGTATCGCCGAGGACTTCTTTGGCCTGGGCCATGTCCGTCTGGTCAAAGTACCAGGCCACCGCCCCCCTGGGCAGCTCTTTGATGACCTCCAGGCGCTGGTTATAAGAGCCCTCGGCGAAGAGGATGGGCATGATACCCTCGTTGACCATGGCCATAATCACCCGTTTCAGGCTGGGCCAGTAGAAGGTGCGGTACTGCTGGTCGGACATGAAGCCGTCGGCACCCTTGTGCAGCGGCATGAAAATCAGCGGCGCCGCCCCGGGCAATACCGAGCCGATAGCCGTCCTGATGGCCAGGGGGGCAATCCTGTCCATGGCCTCGTGGAGCTTGTCCGGCCGCTGGAACATGTCCATCATGATGCCCTGCGTGCCCCGCAGCGTGTCCCCCAGGGTATCGAAGGGGGCCTTGGCCAGACCGCTCATGATGCCGGGGAACCCGGCCGCCGTGGACTGAGCGGCAACGGCGCCGACCACCCCTATCCATTTGAGGGCCTCACGGCCCGCCTCCATGAGGGCGTTGAAACCGGCCTGGACGTCGGGCAGGCCGAAGGGAATGAAGGACGTGGTGGCGATTTCCTCGAAAGTCCGTAGCGAGGGCAGCTGCGTGAAGGGCTTGAGGGCCCCGAAGATGCGCGGCAGGTAGGTGCGCAGCCAGAAGTCGGAGGGGTCTTCGATGAGGACGTCGTACTCTTCCGCCTTCATCCACTCGGACTCAACGCACTGGTAAGAGGTGGTATCGCCGGCGATACCGTGGCCGGGCCACTTGTAGAGCTTGTAGTCCACCGCCTCCAGGGCCTTGCCCGGAGGGATCAGGGCGGGCGGGATGAAGGTATCGGCATCGAAGTCGTGGAGGAACTTGAGCCAGGCCTGGGACAGCTTGTCGTAGTCGTACATGACCGTCTTGAGGTCGTAGCCGGCGTAGTAGGCGGGGTAGTTGCTCACCGGCAGCACGCACGGCACCCGGTCCGGCTCCTCAAGCTGCAGGGCTTTGATGAACCGGGTCACCCGCTCTTTATAAAGCTTTTCCGCCTCTGGGCTGGAGAATTGCACACCCGGAGGCGAAAGCCACTGCTTAAAGCGTTCCGCTCTTTTTTCTTCCGGAGATAGCTCCGCCCATTCCCTGGCCATTCTAGCTGGCCCCAATCCACTGTTTCGCCAGCGATACCGCCGCCATGGCATCCTTGCCGAAGGCATCGGCCTTGGCGTACTTGCGGACTTCATCGTCCATCTGGCCGCCGCCAATCATAATCTTGAGGTCTTTCCTCAGGCCGGCCTTCTCCATAGCCTCGACAGTTTCCTTCATGGCGTCGAAGGCGGGGGTGAGGAAGCCGCTCAGGCCGAGCACCGGGGCCTTGGTGTCTTTCACCGCCTGGACGAACTTCTCCACGGGGACATCGACGCCCAGGTTGGTCACCTCGAAGCCGTTGACATCCAGCATGAAGTCGACGATGTTCAGGCCGATATCGTGAATGTCCCCGGCGACCGTGCCGATGACCACCTTGCCCAGCTTCTTGCCGCTGGAGGCGGACTCGGAAAGGTGCGGCTTGACCAGCTCGGTAATCTGCTTGAGAAGCTCACCGGAAAAGACCAGCTCCGGCAGGAAATACTCACCGTCGGCAAAGCGCTTGCCCACGATGGCCATCCCCTTACGGCTGTCGTCCAGGATTTTCATCGGGTCTTCCCCGGAATCAATCCTCTCCTTGGTGAGCTTGAGAACCTCGTCCTCTTTCAGGTCAGCGAGCAGATTTACGTAGTCTCCGGACATAGCTTTATCCTCCTTCGTTCCTTAAATGATACATCCGAAAAACGGTGCGCGTCCTTGCAGAAAGAGCAGCTACACCGCTGGCAGTATAGCAACGCCAAAATTAAAAGTCAAATTACGCCGCCGGGGCGCTTTAGCGTTGACAAAAACGGGCCGAGCCGCTAAAGTGGAGGGAAATTAGCGCCCCCACCCGCCATGCTTTTAGAGATAAAGAACCTCCATAAGGTCTACAAGGGCAAGATCAAGGCCAACGACGGCATCGGCCTTTCCGTGGCCGCGGGTGAGGTCTTCGGGCTGCTGGGCCCCAACGGGGCCGGCAAGACGACGCTGGTCAACCAGATAATCGGCCTGGCCCGGCCCACCTCCGGGACAATACACATCTCCGGCGTGGACGTCGTAGCCAACCCCGGCTACGCCCGCGACGCCTGTTCCTTCCAGGCGCAGACGCAGGCCCCCATCACCGGGCTGAGCACGTTGCAGGCCATTGAGCTGGTGGGGCGGATAAGGGGCGGCCGGAAGGCCGACGTTCGCCGCCGCGCCATGGAGCTCATCGAGCGTCTGGAGCTGGGCGAGTGGCAGAAGACGCTGGGGCTGACCATCTCCGGCGGCGTCCGCCGCCTGGTGGCCTTCTGC
>DAOULO010000111.1:0-19159 GCA_034420195.1 Dehalococcoidales bacterium
ACGTGGGGGCATTCGAGATGAAGAACGCCAAGGCCACCGTGCTCGACATGAAGCGACCGCCTTCGCCGTCCAGCGCCGGCAAGCAATGGATAGATTTATAGGCAGGGAGATATGAACCAGGACCGCCGTGCCGGGGACTGCATTTTCTGCAAGATTATCGCCGGGGAGATGCCCGCCGAAATCGTCTACCAGGACGATGAGGTTATCTGTATCCGCGACATCAACCCGATAGCTCCCGTCCACCTGCTGGTGATACCCCGGGCGCATATCCCCTATGTCAGCGACCTCACCGAGGCGGATATGCCCATCCTGGGGCACATGACGGCCGTCGCTAACAAGATTGCCGGGGAGCAGGGACTCGTCGCGAGTGGCTACCGGCTGATTATCAACCGCGGCGAAGGGGCCGGGCAGACCATCTGGCACCTGCACATGCACCTGCTTGGCGGCCGCAAGCTCACCTGGACGGCCTAGCCGGTCAGTGCGTCTGGCGGTACTCCAGGTACATCAAAAGCCCGGCGATGCTCTTGGCGTCCTCGATTTTACCGGAGCTAATCAGGCCGCGGACTTCGGTCAGCGGCACCTTCACCAGTTCGATTTCATCGGTGTCCTCGGCGTGCAGGCGACCCGGTGTGAGGTCGGTAGCCAGGTAGACGTGCAGGTACTCGGTGGCGTAGCCCGGCGCCGAGAAGAAGCCCCCCCCCCTAACCAGTTTACCCGGTTTATAGCCAATCTCCTCCTGAAGCTCGCGTATCACCGTGGCTTCGGGGTCTTCGCCGGGGTCGATGCCGCCCGCCGGTATCTCCAGCAGGTCGCGGCCCGCCGGGGTGCGGTACTGCCGCACCAGGAGGACGTTGTCCTCGGTGTCAATGGGGATGGCGGCGATAACCCCGTCGTGCTCGACGATTTCCCGCGTCGTCTCGGTGCCGTCGGGCTTGCGGACGGTGGCCACGCGCACCCGGATGGCGCGCCCGTTGAAGACCTGGCGGCTGCCGATTTCCTCTTCGGCCAAGATTAATCTTCCTCCGCGGCGTAGTAGATGAGGGCAGTTTCGTCGCAGTTGGGGAACTTGGGGCAGCGGAAGCAGTCCGTCCAGACCTTGCGGGGTAGCTCCATCTTATCGATATCGCCGAAGTTATGCCGCTTGAAGAAATCGGGGTGGTAGGTAAAGCAGAAGACGGTCTTGATGCCCAGCTCCGCCGCCTCGCGCAGGCAGGCGGCCACCAGCTGGCCGCCCAGCCCCTGTCCCTTCTTATCGCCGGCCACGGCCACCGAGCGTATCTCGGCCAGGTCCGACCAGCTGACGTGCAGGGCCCCGCAGGCCACCACCTGCTCCCCTTCCCGGATGACAAAGTAGTCGCGGATGTCCTCGTAGAGCTCGGAAAGCGGCCGCGCCAGCATCTCGCCCGCCTTGGCGTAATCGTTAATCAGCTTGTGTATCTGGGGGATATCGGCTATTTTAGCCTTCTCTACCTGACTCACCTTGTTTTCCTTTCAGCCTAGCCTCCAGCGAGGCGTAGAAGGACTCGCCGGGGCGTATTCTCCGGAACCGGGCGGTGTGGGGGCTGCGCCGGACGGTAATCACGTCGCCGTCGCTGAGCGAGATATTGATGTGCCCGTCAATACTGAGGGTGGCGTCGTGGTAGGTGCTTAATTTCAGCGTCACCACCGCCGTCTCCGGCAGCACCAGCGGGTAGGTCGGGCTGAGGTGGGGGGCCACCGGCACCAGCAGAAAGTCCCGTGACTGCGGGTACATAATGGGGCCGCGCGCCGCCAGGGCGTAGCCGGTCGAGCCGGTGGCCGTGGCCACCACGATGGCGTCGGTCTGGTAGGTGGCCAGCGGCTGGCCATCGACGGCGGCCTCGAGGCGTATCAGCCGGGCGATTTCCCCCCGCGCCACCACGACGTCGTTGAGGGCGTCGAAGGTGCGCGTTTCCCGGCCCTGGCTCGCCAGCTCGGCCCGCAGCATGGCCCGCTCGTCGAGCCAGCCCTTGCCTTCGAGGAGGGCTGGCAGTTTATCGAAAGCTTCGTCGGCGTCAAATTCGGTCATAAAGCCCAGCTTGCCCAGGTTGATGCCGGTGATGGGGGTCTGGCCGGGCAGCACAATCTGCACGGCGCGTAGGATGGTGCCGTCGCCGCCCACGGTAAGCAGCAGGTCGGTGCCGGCGAGCTTATCACCGGCCTTGGCCTTTTCCCAGGCGGAGCCGACCCAGACTGTCACCCCCCGGGACTTGAGGAAGTTCTCAATCTCGCGGGCCTTGTTCCGGGTGGCGGCCACCTTGGGGTGGTAGAGGATGCCAATCTTTTTCACGGCGGTTTCCTTAAATCATCAACCCATGACATAATCAGGGGGATAAGAAAAGTGTAGCAATTCCACGATTACGGTGTCAAGCGGCCAAGAAGAATAGCCGCCGTGCGGAGACGGCGGCTATCTCTGGCGTTAAGTTAAAGCGGGGGCGCGCTTACATCATGCCGCCCATACCGCCCATGCCTTCCATGCCGCCGGGCATACCGCCGGTGTTCTTCTCCTTCTCGGGGATGTCGGAGACGAGGGATTCGGTGACCAGCACCATCACGGCGATGCTGGCGGCGTTCTCCAGGCCGGTGCGGACGACCTTGGTGGGGTCGATGATGCCCCTTTCCACCATGTTAACGAACTCGTCGTTCTCGGCGTCGTAGCCGACACCCTTGGGGCTCTTCTGGACGCTATCGACGATGACCGAGCCGTCCTGGCCGGCATTGGCGGCAATCCAGCGCAGCGGCTCCATGACCGCCTTGCGGACGACGTCGACGCCGGTGGCCTCGTCGCCTTTCAGCTTGAGCTTGTCCAGGGCGGGGAGGGCGTTGAGGAGGCCAACGCCGCCGCCGGGCAGGATGCCTTCCTCCACGGCAGCGCGGGTGGCCGAGAGGGCGTCCTCGACGCGGTGCTTCTTCTCCTTGAGCTCGACCTCGGTGGAGGCGCCCACCTTGATGACGGCCACGCCGCCCACCAGCTTGGCCTGGCGCTCCTGGAGCTTCTCGCGGTCGAAGTCGGAGGTGGTCTCCTCAATCTGGGCCTTAATCTGCTTGATGCGGGCCTTGATTTCTGCCTCGGCGCCCTTGCCCTCGATGATGGTGGTGTTGTCCTTGTCGGAGGTGACGCGGCGGGCGCGCCCCAGGTCTTCCACGGTGACCGAGTCGAGCTTGCGCCCGACATCCTCGGAGATGACCTTGCCGCCGGTGAGGATGGCCATGTCTTCCAGCATGGCCTTGCGGCGGTCGCCGAAGCCGGGGGCCTTGACGGCCAGGACGTTGATGGTGCCGCGCAGCTTGTTGACCACCAGGGTGGCCAGGGCCTCGCCGTCGATGTCCTCGGCGACGATGAGCAGGTTCTTGGATACCTGCAGGATTTTCTCCAGGGCGGGGAGCAGGTCGGAGACCGCCGAGATTTTCTTATCGGTAATCAGGATGTAGGGGTCTTCGATTTCGGTCTCCATGCGCTCGGCGTTGGTGACGAAATAGGCGCTGAGATAGCCGCGGTCGAACTGCATGCCCTCGACATACTCTATCTCGTACTGGGTGCCCTTGGACTCCTCAACGGTGATGACGCCGTCCTTGCCGACCTTCTCCATGACCTCGGCCAGGAGCTTGCCGATTTCGGGGTCTTTGGCGGTGATGGTGCCCACCTGGGCAATCTGCTCCTTGTCCTTGACCTCGGTGGAGGCCGCCTTGAGCGCCTCGACCATGGCGTTAGTAGCCTTCTGGATACCCCGCTTCAGTCCCTGCGACTCGGCCCCGGCGGCGATGTTCTTGAAGCCGCCGTTGATGATAGCATGGGCCAGAATGGTGGAGGTGGTGGTGCCATCGCCGCAGGCGTCATTGGTCTTGGAGGCCGCCTCCTTGACGAGCTGCACGCCCATGTTCTCGAACGGGTCGGGGAGCTCGATGTCCTTGGCGATGGTGACGCCGTCGTCAATGACCGAGGGCGCCCCCCATTTCTTGTCCAGGGCCACGCAGTGGCCTTTGGGCCCCAGGGTGACTTTCACGGCGTCCGCCAGGGCATCAATGCCCTTCTTCAGGGCGTGCCGGACTTCTTCTCCGAAAATTATCTGTTTAGCCATATTGTTGCTTCCTCCTTAGCCTGCCTTATAGGTTATTTCTTCGCCAGAATATCGCTCTCGCGAAGGATAATCAGCTCTTCGTCATCGATTTTAATCTCGGTGCCCCCGTATTTGGCGTAAATTACCGTATCGCCCACCTTGAGCTCCAGGGGTATCCTCTTGCCGTCGTCGGATATTTTGCCCGGCCCTATGGCCAACACCTTGCCTTCCTGGGGTTTTTCCTTGGCGGTGTCCGGCAGGTATATCCCGGACTTGGTCATTTCCTCTTTCTCGATGGGCTTTACCAGAACGCGGTCAGCCAGCGGCTGAAGTTTAGCTGCCATACCTTTAGTGCCTCCTTTCTCATTTGAACAGCCGGTAAGCGTTACAGTCATTAGCACTCTCGCGGGGAGAGTGCTAACATTTACATCATAGCGCAGATTGGCGGCGAGTGCAACCAGGTATAGCGGTACACAGCGTCAATGACGGCAGTTAGAGTTAAAATATCTCGTTATTTCGTCCTTTATCTCCTGCGGATAGCTTGGGACAATTTCTTTTGTCAGGTTGCCGATTGAGCGGCCGGGAGATATTTCCTCCGGGGCGCTAAAGTGCTAAAATATGTTAAGTAATCCGGATGTTCGGGACGCCAAGATGACGATGAAAACGCTGCCGGCAACGCGCTGCGGGGAGACCGAGTTCCGCTGGGGCGAGCGCACCTATATCATGGGGGTGGTCAACCTCAGCCCGGACTCGTTTTCCGGCGACGGGCTGGGCGACGACATCGAGGCAGCGGTGGCCCAGGCTAGACACATGGTGGACGAGGGTGCCGATATCATCGACGTGGGCGGCGAGTCCACCCGCCCCGGCACCGCGCCGATGGCCCCCGACGAATACGACGAGGAACTCCGTCTCGTCATCCCCGTTATCGAGCGGCTGGCCGCCGCGCTCCCCGTGCCCATCAGTATCGATACCTACAAGTCCGCCGTGGCCCGTCGGGCGCTGGAGGCCGGGGCGACCGTGGTCAACGATATCTGGGGTCTCAAGCGCGACCCGGCCCTGGCCGAAGTGGCCGCTGCCGCCGGAGCGCCCATCATCCTCATGGCCAACCAGCGCGACGCCCCGCCCAAGGCGGGCATCGTGGCCAAAGTGCTCTCGGATTTAGAAACGGGCATCGCCGTCGCCGAGGAGGCCGGCGTCGCCCCGGAGAATATTATCGTTGACCCCGGCATCGGCTTCGGCAAGACGCTGGAGCAGAACCTGGAGCTGGTCAACCGCCTGGCCGAGCTGAAAGTCCTCGGCAAGCCAATCTTGCTGGGGACGTCGCGCAAGTCAATGATTGGCCTGGTGCTCGACCAGCCGCCCGACCGGCGCCTGGAAGGTAACCTGGCGATGACCGCCATCGGTATCGCCAACGGGGCCGATATCGTCCGCGTCCACGACGTGCGGCCCACGGCGCTGGTCTGCCGTATGAGCGATGCCGTCGTCAGAAGGGGGGCCGTCGGTGAGTGAAGCTGTTACCGCCTATTTGAGCCTGGGTTCCAACCTGGGCAACCGTCAGAGGAATCTGGACCGCGCCCTGGAGCTGCTGGCCCAGCGTATGCGTCTGGGCAAGATATCGCCCGTCTACGAGACCGACCCGGTAGGCAATGCCGACCAGCCGCGCTTTCTCAACCTGGCCTGCCAGGTCACCACCCACCTCAGTCCCCAGGGGCTGCTGGCGCTGGCCAAGGGCATCGAGGGGAAGATGGGGCGGCGCGGTAAGACCGGCGAGGCCCGCCTCATCGACATCGATATTTTGCTCTACAGCGATACCGTCCTGGATACGCCGGAGCTGACCATCCCCCACCCCCACATGGCCGAGCGGGCCTTCGTGCTGGAGCCCCTGGCCGAGATTGCCCCCAATGCTGTCCACCCCGTCACCGGGAAGAAAATCAAGGAGATGCGCAAGGCCATCAAGGAGAAGCAGGGCGTCTTTAAGCTGGAGGACGGCGAGTAGTGTACGAGATAACCGTGACGCGGCACATCGACGCCGCCCACTACCTGCGGGGCTATCAGGGCAAGTGCGAGGCCGTACACGGCCACCGCTACCGGATAGTGGTCAGGCTGGCGGCGGCTAGCCTGAATGACATCGGCCTGGCCTACGATTTTACCGACGTCAAGCGCCACCTGGACGCGATTCTGGCGCGCTATGACCACACCTGCCTCAACGACGTGCCGCCCTTCGATAAAATTAACCCCTCCGCCGAGAACCTCGCCGCCACTATCTATAACGAGCTTAAGGATAAGCTCTCCGGTGAGCCGGTGAAATTGGCCGCCGTGGAGGCGTGGGAGACGCCGGAGCAGGGGGTCTCTTACCAGCCGGATTAGACTGCCCGTTTTTATCCTCTCCCCGCTGCCCCATCGGTGTTATCTATTCCCACCCAGGCCGCCCTCGGCACATCCTCGGCTTAGCCCGGAGATACCACCCCTTTACCACGCCTTGCACGCTCGCCAGCTTTGCAGTAAAATAGGGCTAGCTTCACGTAGGGGAACTCCGTTGAAGATAAACTACCCCGTACTGGTCTTAAACCAGAGCTTCGAGCCGCTGACGGTCTGCCGGGCGCGCCGGGCGGTGGTGCTCGTCTACCAGGGCAAGGCCGAGATGCTGGAAGACGGCCTGGGCTTTATCCACACCATCCGCGAGACGCTGCCGCTGCCTTCGGTCATCCGGCTGGGGCAGCTGGTGCGGCGTCCCCGCCGGCGGCGTAAGATGACCCGCTACGAGATATTCAACCGCGACCGCTACACCTGCCAGTACTGCGGTGAGCAGAGCCGCCACCTCACCCTCGACCACGTCATACCGCGCTACCGGGGCGGCCAGCATACCTGGGAGAACGTCGTCAGCGCCTGCGCCGCCTGCAACCGCCGCAAGGCCGGCCGCACGCCTAAAGAGGCCCACATGAAACTCATCCGCCCGCCGGCCCCGCCGCGCAACGGCACCTTCTTCATCGTCCCCTACCACTACCTGAGCCACCGCGACGAGTGGCGTAAGTACCTGCGGCAGTAGCCGTCCGGCTAGTGCGAAACGTCCTCTAGGGGCAGCTCGACCCTGGCCTCGGTATCCAGCTCCACCAGCACCGTTTCCTTGAGCGGGTTGGCGCCCACCACGGTCGCCTCACCCATACGCGTCGAGACGCGGCTACCCATCTTGGGCATTTTCTGCTTGATGGCGCGGTACTGCTCGCCTTCGTAGGCCAGGCAGCACATCAGGCGGCCGCAGGCCCCGGAGATTTTCATGGGATTGAGGGGCAGGTCCTGCTCCTTGGCCATCTTGATGGAAACGGGGGTGAACTCGGTGAGGAAGCTCATGCAGCAGAGGGGCCGCCCGCAGCGTCCGAAACTACCCACCAGCTTGGCCTCGTCCCGCGAGCCCACCTGGCGCAGCTCCACCCTCACCTTGAACTTACCGGTGAGGCGCCGCACCAGTTCGCGGAAGTCAACGCGCTCCTCGGCGCTGAACTGGAAGGTGAGGCGGCTGCCGTCGAGGTTATACTCGGCGGTGAGCAGCTTCATGGGCAGTCTCAGCTCGCTGATGAGCCGGGCGCACTCGGCGAAGGCCTCGGCGGCCTTGGCCTTGAGGTCTTCCGCCCGGGCGATGTCCTCGGGCTCGGCCTTACGCAGTACCGGGCTCAGCGACTCCTTGGACTCGCCGCCGGGCACCTGGCCGGGGGGTAGCACCACATGTCCCAGCTCCATGCCCCGGCTGGTCTTGACGACGACCACGTCCTTTTCGGCCAGTTCGATATCGCCGGCGTCGAAGTAATAGACCTTACCGGCCGGGCGAAAATGTATACCCGCAATATTAGCCATATTTCAGGGAAAACCGAATATTCCGGTCTTCCTCGTCACCTCCTTCTTTCAGGATATGTCCAGCATCATGACCTCCAGGGCCAGCCGCGCGTTGACGTTCTGGCGGAGCTGGCGGGCGGCGGCCTGGATGGCCTCGATGGAGGCCTTGATTTGCGCGAGCGTGTAGCCTTCGGTCAGCCGGGCCAGCTCCTCCCGGCGGTCGAGGTTGGTCATTAATTCTTCACGTCCCAGCTTGAGCAGCATCAGGTCGCGGTAGTAATCGAGCCACAGGTCGAGGACGTCGTGGACGGCGCTGCGGTTCTGCCCGTAGCGTGCCGCCAGGCGCGCTGCGTAGGCAAAGCGCCCGTCGCTATCCGCCCCGATGGCCGCCACGATGCTATCCAGTTCCTCCTGGCGCTTGGGCAGCCGGGCCTCGTCTTTGAGGGCCGCCAGCGCCCATTCCGGGCAACCGTGGGAAAATCCGGCCAGCTGCCGGGCCCGCTCCGGGGTCAGGCCGCTGTCCTTCTCCAGCCGGGCCGCCGCCGCCTCGATGGGGAGCGGCGGCAGTTCCAGCCGCTGGCAGCGCGAGACGACCGTGGCCGGCAGCAGGCGCTCGTTGGTCGTCAGCAGGATAAAGGTCACCCGCTCGCCGGGCTCCTCCAGGGTCTTGAGGAGGCGGTTGGCCGCCTCGATGGAGAGCAGCTCCGCCCCTTCGATGATGAAGACTTTGTGTTTCCCTTCGAAGGGGGGCAGGCTGGCGTCGTGTTGCAATTCTTTTATCTGCTCAATGCTGATGAGCTTGGCCTCGGTGTTGTCCTCGTCGCGGCTCAAGCCCACCACCTGGACGTCGGGGTGTTTACCGGTGGCTATCTTGAGGCAGGCGGGGCACTCGCCGCAGGGGGGCTGCTCGCCCTCACAGTTGAGGGCCTGCGCCAGGTTTACCGCCAGGGTCATCTTGCCGATGTGGGGCGGGCCTACCAGCAGGTAGGCATGGGCCAGGCTGCCAGCCTCCAGACTGCGCTGGAGCAGGGAGACCGCCCGGGGCTGTCCGATTACCTGCCACATTCCGTGGGCCTCCTCGCTAGACGACATCGCACCGGGTGAGGTCGGCCAGGGTCTCGCGGCGCCGGACGAGGCGGGCCTTACCGTCCCGTACGAAGACTATCGCCGGGCGGAAGGCAGCGTTATAGTTGCTCTGCATCGGTACGCAGTAGGCACCGCTGCCAGCTACCGCCAGAATATCGCCCGCCTGCATGGCGGGCAGGTCGATGTCTTTAATTAATATATCGCCGGACTCGCAGTACCGGCCGGTTATGGTGACCGTGCCGTCATTCTTGGCCGCGGCGCGGTTGGCCACCAGGGCCTCCTGCCGGGCGCCGTACATCGGCTGGCGGATGTTATCGCCCATGCCGCCGTCCACCGAGACATAAGTGCGGATGCCGGGGATGTCCTTGATGACGCCGACGGTATAGAGGGCCACCCCGGCCTGGGCCACGATGCGCCGCCCCGGCTCGATGATGAGCTTGGGAAGCTCGAGCTTCAGCTCCCGGCAGCACTCCCGGACACGGCCGGTGATGGCCTCGGCGAAGCGGGCCACCGGCGGTGGCTCTTCCGCCAGGGTATACTGCACGCCGAACCCCCCGCCGATGCTGAGCACGCGCACCGTAAAATCGTGCCGCTTTTTAATCTCGGCGGCGTAGGCCAGCATCACGTCCACGGACTTGGCGTAGGGCTCCAGCTCGAAGATACCGGAGCCAAGGTGAAAGTGTAGCCCGTCCACGTTGAGGTTGGGTGCCGCCAGGGCGGTGGCTACGGCCTCGTCCCAGTTCTGGCGCGGCAGGCCGAACTTGGAATCGGCCAGGCCGGTGGTGTTGTACCGGTGGGTGTGGGCGTCGATGCCCGGTGAGAGCCGCAGCAGGATATTTACTTTCCTCTTGCCGGCAATTTTGATAAGCATCTTGAGTTCCGGCAGGTTGTCCACCACGATGTGCCCGATGCCCAGGTTCACCGCCATCTCCAGCTCGGCGGCGCTTTTGTTGTTGCCGGGGAAATGGATGCGCTCCACGGGGAAGCCCACGCCGCGGGCGATGCCCAGCTCCCCGCCGGAGACCACGTCCAGGTCGAGGCCCTCCTCGGCGACGAGCTTAATCATGGCCGAGGTAGTGAAGGCCTTGGCCGAGTAGCCGACGGTGGTCTGGGGGTAAACGGCGGTGAACTCGCGCACGAACTCGCGGCACCGCTCGCGCAGGCCGGCCTCGTCGTAGACGTAGAGGGGCGTGCCGAACTCGGCGGCCAGCTCGGTCGTATCGCAGCCGCCGATGGTCAGGTGGCCCTTTTTGTTGACGTCCGCTGTCGGCGGGAATAAAACCAGTCGCGCTATTTCGGTTCGGGTCGTCATCTTTACCTCACACCTTAATGTTAGCAGTGCCCGTACGTTTCGTCAATCATCTGTTCTAAATTTCTCCCCGCCCCGCCGGTGTTATCTATTCCCACCCAAGCCGCCCTCGCACCATCCTCGGCTTAGCCCTGAGTCTGCCTCCCCGCTGCCTTGCCCGCCGGGAAGGCTACGGTGTAAAATAGGGCGATACCCGCCTCAGCGTTTACCCCTTTTAAAGACAGATTTTCCCCTCGATGGGCCAGCCGGATAATGGGATTTAAGCATGACTGACAACCCTAACGAATACCGCGACGACTCGGAAGTTACCCGGTCGGTCACCGGCCAGGCCGGTATATCGGGCTACGCCCGGCGCGTCTTCAGCTCCTTCGGAAACCCGGTTTTCCGCCTCTATTACGCCTCCATGGTAGGTCACTGGGGTCCCCTGCAGATGCAGATGGTTACCCGCACCCTGCTCATCTACCGCCTGACCGAATCCGGCTCCATCCTGGGGCTGACAGCCCTGTCCGGGGCCCTTCCCATGCTTATCCTCGCGCTCTACGGCGGCGCCCTGGCCGACCGCCTGGAAAAGCGCCGCATTCTGCTCATCGGGCAGATAGCCTCGGCGGGAATCTCGCTGGCCGTGGCCCTGTCGCTTTCCCTGGGCTTCCTCAGCCGGGAGGTGCCCGGCTCCTGGTGGATACTGATTGTCTCCAGCGCCCTGCAGGGCATCGTCATGGGTCTGATGATGCCCTCCCGCGCCTCGATTATACCGGAGCTGGTGACGCCGCAAGACCTGATGAACGCCATCTCCCTGAACAACATGGGGATGAACTTCTTCCGTATCGTGGCCCCGGCGGCCACCGGCTTCATCATCGCGGCCTGGGACTTCGCCGCCGTCTACTACATCATGACGGGCCTTTACCTGCTGGCCACCGTGCTGCTCTACTTCGTGCCGGCCACTCCTCCCGCCCAGGTGCCGCGGGAGAGCGCCGTCCGGGAGATGGTGGAGGGGCTGCGCTATATCCGCGGTAATATCACCATCTTTCTCATTCTGGCCTTTACCCTGTCCTGCACCATCCTGGGGATGCCCTATAACCTGCTGCTGCCCCTGTTCACCGAGAATATCCTGATGGTCGGCGAGACCGGCCTGGGGATACTCATGGCCGTCTCCGGTATCGGGGCCATCATGGTCTCGCTGGTGCTGGCCACCATGCCCAATAAAAGGCGCGGCATGATGATGCTCATCAGCGGGATTGTCCTCAGCGCGGCGCTCTACGCCTTTTCGGTGAACACTAACTGGGGTCTGGCGCTGGTACTTTCGGCCATCATCGGGCTGGGTCAGACAGGCCAAATAGCGGTGGGTTCTACGCTGATACAATACTACGTGGAGCCGGTCTACCGCGGGCGGGTGATGAGTTTCATCATGATGGGCTTCGGTATCTCCAGCCTGGGCGTGCTCTTCGGCGGCATCATGGCCGATACCATCGGCATCGAGTGGTCGGTCGGCGGGCTGGCCCTGGCGCTGGGCGCGGTGGTCCTGGTCATGATTACCTTTGCCTCGCACCTGCGCAAGTTAGACTAGGCAGCGGCGTATTGACAGCCTAATATGTATCTCTTAGAATAGCTTATCCATCGCTAGGAGAAGATTGGCTTGTATAAAAAGATAACCCTGGATAACGGCCTGCGCCTGGTCACCGCCGAGATGCCCCACACGCGCTCGGTCGCCATCGGCTTTTACATCGGGGCCGGCTCCCGCTACGAGAGCGACGCCCGGGCAGGCATCTCGCATTTCATCGAGCACATGTGCTTCAAAGGCACCCCGCGGCGCCCCACCTCCGCCGAAGTCTGCACCGTCATCGAGGGGGTGGGCGGCATCCTCAACGCCGGCACCGATAAAGAGATGACCGTCTACTGGTGCAAGGTGGCCCAGCCGCATTTCGCCCGCGCCCTGGACGTGCTGGTGGATATCCTGCTCAACTCCAGCTTCGACGCCGCCGAGGTCGAGAAGGAGCGCCAGGTCATCATCGAGGAAATCAACCTGTCCCTGGATGCCCCGCCGCAGCGGGTGGGCATGCTCATCGACGAGCTGCTCTGGCCGGGGCATGCCCTGGGGCGAGATATCGCCGGCAGCCGCGAGACGGTGAACGCCCTCACCCGCCAGCAGATGCTGGAATATATGTCCCGCCTCTACCAGCCGGGGAACGCCGTGCTGGCCATCGCCGGGGATATCCGCCACGATGAGGTCGCCAGTGCCGTCGGGCGGGTCGTGGCCGGCTGGAAGCAGCGCGGCCCCCGCCCGCCGTACGCGACCTACCGCGAGCCCGCCAGACTGAAGCGCCGCGTGATTATCGAGCGGCGTGATACCGAGCAGACGCAACTCTGCCTGGCCCTGCCGGGGCTGTCCATCACCCACCCCGACCGCTTCAAGCTCGACCTGCTCAACATCGTCCTGGGGGAGGGCATGAGCAGCCGCCTCTTCACCGAAATTCGCGATAAGCTGGGGCTGGCCTACAGCATCCAGAGCTACTCCGAGCACCTGCTGGATACCGGCGCCTGGACGATACCGGCCGGGGTGGACGCCGCCAATCTCAAGGTGGCCCTGGGCGCTATCGTCGGGGAGCTGGCCCGCCTCAAGGAGACCGTCCCGGAGGCGGAGCTGGCCAAGGCCAGGGAACTCTTCAAGGGGCGCATCCTGCTGCGCATGGAGGACAGCCGCAGCGTGGCCGGCTGGATGGGCGGGCAGGAAATCCTCACCGGCACCATCCTCACCGAGGACGAGGTCATCGCCGCCGCCGAGGCCGTCACCGCCGCCGAGCTGAAGAAGCTGGCCGGGGAGCTGCTGGTGGGGGAGAAGCTGCGCCTGGCCGTGGTGGGTCCGGTTGCCCCCGACGCGCCGCTGGAAGACTTACTAAAGATATAGGGTGGGGTGTTTTCCCTACCCCTCGTCCCCGCCGCAAGATATTTTTTCCCACCCGGCCCGCCCCGGTCATCGCCGCTTGGGCCGGTAAGTGCCTCCATATCCTCCATCGGAGGTGGGGGGGGAAAGTTAAGGGCTAAGCCGCTGATGGTGCGAGGGTGGCTTGGGTGGGAATAGATAACACCGATGGGGTGGGGTAGGGAAGTCTTGTCACGTCTATCTAAAGAAGAGCCGCCCCAATAAAGTCTCTTTCACGGTGATGGCGCTGGCGGGGCAGAGCTCCTGGCAGCAGAAACAGCGGATGCAAAGGTCGTAGTCGTGGGCCGGGGGCCGCGACTCGTCCCCGTCCACCCAGTCCACCGCCTTGGGGGTGACCGGACAGTGGCGGATGCAGGTGCCGCAGCGGGTACATAGCGCTTCGTCGATGACGGGCCGCGCGCTGGTGCGGTTCTTGAAGAAGCGGCTGAAACGCCCGCCGCCGGCGGCCACCGGGGGCTTGCGGACGCAGTCAAAGTCCGGACAGACAAAATCGTTCACGTCTTCCCCGACGACCTCAATACTCTCGTAATGATAGGTGCCCAGGCCGGCCCGCTCCCCTGGCGCCGCGGTGGGCACCAGGGCCGGGTCGAGGTCGATGATTTTACAGGCCACCGCGTCCAGGGCGATGGGGTCGTCGGAGATAAGCAGAGCGCCCAGCTGGCGCGGGCGGCCGCTGCGGGGGCCGTTGCCCTCCATGGCCATGACGGCGTCCATGATGTAGAGCCGCGGCCGGATGAGGGTGTTGAGGTCGACGAGCATGGTGGCGAAGGCGAAGGGGTCGGGGGTCTTGGCGTGGTGCTGGCCCTTGAGGAGGCCGGGTACGCAGCCGAACTGGTTCTTGACGGCGCCGGTCAGCCGCGTCAGGCCGTGCGTCTTCAGCTTGGGCAGGCTCACCAGCCCGTCGGCAGCGAGGACGCCGTTGGCGACGACGAAGCGCTTGATGAGAAGGCCGTCCCGGTGGGAGACCGCCCGCCCGTGGGCGAAGTCGGCCAACTCAATCCCCAGCTCGTCGGCGATTTGTTTGAGACCGGCGATTCTCATGTTCACGGCAGTGCCGCCGAAAGACGGGGAATCGCCGCAGGTGAGGCTGACGCCCGCCTCCAGGAGCACCCTCCCCGCCGCCCGGAAGACGGCCGGGTGCGTACAGACGCACTTATCGGGGCTGGCGCCGATGAGCACGTTGGGCTTGAGGACGATGCGCTCGCCGGACTTGATAAAACGGTTGATACCCCCCAACAGCTCAAGCCCCCGGCGCAGCGCCACCTCCACCTTTTCCGGCGTATAGTCGGGGCAGGCCACCAGGGCGACGCGGGATGGCGGTGTGGTTTTCTTCATGGTCTACCATATATGGTAGAATTTTCACGGACAAAGGTCAATTAAGGTGAGTGATGCCGCCGACCGATTTAATCCTGAGGAACGCCCGTGTGCTGACCGGCGGGGAGGGCCCGCCCGCCACGCTGGTGGCTGTTTCCGGCGATAAGATTGCCGCCGTCACCGCTGAGGAAGATTTCGCGGCATTGGCCGGGCCGAAGACGCAGGTCATCGATGCTGGCGGCCACACCCTCGTCCCCGGTTTTAACGACGCCCACCTGCACCTCTTTTCCCTCATCGATAGCCTGCGCGGCATTGACCTGCGCCCGCCGGGGGTAGGCTCCATCGCCGCCATCAAGGCGGCTGTCCGCCGTAAAGCTGGCCAGACCCCGCCGGGTACGTGGCTGAGCGGCAGCGGCTACGACGAGTTCTATCTTAAGGAGCAGCGCCACCCCACCCGCCGCGACCTGGACGAGGCCGCCCCCGACCACCCCGTGGTGCTGAGCCACCGCTCCCTGCACGCTTGCGTCCTCAACAGCCGGGCGCTCAAGCTGGCCGGTATCGGTATGGTGACGGAAGAGCCGCCCGGCACGCGCATCGAGCGCGACCTGGCCATCGGCGAGCCCAATGGCGTCCTCTACGGGATGCTGGGCTATCTCCGCCGCGAAGTGATGCCGCCGCTGACCATTGATGAGCTTAACGAAGGCATCGCGCTGGCCAACCGGGCACTGCTCTCGTGTGGTATCACCTCGTTTCAAGACGCCAGCGTCTCTAACGATCTCAGGCGCTGGGGGGTCTTGCGGGGGCTTAAAGAAGCCGGGAAGCTCGCCAGCCGCACGACCATGATGGTGGGAGCACCTTACCTCAATGAGTTCCGCGAGGCCGGGCTGAAAACCGGCTCCGGCGATGCCAGCCTGCGGCTGGGGGCGGTGAAAATCGTGCCGGAGATAGCTGGTAATCAGGCGGACTTGAACCGGCTGGCCCTTAAGTGCCATCAGTCTGGCTTTCAGCTGGCCTTTCACGCCGTCGCCGAGAAAGAAGTCGAGGCAGTTATAGGGGCGCTGGAGCACGTCGCCGCGCGCGAGCCGGTAAGCAGGCGTCCCCGCCTCGAGCACTGTAGCGAGTGCCCGCCACCGCTCCTCGAACGTATTAAAAAGCTGGGGGCGGTTATCGTCACCCAGCCCGCCTTCATCCATTACAGCGGCCAGCGTTACCTGGCGACGGTGGCGTCCAGCCAGCTCCCCTGGCTCTACCGTATCCGCTCGCCACTGGAGGTGGGCGTGGTGGTGGCCGCCAGCTCCGACGCCCCGGTGGCCCCGGTCAACCCGCTGGTGGGCGTGGGTGCGGCGGTAACGCGGCGGGCGGCCTCCGGCCAGTTACTCTTGCCGGAGGAGGCCATTGCCCCGCCTCAGGCGCTGGTGCTCTATACCGTGAATGCGGCCTACGCCTCCTTTGAAGAGGCTATCAAGGGCTCCCTTGCGCCGGGTCAGCTGGCCGACCTGGTGCTTTTGAGCGAAGACCCCACCACCTACCCCCCGGAGCGTATCAAGGACATCAAGGTAGTGATGACGATTATCGGTGGTGAGGTGGTCTGGGAGGGATAGATTTGGTATTGGCCTGCCTTCCCTGCTAAACTGAAAACGTGACCAAAGAAAGCACACCTCGGTACGGCTGGATGGGCAAGATACTCCACGTAGACTTGACCAGCTCCAGGATAGCAGAAATCGAAACTGAGCCGTATGCCGCCAAGTACCTGGGGGGGCGGGGGCTCGCCTCCCGGCTCTACTGGGAGAAGGTCGGCCCGGAGGTCGGGGCCTGCGACCCGGGCAACCGCCTCATGTTCATGACCGGGCCGCTGCTGGCCACCGGCGCCCAGGGGGCCGCCCGGATGTCGGTCTCCGGCAAGTCGCCCATGGCCTACCCGGAACGGTACTGCTACGGCAGCCTGGGTGGCTTCCTCCCCGCCGAAATCAAGCGGGCCGGCTGGGACGGCATCGTCATCGACGGGCGCGCCGCCAGCCCCGTTTACCTCGTCGTCGAAGATGGTAAGGCTGAGCTACGCGATGCCGCCTGGCTCTGGGGGCAGAACGCTTACCGTGTCGAGGAGTTGCTGCGGGAGACCCACGGCGAACGGACGCACTTCGTCACCACCGGCATCGCCGGGGAGAACCGGGTGCGCACCGCCGTCCTCTTCGGCTCGCAGCAGGCCACCGTCACCGCCGGTTTCGGGGCCGTCATGGCCGCCAAGAACCTCAAGGCCATTACCGTCCGGGGGACGGGCCGTCCCATCGTGGCCGACCCGGCGCGCCTCAAGGAGCTCAACCGCTACACCATCAAGCTCAAGAACACCGTGAGCCTGGCCATCACGCCCCGTTTCGAGGGTACCAATCACGGCCACGTGCTGGAGACGTTGGGGCAGCGGCACTGCTACCAGTGCGGGCTGACCTGTTCAAAGTATATCTACCGCTTCGGCCAAGACCCGGCCCTGCAGGGCCTGCGCGGCTGCCAGGCCATGGAGTATTACCTCCCCTGGACGTTCGGGCGCGACGACGAGCCCCTGAAGACCCTGTTCGACGCCCCCACCCTGGCCAACGACTACTCCATCGGCACCTTCGAGCTGCAGTATATGGTGGACTGGCTCTATGCCTGCTACCGCTCCGGTGCCCTCACCGAGGCCGAGACCGGCCTGCCCCTCTCCAAAATCGGCACGCGGGAGTTCCTGGAAAAGCTGCTGGCGATGATTGCCCACCGCGAGGGCTTCGGCGATATCCTGGCCGAGGGCATGATACGGGCGCGCGACCGAGTATCACCCCGCGCCCAGGCCGAGTATTTTAACAGCGTCGCCCCCATCGGCCAGCAGGACGGCGTCCCGCCGCGGGTCTTCATCCCGCACGCCCTCCTCTATGCCTTCGAGAACCGGATGCACCCCATCAGCGTCCACGAGATGGGCTACGTTAACATCCCCTGGAGCATGTACCAGAACGACCCCGCCTCGTCGCCCGTCTCTCCGGAGGTCTATTGCAAGATTGCCGAGGCCTTCTGGGGCAGCGCGGTCGCCGCCGACCAGACCACCTACGAGGGTAAGGCCGTGGCGGCCCGCAACATTCAGAACCGCACCTACCTGCGCGACAGTCTGGGGCTGTGCGATTTTGTCTGGCCGATTACCTACTCCCTGAGCACCCCCGGCTACGTGGGCGACCCGGCGCTGGAGGGGGAAATCTTTACGGCGGTGACCGGCATCCCCGCCGGTGAGCTGGCCGCCTACGCCGAGCGCATTTTTAATATGCAGCGGCTCATCATGGTGCGGGAGGGGCACCGCATCCCTGAGGACGATTACCCGCCGGACTTCAACTTTACCGAGCCGCTGCGCACCGACGTCCACGGGGCCACCATGCTCATGCCCGGCCCCGGCGGCCGCGCCCGCGACGCCACCGGGAATAAGCTGGACAGGGACAAATACACCGCCATGCTCAGGGAGTTCTACCGCCTGCGCGGCTGGGACGAGACCACCGGCCTGCCCACCGCGGCCACGCTCAAGGCTCTGGGGATGGAAGATTTGACAGGGGTGGTGGGATAAAACTAAGGGCTAAGCAGAGGATGATACGGGGTGGCGGGTGGGAATAGATAACACCGATGGGATGGGGGGCTCAAGCGCTCACATAAGGCTCACGGCCCTTTAATAAGATTTATCAGCCGCCCGGCGGGCAGACCTCGGCCTTACCCACGTTGGTAACCACGATATTTTTGCTGCCGCAGCCGGGGCAGGCGCGCCCTTTTTCCTCGGTGGGGCCTTTGGGGGCGGGCATCTCGAACTCCCGGCCGCAGGACTTGCACTTGTACCGCCAGTCCGGCGGGCCGCTGGGGCAGCCGGCGCATTTCTCTAAATCTATATCCGCCATTTTGAGTCTCTGAGTTTATTATACCATCGGGGGGAAATCCCCTCACCCCGCCCCGCCCGTTCGGGGTAATCTATTCCCACCCTGCCGCCCTCGGCACATTCGCGGCTTATCCCGTAGTTTTGTCCCCCACCTCATTACCCCTGAAACGGGGGTGAAGGGGTGGAGATATTCAGGGACTAAGCTGCCGCGGCAACGAGGGCGGGTTGGGTGGGACAAAAAACCAGCGGGTGGCGTGGGGATGGGGGATACAGGGTAAGCCTCTTTGCCTTTATCCCCGATGCACGTTATCATAAATAAAAGAATGCCATGAAGACCAGCGATTTTGACTACGAGCTCCCCCCGGAGCTTATCGCCCAGCACCCCATCGAACCACGCGACCACTCGCGGCTGATGGTCGTAAACCGCGCCAACGGCGCCATCGAACACCGGTGCTTCGCTGAAATCACCACTTATCTACGTGATGGCGATTGCCTCATCTTCAACGAGAGCCGCGTCATCCCCGCCCGTCTCAGGGGCAAGCGCGTTCCCAGCGGCGGCCGGGTGGAGCTCCTGCTGCTGCGGCGGCTGGAGGAAGGTGTCTGGGAGGCTTTAGTCAAGCCCGCCCGCCGTCTCCCGGCGGGCGCCAGCATCGCGATAACCGGGGACGGCGCGACGGCCGGGACGTTCGTGGCCGAAATCATCGCCGTCGGCGAGGGCGGCCTGAGGACGGTGC
>DAOULO010000112.1:0-25458 GCA_034420195.1 Dehalococcoidales bacterium
GAGCACCGTGGCGTAGGGCCCGATGATGTGGAACCCCAGTATTTTAACCGTCTTGTTATCCAGGATGACCTTGGCGAAGCCATCGGTCTCCAGCATGGCCTCGCCCTTGGCGACATCGTGATAGCCCGTCCGCCCGACGATAATATCGTACTTTCGGGCGGCTTCGTCGTCCCTTAAGCCCACCGCGGCAATCTGCGGGTGGGAGTAGACGGCGTGGGGCACGGCGTTATAGTCCACCTTCAACCGGGTGCTGTGCAGGGCGTTGTGCGCCGCGATGGCCGCCTCGCGGTTGGCCATATGGGTGAACATCTGCCGCCCGTTGGCGTCCCCCACGGCGAAGATGTTGGGCACGTTGGTCTCCAGGCGGGCATTGGTCTGGATAAAGCCGCGCTTGTCCAGGCGGACGCCGGTCTTTTCGACTTCAAGCAAATCGGCGTTGGAGCGCCGCCCCACCGCCATCATGAGGCGCTGCGCCGTATAGCTCTTCCTCCGGCCGGTCTTCTTATCGCGGGTAACCACCGTCACGCCGCCTTTAGCAGCCTTGACTTCCTCGGCCCCGGCGCCGGTGCGGACGGTCAGGCGCTCGCCGAGCTTTTTCTTGAGGAGCGCGGCGATTTCCGGCTCCTCGGCGAGGATGAGCCGGTCGGCCATCTCCAGGATGGTCACCGCCGTCCCCATCGCCGCGAAGAAGTGCCCGTACTCGACGGCGATATAGCCGCCCCCGACGATAATCAGGCTCTCGGGCAGCTCTTTTAATTCCAGGGCTGTCTCGTTGGTAAGATAGTTGACCTTATCCAGACCCTTCACCGGCGGCACGAACGGGCGCGAACCGGTGGCGATGAATATCTTATCGCCCCGGAGCCGCTCGCCGTTGACCTCCAGGGTATAGTCGCCCACGAAACGGGCCTCGCCTTCGTAGAAGGTGGGATTCTTCACCCCCTTCATTCCCTGGCGCAGGTGCCGCTGGCTCTCGCGGCGCGAGCGGCGCATCCGCGCCATGATGGCGCCGAAATCGACCGCCTCCACGTGAGCTTCGATGCCGAACTTAGCCGCCTCCTCAATCGCCACGATTCTATCCGCCGGGTAGATGAGCTGCTTGGAGGGGATGCAGCCCCAGTTGAGGCAGGTGCCCCCGATGAGCGGGCCCTTATCGATGAGGGCCGTTTTCTGGCCGTGAGCGACGGCCTCATCCGAGATGAGCGCCCCGCAGCCAGAGCCGATAACGATGACGTCGTAGTGTTTCATCCCCTTTACCTCCCGTTGGCACGATTCTTTTCTAATGCTAGCGTAAGTCCGGGGGTAATTCAATGACTTGAGTTACCTCACCCCCTTAGTCCCCCTCTCCTGACGAGGCGTACCGCAGGAGAGGGGGAATTTGTTTTTAGAAGAGGGGCTTACGCCCCTCTTAAACACCCCGTGGGTGAGGTAAAGGGGGTGTTGTCTCCGGGTTAAGCGGCGGATGCCGTGAGGGCAGTTTACCCGCCGAAGCCTAGTGCGCAGGCGGGGCTTGGGTGGGAATAGATAACTCCGGTGGGGCGGGGATTCCCCATTTTTCGCCAGAACTTGTTTGCCTGCCGTCAAATCCTTATGTTAATATAGAGTGGGATTGTGTGGATATCTGGATAGCCATGTTCCCCGCATGGCAGGAGGTACCAATGCCCAAAATATATCTCTTGGATGTAACCAACCGTGACGGTGTGCAGACGGCCCGGCTCGGCCTCTCCAAGCTGGAGAAGACGATGATTAACATCTATCTCAACGAGATGGGCGTCTTTCAGAGCGAGTTCGGCTTTCCCACCACCCGCCACGAAATAAACTACCTCAAGGCCAACCTGGAGCTGGCCGAAATCGGCGTTATCAAGCCGCTTAGGCTGGGGGGCTGGATACGCGCCATCCCCACCGACGTCGAGACCACCTTCCGCAACGTCCCCAAAATCCAGCACCTCAACATCTCCATCTCCACCTCCGACCAGATGATTGAGGGCAAGTTCCAGGGGCGCAAGACCCGCGACGGCATCATCAAAGACATGACCGCCGCCGCCGACGCCGTCCGCGCCCACGGCATCAAGTCGATGGGCGCCAACGCCGAGGACGCCTCGCGGACGGACATTGACTATCTGGTCGAGTTCGGGCTGGCCGCCCGGGAACACGGCGCCGACCGCCTCCGCTACTGCGACACGCTGGGCTACGATAACCCCTTCACCATCTACAAAAACGCCCGGACGCTGGCGGAGAAGACCGGCCTGCCCATTGAGCTGCACTGCCACAACGACCTGGGCATGGCCGTGGCCAACTCCATCGCCGGGGCGATGGGGGCCATCGACGGCGGACAGGACGCCTACATCAACACCACCGTCAACGGCATCGGCGAGCGGGCCGGCAACGCCGACCTCATCGCCATCATCCTGGCGGTGAAAAAGTCGAAGGAGACCGCCGGCAAGTACAAGCTGGGCGGCAACGTCAAGCTCTCCATGGCCTGGAAGATTGCCAAGTTCGCCAGCTACGCCTTTAACGTGCCCATTCCCATCAACCAGCCGGGCGTCGGCGCCAATGCCTTCGCCCACGAATCGGGCATCCACGCCGACGGCGTCCTCAAAGACCCGGAGAACTACGAGCTCTACGACTACGAAGAGCTGGGCCGGGGCGACCCGGAGTTCGTCGAGAGCGGCCGGGAAATCTGTACCGGCGAGTACGGCGGCATCTCCGGCTTCTCCCATGTCATGGGCCAGCTGCCCGTCCCCGTCAAGTTCCCCGACCGGGATAAATCTAACGAGATTCTGGAGCTGGTCAGGTACGCCAACGTGGCCTCGCAGAAGCCCCTCGTCGAGGACGAGCTGGTCTTCATCGCCAAGTACCCCGGCATCGCCAAGAAGCTCCTGACGCTGACGCCGCTGGCCTGAAGCGAGCATGACCGAAGCACTACCGGAGATAACCATGAAACCCATCGGCACGGTGCGCAGCCAAATTAAGGAGCCGACGCACCGTGAGGTCGCCGACGTCGTCTCCGAAATCGTCATCGATAAAGCGCTGGCCGAGTCGCTGGACAATCTGGAGGATTTTTCCCACATCATCGTCCTCTACTGGATACACCGCTCGCGCCGCCCGGCGCCGCGGAAAGTCCACCCCCGGGGCAATCCGGCCAACGCCCTGATGGGCGTCTTCGCCACCCGCTCGCCGTCCCGCCCCAACCCCATCGGCAAGGCCACCGTCCGGCTGCTGGCGCGCCGCGGCAACATCCTCAAGGTGCAGGGGCTGGACGCCATCGACGGCTCGCCCGTCCTCGATATCAAGCCCTATATCCCCGGCTACGACTCGGTGGAGGGCGCCAGGGCACCGGCATGGGTGGTCAAGCACTAACCCGCCGCCTGCGCGCTGTCTACCGCCGCCTCCAGGTGCGCTACGGGCCGCAGCACTGGTGGCCCGCCCGCGAACCTTTCGAGGTCATCGTGGGAGCCATCCTCACCCAGAACACCGCCTGGGTCAACGTGGCCAGGGCCATCGAAAACCTCCGCACCGCCGGCAGGCTTACTCCCGCCGCCCTACGTGACCTGACCGAGGCCGAGCTGGCCGCCCTGATTCGCCCCTGCGGCTACTTTAACGTCAAGGCCAGGCGCCTCAGGACCTTCGCCGACTGGTTTGGGGAAAAGTATGATGATAGCCTGAATAAGATGTTCGCTGGCGAGACCGCCGACCTGCGCCGCGAGCTGCTGGCCGTCCATGGCATCGGCGAGGAGACCGCCGATTCCATTCTGCTCTACTCCGGGGAAAAGCCCGTCTTCGTCATTGATGCCTACACGCGGCGCATCTTCACCCGGCTGGGCCTGACGCCGAAGGCCGACAGCTACGCCGCCTGGCAGGCGCTCTTCATGGAAAACCTCCCCACCGATGTCCCCCTCTTCAATGAGTACCACGCCCTGCTGGTGCGGCTGGGCAAGGAAACCTGCCGCCCGCGCCCCTGCTGCGGAGACTGCTGCCTAAATCTGACTGGAGAAGAGCCTGGTGATGATGGCTTCCCCTGCGCGGCTGATAGTGTCAAGAGATAGTTTAGCCAGCTAACTCCACGTTTATGTAAACTTATCCTAATTGAACTGTCATTGCGAGGAGCCGCAGGCGACGAAGCAATCTGTTTCTGGTCATTCCCGCGCAAGCGGGAATCCAGTCCCCCTCCCCACTCGGTGTTATCTATTCCCACCCTGGCCACCCGCGGCGCATCCGCCGCTTGGGCCGGAGAGCTATGTAAAATCTGTCTATTTTTCTGATATCGTAAAATCATCGGGTGTTACAGATGACTTGCCTAGAACTTTTTCGGTCGCATATATAGGCGCGTTTGCCCTTATAGCCACGGCGACAGCATCAGAAGGGCGACAATCAATTTCTATTAGTTGTCCATCACATTCCAGGCGTGTTATTGCATAAAAACAATCATCCTTGATATCGCTAATAACAACATTTTTCAATACCATACCTGTAAAATTAACGATGCTTATTATGAAGTCATGGGTTAGAGGGCGTTGTATGAGAGTACTTTGTAGCTTTACGACGATATTATTCGCTTCGGATGGCCCAATCCATATAGGCAAGTATCGGTCTCCCTTTCTCTCTTTAAGCATCAATACGCGCACATAGGGGTCTATAGGTGAAGATGTATCATTGCCTAATACCACATGATTATCTTTATCTACCTTTTGTGCCACCCTTATGCTGTCAATAGTCATTTCTATTTCAGGCTGAGATTTTTTCATCGGTATCAACGGCCTTTTTTAAATCCTCTTTACTAGAAATCGGAAACTATAATTACACCCGTACCATCGCAAATGTCACACTTCAATTTTCCACTGCCCCCACAATCATCGCACTTAGTATAGTAGGGTCCAAACATGACTGCGAAAGGGCGAGGAGGCAGCTTCAATTCACCCTTACCATTACAGCGTTTGCAAATAAAGTATCCGTGACCATTGCAACTCATACACTTTTCTTGATGAGCCACTTTTGAACCTCCCCAAGACACTACATAAATTGCGTAGTTACTTTAAACGGTTGTATGGAAATTGTCAATTATTTTCCGCCACTCCCCTGTTACTTGCTACTTGAATCTTGATACTTGTTACTTCACCCCGTTTGACAGTCGCCGCCCAAAAAGGCTAATCTGGTAGTATCACCGTTAGCTGACTATCACTTTCGGTAAAGCCCCAGAACTCAATCGTTGCCAGATAAAGACACGCACCTGACCGGGAGGTCGTTGATGAAAAAAGTTGCCGTCGTCGGCGTGGGCGAGACGCGCTTCAGCGGCCCGCAGGAAAAGACCGGGGTGGAGCTCTTCGCCGAGGCCGCCACGGAAGCCATCGAGGCGTCGAACCTCAAGCCGAAGGACATCAAAGCCCTCTTCGTCGGCAACGTCCTGGGGGACTTCGCCGAGGGGCAGGGGATGGTACCGTCCTTCGCCGCCGAGAACATCGGCTGCCTCTACGTCCCCGCCAACCGCTACGAGGGCGCCTGCGCCTCGGCCAGCATAGCCATCCGCGACGCCTGGATGTGGGTGGCCTCCGGCTTTTACGATATCGTCCTGGCCGGGGGCGTTGAGCGGGCCGCCACCATGGGCACCGCCCTGGCGACACGCACCTTCGCCATGTTCAGCGACGCCCGCTACGAGTACCCCGCCGGTATCACCTTCCCGGCCGTCTTCGCCATGCTGACGCACCTCTACGCCGATACTTATAAAATTCCTTTGCAAAAACTGCGCGAGCAAATGGCGCGGGTGTCCATCCAGTCTTACCAACATGGGGCGGTCAACCCCAAGGCGCAGTTCTTCGGCAAGAACGCCGACATGACGGTAGAGAAGGTATTGGGAAGCTTCGTCGTTGCCACGCCATTGACCCTGCACGACTGCTGCCCCTTCTCCGACGGCGGCGCCGCCGTGGTGCTGGCCTCGGAGGAAGTCGCCAAAAAACTCACCGCCAAGCCCGTCTACGTCACCGGCGTGGGGCAGTCCTCCTGCGGCCCGCTGGGCAACCAGAGCGATTACCTGCCGCGCATCCGGGCGCGGGAGGTGTCCTCGGAGGAGGCCTATCAGATGGCCGGGGTCGGGCCCGCCGACATCGACCTCTGCGAGCTGCACGACTGCTTCTCCATCGCCAGCCTGATTGCCGCCGAGGGCCTGGGCTTCTTCGACTACGGTACGGCCGGGGCGGCCTGGGAGCGCGGCGAGGCGGATATCGGCGGCAAGGTGGCCATCAACCCCTCCGGCGGGCTCAAGGCCAAGGGGCACCCCATCGGGGCCACCGGGGCGGGGCAGGTCTACGAGGCGGTGCGGCAGCTGCGCGGCGAGGTGGAGCCGGAGCGTCAGGTAGCCGGGGCCAAGACCGCCCTGACCGATACCCTGGGCGGCGACGGCGGCACGCTGGTCAACATGATTTTCCAGAGGGGCTGGTAAGATGGAACACAAGCTGATTTTCAAGGATTACAATGAAGCCCTGAAACAGGATAAGCTCCTGGGCCTGAAGTGCCGCGCCTGCGGGGCGATCACCATCCCGCCCAAGATAGTCTGCCGCCAGTGCCAGAGCCCGGACATGGAGGTCGTGGAGGTAAACGGGAGCGGTCAAATCAAGACCTTCACCACCGTGCACGTCGCCGCTGAGGGGCGCGAGGCGGAGGTGCCTTATATCATCGTCATCGTGGCCCTGGACGCCGGCCCCTGGATTATGGGCAATCTGGCGGGCATCGACCCCAAGGACGCCTCGATGGAGCTCATCGGCAGGAAGGTGAAGATGGGGCATAAAGTCTTCCCCGGCGACAAGTACTCCGCCGGCGAGGGGGCCCGGCCGCTCTTTAGACTGGTGGACTGAATAAAAGGAGCCTGCCTTGCAGAAGCTCGCCGGTTTTATCTACGACCACGCCAGGATCGTCATCGCCTTCGTAATCGTCGTTAACATCGTCTCGCTGGTGTCCTTCTACCGCTTCAACCTGGACGCCGACTTTCTCGCCTTCTTCTCCCAAGGCAACCCCAAGGCCGACGAGTACCACGCCCTCAACGCCAAGTACGCCAGCGGCGAGACCATCTCGGTGCTCATCGAGTCCGATGCCTCGCTGCTGGAGGAGGCCAGCCTCCTCGACGTCTTTAATCTCCAGAATGAGATTGCCGCCATCACCGGCGTCGCCGCTGTGCAGGGCTTCATCCCGGCGGAGATAATCTCGCTCGGCGGGACGGTAACGCCGGTGGATGCGGCCTTTATCGAGTCGCAGCCCCAGGCCCTGCGGGACTACATCACCGACAGCTATTTTATGGCCGACCAGTTCCTCACCGCCGACGGGCGTAACGGCATCTTCATCGTCAGTCTGGCGGTAGACGCCGACGCCCGCGCCGTCATTAGAGAGCTGAAAGACCTCTCCGCCGCCGGCCCGGTGAGCTTTTCCCTGGCCGGCAACGAGGTCATCAAGGATACCATCTGGGGTTATCTGCTCATCATCCTGGCCATCCTGCCGCCCTGCGCCATCATCCTGGTACTGCTCGTCTTCCGCTACATCCTCAAGAGCTTCCTCTTTACCGTGCTGGCCATGTTCCCGGCCTGGTTCGCCGCCCTCTGGACGTTCGGGACAGTCTTCTGGAGCGGGCAGGACCTCAACCTGCTGACGGTCTTGAGCCCCCTCTTTATCCTGGTGATGGGCTCGGCCTACGGGCTGCACTACGTCAGCCACTTCCGGGACAACCTGGGGCAGTACCGCGACCGCCGCGAGCTGACCGTGGCCACGCTGGGGATGGTGGGCACGCCCATCCTGCTGGCCACCCTGACGACGATGGCCGGTTTCGCCTCGCTGGCCTGGACGGAGGTGGTGCCGATGCGCCACATGGGCATCTTCGTGACGCTGGGCATTGGCTACGCCGGTTTCATAGCCATCTTTTTCGTGCCGGCGGTGCTCTCCCGCCTCAAGCTCCCCGCCCAGACCCCGGCGGGTAAGGACGCCTGGCTCACCAACTTCGTCCTGGGGGCGTCGCGGCGGCGCGTGCTGGTGCCGGCCGTCTTCGCCGCCGTCTTCGTCGTCTCCGCCGTCTTCATCCCGCGGCTGGAGGTCGAGTCCAACCAGCTGACCTATTTCAAGGAAAGCTCGGAAATCCGCCAGACCTTCGCCCGCGTCGAGCGCAGCTTCGGCAGCGCCATACCGCTCACCGGGGAGATTGTCTCCCCCCGGGGCCAGGCGAGCCTGCTGGACAGCGCCTTCGCCAACCGCGTGCTGGCCACCGAGCGTGAGCTGGAGCAGTTGCCCGACATCCGCAGCGCCTTCTCCGCCTTCGACCTCATCGCCGGGGTGAACGGGCTGGTCACCGGGCAGGCGGGCTACCCCGAAGACCCGCTGCAACTCCAGACGATGCTCTCCCAGATAGGCACCGGGCAGCTGGACAGCTTCGTCGCCGCCGACGGCTTCAAGATGGTCGTCCGCACCGAAGACCTCAACTCGGAAGACATCCAGCGCCTCCAAGACTTCGTCGCCGCCCACGACGACACGCTCCGCATCATCACCGGCATGCCGGTGCTCTTCAACGAGATGAACCGGCTGGTGGTGCGCAGCCAGGTGCAGAGCCTGGGGCTGGCGCTGGCGCTCATTTTTATCATGCTCTGGGTAACGCTGCGCCGCATCACCGCCGCCCTGGCGGGGCTGCTGCCCATCGCCCTCACCATCGCCGCCATTTTGGGGATGCTGGCCATGACCGGCTTCAACCTCAACCTGATGACGGCCAACCTCTCGGCCATCGCCATCGGCGTGGGGGTGGACTACTCCATCCACCTGCTCTCCGGGGTTTACTACTACCGCGGGCGCGGTATGGGGAAAGAGGCCTCCGTCAACCAGGCACTCACCACCGTCTCGCGGCCGGTGCTGGCCAACGCCTTCGGGCTGGGCATCGGGCTCTCGGCGCTGTTCTTCTCGCCGCTGCGCATCCACACCCAGGCGGCCTCGGTAATGTGGGTGGCCATGGTGGTCTCGTCGCTGGCGGCGCTGTTGCTGGTGCCGCAGTTCTACCGGGGCTGGCGGAAGAAGCGGCATGGCCAACGTTAAGGAAGCCCTGCTGCGGGCCATGGAGGACTACTTCGGGGAGGACGAGCGCCGCATCAACCACGCCCGACGGGTGACCGACTACGCCGAGAGGCTGCTGCGGACGGAGGGCGGCGACTACAACGTCGTCGTCGGGGCGGCCGTCCTGCACGACATCGGTATCCACGAGGCGGAGAGGAAGTACCACAGCACCGGCGGCCAGTACCAGGAGCGGGAAGGCCCGCCGCTGGCCCGGCGGATTCTGGAGGGGTTAGGGTTTAGGGCAAGCCAGATTGAGGAAATTTGCGATATCATCGGTCACCACCACAGCCCGGGTAAAATCAACACCGTCAATTTCCGGGTGCTCTACGACGCCGACTGGCTGGTGAACCTGAAAGACGAGTACGACATCCGCGACCGGAAGAAGCTGGCCAGCATCATCGGCACGGTATTTCTCACCGAGAGCGGCCAGGCGCTGGCGAGGAGCATCTATCTCAAGGATTGAGCCCTATTCAACCTTGCCGAACATCTCCTCCAGGGCGGCCTTGTCCAGTATCTTGCCGGTGACGCTCTGGGGGTCGGCGGCGGCCACCATGGCCGGGTACTTCTGCCAGATGATGGGCTCCTCAAAGTCGGAGGTATCGCGGCCCTCCATGAAGCCCATGACGACATCGGTCTTGACGAAGTAGGGACGGACACAGGTGATGGCGATGCCCTCTTCGCGGCGCATCTCGTGGGCCAGGCCCAGGGTGAAACGCTCCACGCCGGCCTTGGTGACGCCGTAGGCGATGTTCATGCGGATTTGCTTGGCCAGGATGGAGGAGACGTTGATGACCGTGCCGCTCTTCTTTTCCAGCATGTGGGGCAGGACGACCTTGGTGCAGAGGAAGACCCCGTCCAGGTTGACCGAGAGAATCAGCCGCCAGCGCCGGTAAGGCAGGTTGAGGAAGGAGTCCTGGGCAGTGACGCCGGCGTTGTTCACCAGCACGTCAATCTTACCGAATTTCTCCAGGGCCTTATTGACGATATTGTTGACATCGTCCTCGACGGTGATATCGCCGCCCAGGGTGAGGGTCTGGGAGCCGAGCTTTTCGATTTCCTTAGCCGTCTCGTCCAGCTTGCCGTCGTCGGTAACGCGGTCGCAGATGACCAGGTCGGCCCCGGCCTCGGCCATGCCCAGCGAGATGGCCTTGCCCAGCCCCTGCCGGGCGCCGGTCACCAAGACAACTTTTCTCTTCAAAGACATCGCAGCGCCTCCTTATCCGATTATTCGCTTATCTTTTAGGTCAGCATCCCGTAGTCCAGCGGGAAGATACCGGCCGTCTGGTTCCTGGCGGCGTCCGAGGCCAGGTAGAGGGCGATGGCGGCCACGTCGTCCGGCTCGCCGAAGCGCCCGATGACCGTCTGGGCCAGCATGCGGTCGTTGATGCCGGGCATCTGCAGGAAGGGGTCGGCCAGGCGGCTGTGCACCCAGGCCGGGGCGATGGCGTTGACACGGATATTCCACTTGCCCCACTCCTTGGCCATGGCGCGGGTCATGTGCATCACGGCCGCCTTGGAGATGCAGTAGGCCCCCAGCGATTCCTCAACGCGGACGCCCATATAAGACGTAATATTGATGATGCTGCCGCCGCCCTGCTCTTTCATGATGGGGGCGATTTCTTTGGCCAGGAAGAACGGCCCCTTGAGGTTGACGTTCATCACCGCGTCCCACTGCCACTCCTCCATGTCCACCAGGGGCACCATGAAGGACGAGCCGGAGCTGTTCACCAGGATGTCAATGCGCCCCAACTCCTTCACCACCTGCTCAACGAAGGGCTTGGTCTGGTCTAATTTGGCGATGTGTGAGGCAATCGGCAGAACTTTGCCGCCCGTCTCGGCCTTGATTTCGGCGGCGGCCTTATCCAGATTTTCCTGCTTGCGGCTGCTGATAACCACGTCGGCACCGGCGCCGCTCATCGTCGCGGCGATGGCCTTGCCGATATCCCCCGCCCCACCGACGACGATGGCCACCTTGCCCTTCAGCGAAAACTGCGATACGTCCATAGAGACTCCTTTGATTTCTTTTAATCTACTTTGATGATGCAGGCGTTGGCCTGGGCCAGGCCGCCGCAGATGGCGCCCATGGCGTAGCCGCCGCCCCGCCGCCGCAGCTCGTACATGAGGTTCATGACGAGCCGGGCGCCGCTGGCGGTATTGGGGTGGCCGATGGCGATGGCGCTGCCGTTGATGTTCATTCGCTCCGCTATGGCCTTATACTTGGCCTTGTCCTTATCCACGGCCACCATCATCGAGACCAGCGGCACGCAGGCGAAGGCCTCGTTGATTTCCATGACGGCCATGTCGTCCAGGGTCATGTCGGCCTTTTTGAGGATTTTCTTCATGGCGATGCCGGGGCCTTCCGGCATGCGGCTGGCGTTAATGGCAATGGAGACATTCTCGACTACCGTCGCCAGCACTTCCAGGCCGAGTTCTTTAGCCTTCTGGCGCGTCATGACCAGGATGGCCGTGGCCCCGTCGTTGAGGCCGGGGGCGTTGCCGGCGGTAATGGCGCGGGTATCGTAGACCGTCTTCAGCTTGGCCAGCCGCTCCAGCGAGGTATCGGCGCGGTACTGCTCGTCAATGTCCAGCGTCACCGGGTCGCCCTTACGCTGGGGGATTTCCAAGGGCATGATTTCTTCCTTGAACTTGCCGGCGTTCCAGGCGGCCCCGTAGTTCTGGTGGCTGCGCAGCGCCCACTCGTCCATGTCCTGGCGGGTAAAGCCGTACTCGTAGGCCACGTTATCGCTGTCCACGGAGACGGGGTTGAAGTCCTTGTAGCCCAGGGCGTAGAGGGGGTCTTCCATCTTGACGTCGCCAATGCGGAAGCCGCCGAACCTGACGCCCCTGACCACCAGCGGCGACTGCCCGAAGGAGGTGGCCCCGCCGCAGATGGCCGTCTCGATTTCTCCGGCCTTCATCTCCAGGGCGGCCAGCCGGACGGCGTTCATCGCCGAGACGCAGGCCATGTCGAAGGAGATGGAGACCGTTTCGTGGGGCAGCCCCGCCCGGATGAGCGACTGCCGCCCGGCCACCGGGGTGTAGGAGTCGCGGCAGGCCGAGGTATCGCCGACGCCCCAGAAGACCTCGTTGACCACGTCGGGGGCGACGTTGACCCGCTTGAGCACCTCCCGCATGGGGATGGCCCCCAGCTCGTAGTAGTCGATGTCCCGCAGCGAGCCGCCGAAGCGGCCGAAGGGCGTCCTCACCGCACTGACGATGACGACATCTGTATCATTTGCCATTATTTACTACCTCTTTCGTGTCTTTCGTTAGGATATATCCGTAATGGGTTAACTTGCCTATTTCTGGGTGTAATCGTAGAAGCCGCGGCCGGTCTTGCGCCCGTAGTCGCCGGAGCGCACCATGTTCCGCAGCAGCGGGGCGGGCATGAGCCGCTCGCCGAACTCGGCGTACATCGTCTCCAGGCCGTGGAGGACGATATCGGCCCCGGCCAGGGCGCAAAGCTCCAGCGGGCCCTTGGTGTGGTTGAGGCAGAGCCGCACCGCCTTATCGACCTCTTCCGGCTTGTTACCGTCCATGACGCAGAGGACGGCCTCGTTGATGATGGCGTCCACCAGCCGCGAGACGATGAAGCCGGCGTAGTCGCGGGCCTCGCAGGGCTCCTTGGCGATGCTCTTGACGTACTCCTTAGCGGCCTCCAAAGTCGCCTTGGCGGTATGACGCCCCGGGATGACCTCGACGCCCTTCATCACCGGCACCGGGTTCATGAAGTGGATGCCGATGACCCGCGCCGGGTCCTTGGCGGCGGAGGCGATTTCCCCGATGGGCAGCGAGGACGTATTCGTCGCCAGAATGGCGTCTTCCTTACAGATTTCATCCAGCTGCTTGAAGATATTCTTCTTTAAGTCCAGCACCTCCGGCGCCGCCTCGATGACGAGGTCGGCGTCTTTGGCATCCTTCATGTCCAGGGTGGTCTTGATGCGGGCGATGATTTGGGCCTTCTCAGCCTCGGTGATGGTCTCTTTCTTCACCAGGCGGCCCAGGCTCTTATCAACGGCGGCCATGCCGTTGGCGAGGAACTCTTCCTTGATGTCGGACATGGTCACGTTGTAGCCCGCCTGGGCGCTCACCTGGGCGATGCCGTTGCCCATGGTGCCGGCCCCGATGACAAATACGTTCTTAATGGCCACGGTGGTAACCTCCTCCTTATGATTACTTATTCTTAAACTTCGCTTCTCGCTTCTCCAGAAAGGCCTTCATGCCCTCTTTCTGGTCCTGGGTGGCGAAGCAGAGGGCCACACAGCGGGCCTCCATGTTGAGGCCGGAGGTGATATCGGTGTCCACGCCGGTATCGATGGACTTCTTGGCCATGGTGAGGACGGGCAGGCTCTTGGCGGCCAGCTTGGCAGCCCAGTCCATGGCCTCCTCCATGAGCTTCTCCGGCGGGACGACCTTGTTGACCAGCCCCAGGCGGAGGGCCTCGTCGGCCTTAATCATGTCGCCCAGAAAAATCATCTCCTTGGCCTTGGCCACCCCGACCAGGCGCGGCAAGCGCTGCGTGCCGCAGGCCCCGGGAATCAGCCCCAGGTTTATCTCCGGTTGGCCGAAGCGGGCCCGCTCCGAGGCGATGCGCAGGTCGCAGCACATGGCCAGCTCGCAGCCGCCGCCCAGGGCGTAGCCGGAGATGGCGGCGATGGTGGGCTTGCTAAGGGTGTAGATGCGGTCGGAGGCCTTACGGATGGCGGCCACGAACTTCTGAATCTCCAGGGGGCTCATGTTCTGCATCTCGACGACATCCGAGCCGGCGGCGAAGGCCTTTTCCCCGGCGCCGGTCAGCACCACCACGCGCACGGCGTCGTCGTTCTCAATGGCCTCAAAGACGTCGTAAAGCTCGTTGTAGACGGTGCTGTTGAGGGCGTTCAGGGCATCGGGGCGGTTGAGGGTCACTCGGGCGATGGCTTTGGCCTTTTCGTAAAGGATGGTCTGGTAGGTCACGGTCTTGCCTCCTCTCTGGCGGCTTGGGTTCCGGACGGCGCACCTGTTCTCATGCTGGCGATGAAGGGGGCTCTGATTGGGAAGAAAATCCCTTCAATAGTTTAGGATAAGGGGTTTATTTGTGTCAAGGCAAAGGGCTTGTTATACTGAAAAGAGGAGACCTGTTTAGCTATGAAACGAGCCCCGACGGGCCCCGGCGGGTGGGACCGGTTCACCCTGGCCGTGAAGAAATGGCTGGGGATGAAGGTGTTGCTCTGCGATAGCTGCAAGTGGAACTGGCGCGGGGCCTGCCGCCGCCCCGAGCGCCCCAACGCTACCTGGTGTCCGGATTATACTAAGAAATTCTAAGTTTTTTGTCATTGCGAGCGTAGCGAAGCAATCTCTCCACCCCTCCCCTTTCTGAGTTATCTATTCCCACCCTAGCCACCCTCGCGGCATCTGCGGCTTAGGCCCAAGTTTACACCCCACCCCACAATAGTTGACACATTCTGTTATGAAAGATAATATCTGAATCATGGTATTTATAAATTGGCGTATTTTCACAAGAGAATGGCTCAAAAGAGCAGAAAGGGGAGAGGAATATATAGATGACGGAGACCGATTTATTTCGTTGTGGATAGCATTTAATGGGTGGATGCGTGCCAAGTTCGGCGAGGGTATAAACGACCGTAGCCAAATCAATGCGCTAAAAGGAATGCCTGATTTTAAAAATACTTTTGAAGATATGAAGGTGAAAGACCCAGATTTTAAGAAGAATCTTGATGAGCTTGAAAACAAATCAGTAGTTGATATGAGATTTAGGAATGAGTGTGAAGATATTTATAAATATGATGGTACTTTTGAATCTTTATTAGAAGTAATATATCAAGTAAGGTGTAACTTATTTCATGGTAGAAAGAATCTGGAAGAAAACAAGAAAGATTTTGAATTAGTTTCATTATCTCATAGCATATTATTACCCCTTTTTAAAGCATTTCTGAATGCTCATCCGCTCAGATACACATAAACAAAAATCCCCCTCTCCTGCTTGCAAGCCTCTTCAGGAGAGGGGGACAAAGGGGGTGAGGTAAAAAATACCCCCTAAAAGCTATCTTTCCAGAATCATCGCCATACCCTGCCCGCCGCCGATGCAGAGGGTGGCCAGGCCGTACCGGAGGTCGCGGCGCACCATGTCGTGGGCCAGGGTCACCAGGATGCGGGCGCCGGTGCAGCCGATGGGGTGCCCCAGCGAGATGCCGCCGCCGTAGAGGTTGGTCTTTTTCATGTCGATGTCCAGCTCGCGGATGCAGCCGATGGACTGCGAGGCGAAGGCCTCGTTGAGCTCGATGTAGTCGATGTCTTTCAAAGTCAGGCCGGTCTTCTCCAGCACCTTGCGGGTGGCCGGCACGACCCCCAGCCCCATGTAGGCCGGGTCGACGCCGCCGGAGGCGTAGGCCTTGATTTTGGCCATGGGCTTGAGGCCGAGTTCTCTGGCCTTCTCCGCCGACATGACGACCAGGGCCGCCCCGGCGTCGGTGATGGCCGAGGCGTTGCCGGCGGTGACGGCCCCGTCCTTCTTGAAAACGGTGGGCAGCTTGGCCAGCAGCTCCATGGAGGTCTCGCGGGGGTGCTCGTCGGTATCGAAGAGCTTGGTCTCGCGCTTGACCTTGACCTCCACGGGGACGATTTCTTCCTTGAAGATGCCGTTTTTGGTGGCCGCCAGGGCGCGGTTGTTGCTCTCCAGGGCGAAGGCGTCCTGCTCCTCGCGGGATATGCCGTACTTCTCGGCGATGTTCTCCGAGGTGACGCCCATGTGATAGTTGTAGAATATCTCCCAGAGTCCGTCGTGCACCATGCCGTCAATCATCTCGGCGTTGAACATGCGGGCCCCCCAGCGCATCTTGGGGACGTAGTACGGGACGTCGCTCATGTTCTCGATACCGCCGGCCACGATAGCGTCGGCCTCGCCGGCCCGGATGGCCTGGGCGGCCAGGGCCACCGCCTTCATGCCGGAGGCGCAGATTTTATTGACGGTAAAGGCGTTGACCTCCTTGGGGACGCCGGCGTAGATGGCGGCCTGGCGGGCGGGGTTCTGCCCCTGCCCCGCCTGGATGACGTTGCCCATTATGACCTCGTCCACCAGGACTTCCCGGGCGGAAGCGTCCCAGTCGGCGTATTTTTTCTCCAGCTCGATGAGCACCTCGCCCTTGAGCGACTCCGGGGCGTAGCCGGCGTTGCCCATCGGCCTCACGCCTATCTCCTTGAGGGACTCCCGGATGACGATGCTGCCCAGTTTGACCGCCGGGACATCCCGCAGCGCGCCGCCGTAGTTCCCGATGGCGGTGCGGACGCCGCTGACGATGACTGCCTCACTCATAATGTCTCCTTTCGCATTAAGGGAAAAATTAAGGGTCAAAGCTCAAAACTATAGCGTAAAAACCAAAGCGCCACGGTTTTGACTTTTAAGCCATGGTTTTGACTTTTGAGCTTGCCGCTAAAACGTAAACAGGCTGCCGCCGCCACTGACCTCGATGGCCTCGCCGGTAAGATAGCTCGATTCATCCGAGGCCAGGAAGACGATGACGTTGCTCAGCTCCTGGGGCGTGCCGGGGCGGCGCAGGGCCATCTTCCTGACGATGCGCTCGCGGTACTCCGGGGCTATCTCGTAGAAGGCGCCGCCGTCGAAGACGCCCAGGACGATGGCGTTGGCGGTAACGCCGTTACGGGCCCCTTCCAGGGCGGCCGTCTTGGTCAGCCCGATGAGTCCGGCCTTGGCGGTGGCGTAGCTCGCCTGACCGGCGCCGCCCATGGTGCCGGCGATGGAGGAGATGTTGATGATGCGTCCCCAGCCCCGCTCCAGCATTCCCGGCAGGCAGCACTTGATGGTGTGGAACGGCCCGGTCAGGTTGACGCTGAGGTCCCGGGCCCAGTCCTGAACTTTCGTCCTGACGATGGTGACCGCCCGCACGATGCCGGTGGCGGCGTTGTTGACCAGGATTTCCACCGGCCCCAGCGCCTTCTCCACCTTGGCGACGGCGGCCTCGACTTCGGCCATATTGGCCACGTCCATGACCAGGGCCATCGCCTTCCGCCCCATGGCCCGGATTTCCGCGGCCACCTCTTCGGCCTTTTCCAGGTGATTGTGGGCACCGACGGCCACGTTACAGCCGGCCTTAGCCAGCGACAGGCAGTGCGTGCGCCCCAGTCCGCCGGAGCCGCCGGTAACCAGAGCCACTTTGTCTTTAAGACTCACCATTGTTCTCCTTTCCTCAAGCGCACCCGCCTTCCCAGCGCTTCGCATCTTTTCAGGTCGGGACTTAATTTAAGGTCGGCGCGAACAGGGAGATTACTCTACCAATTTTAACAGAAGCCCGCCCCAGCGTCAAAGCCTTCAGCACCCAAAAGTTAATAAAAATGTATGAACTTTCATATATTTATCTTGACATGATAGCTGTGAAATAATTATAATATAAGTGATACCGTTGTGGAGCGATAACATGGCCGTTAAGGACTATTATAACATTCTCGGTGTCAGCCGGGGGGCCAGCGAGAAGGAAATCAAGCAGGCCTACCGTAAGCTGGCGCGTAAGTTTCACCCCGACGTCAACCCCGGCGACAAGGACGCCGAGGCCAAGTTCAAAGAGATAAACAACGCCTACGAGATTCTGGCCGATAAGGAAAAGCGCCAGAAGTACGATAAGTACGGCGATAAGTGGCAGTACGCCGACCAGTTTGAGGAGGCCGCCCGCCAGCAACAGCAGCCGGGGTATTCCCGCGGCTTCGGGTTTGCGCCCGGTGGCGGCACTTATCACTTCAGTGGCGATATCGGCGACATGGACGATATCCTCTCCGAGCTTTTCGGCGGGGGGCGCACCGGCGGCTTCTCGCGGCGGGCGCGGCCGCAGCGCGGCCAGGATTTGGAATCGCCCGTTGAGGTGACGCTAGAGGAGGCCTATCACGGCACGTCGCGCACCCTGAGCCTCCGCATGGAGGAGCCCTGCGCCGCCTGTAAGGGCACCGGCCGCATCCAGAACGTCCCCTGCTCCACCTGCCGCGGCACCGGCGTCGTGCCCAATATCAAAAGACTGGAAGTCAAGATTCCCGCCGGGGTGGCCACCGGCTCGCGGGTGAGATTGGCCGGCAAGGGCCAGCCCAGCTACGGCGGCGGCCCGGCCGGGGACTTATACCTTAAAATCACGGTGCGGCCGCACGCCACCTTCGAGCGCCGCGGCGATAACCTGCACACCACTATCGCCGTCCCGCTGGTGAAGGCAGCGCTCGGCGGCGAGGTGCAGGTGCCCACCCTCAAGGGCAAGCTGGCCCTGAAGATACCGCCGGAGACCCAGAACGGCAAGGTCTTCAAGCTCACCGGGCAGGGCATGCCTCACCTGGGCAAGTCGGCCAAGGGCGACCTCATGGCCAGGGTGAGCGTGGTGGTGCCCACCAAACTGACCGAGCAAGAAAAGGAGCTTTTCCACCAGCTGGGCGAGCTACGGCCCGAGCCGGCTTAATGAAGATAGTTTCAGGCAATCAAACCCGATACCGCGGCCTGAAGGCAAGCTGAGGTGACTATGAACGAAGAGAGATACGATACCGAACCGCGCTACGTTATCAGCGTGGCGGCCCGGATGCTGGACGTGCAGACCCACACCCTGCGCTACTACGAGCGGGTGGGGGTGATTGCACCGCGCCGCTCCCGGGGCAACGTGCGCCTCTACTCCGACCGGGATATCGCCCTGCTGCAGCGCGTCAAGACGCTGGTGGACGACATGGGCGTCAACCTGCCGGGGGTGGAGGTCATCCTGCGCATGATGCAGCACGTCAGCGAGCTCCAGAGCGAGCTGGAGCAGGCCCAGCGGGAGCTAAACGAACTGAGGGGAGAGGAACAATGAGACAGGAAAGATTTACGGAACAGGCCCAGGAAGCCATCCAGGCGTCCCAGCAGATGGCCATGCAATTCAAGCACAGCCAGTGGGACGTAGAACATATACTGCTGTCGCTGCTCATGCAGCGGCAGGGGCTGGTCGGCGAGATACTCAAGGAGCTGAACGTCAACGCCGATACCATCCGCAACCAGGTGGAAGAGGTGCTGGAAAAGACGCCCAAGGTAACCTACCAGACGGGGCAGATTTACGCCACGCCGCGTATCGCCCAGCTGATGCAGAAGGCCGACGAGGAGGCCAACCGCCTCAAGGACGACTTCATCTCCACCGAGCACCTCCTCATCGCCATGGCCAGCGCCACCGAGGGCGATGCCGCCAAGATACTGCACGATGCCGGTGTCACCCAGGAGAAGGTCTACGAGGCGCTCAAGAAGCTGCGCGGCGGCCACCGCGTCACCGATAAGAACGCCGAGAGTAAGTACCGCTCGCTGGAGAAATACGGCCGTGACCTCACCGAGATGGCCCGGGCGGGCAAGCTCGACCCGGTCATCGGCCGCGACGACGAAATCAAGCGGGTGATGCAGATACTTACCCGCCGCACCAAGAACAACCCGGTCATCGTCGGGGACGCCGGCGTCGGCAAGACGGCCATCGCCGAGGGGCTGGCCCAGAAAATCGCCGCCGATGACGTGCCCGACTCCCTCAAAGGCCGTAAGGTCGTCGCCCTGGATATGGGCGCCCTGGTGGCGGGGAGCAAGTTCCGCGGCGAGTTCGAGGAGCGGCTCAAGGCCGTCATGGACGAGGTGCGCCAGTCGCAGGGCGAGGTCATCCTCTTCATCGACGAGATTCATACCGTCGTCGGTGCCGGTGCCGCCGAGGGCTCCATCGACGCCTCCAATATGCTCAAGCCGGCCCTGGCCCACGGCGAGCTGCAGTGCGTCGGGGCCACCACCGTGGACGAGTACCGCAAGTACATCGAAAAGGACAAGGCCTTAGAGCGACGCTTCCAGCCGGTCTTCGTCGACGAGCCCAGCCTGGAAGACACCGTGGCCATCCTGCGCGGCCTGCGCCCCCGCTACGAGGCGCACCACAAGATAAAGATTACCGACGAGGCCCTGGAAGCGGCGGCCAAATTGAGCCAGCGCTACATCTCCGACCGCCACCTCCCCGATAAGGCCATCGACCTCATCGACGAAGCGGCCAGTAAATCGCGCATCGACAGCGAGAGCGCCCCGCCCGAGGTCAAGAAGCTGGAGCAGCGCGTCAAGGAGCTGACCAACGAGGAGGATGCCGCCACGCAGCGCGAGGAGTACCAGCCGGCCGCCGAGCTCAAGGCCGAGCGGCTCAAGATTGAGCAGGAATACAATAAGGCCAAGGCCGACTGGCTCAAGAAAGAGAAAATCAGCGAAGAGGTCACCGCCGAGCACATCGCCGAGCTCGTCTCCAAGTGGACGGGCATCCCCGTCTCGCAGATGCTGGAGGGCGAGGCCCAGAAGCTGCTGCACATGGAGGAGCGTATCCACGAGCGCCTCATCGACCAGGAGGAGGCCGTGGCCGCCATCTCCGAGGCCATCCGTCGCAGCCGCGCCGGCCTCAAGAACCCGCGCCGGCCCATCGGCAGCTTCATGTTCCTCGGGCCGACCGGCGTCGGCAAGACCGAGCTGGTCAAGTCGCTGGCCTGGTTCCTCTTCAACGACGAGAACGCCATGGTCAGGCTGGACATGTCGGAATATCAGGAGAAGCACACCGTCTCCCGGCTCATCGGCTCGCCGCCGGGCTACGTCGGCTACGACGAGGGCGGCCCGCTCACCGAGGCCGTGCGGCGGCGCCCCTTCCGAGTTATCCTGCTGGATGAAATCGAGAAGGCCCACCCCGAGGTGTTCAACACCCTGCTCCAGATACTCGACGACGGCCGCCTCACCGACGGCCACGGGCGCACCGTGGACTTCAAGAACACGGTCGTCGTCATGACCTCCAACGCCGGCGTCGAGCTCATCAAGCGCGAGGGGCAAATCGGGTTCGCCTCGGCCAAAGAGGCGACCAAGGCGAGCAAGAGCTACGAGGCGATGAAAGACAAGGTCATGACCGAGGTCAAGAAGCTCTTCCGCCCCGAGTTCCTCAACCGGCTCGACGACATCATCGTCTTCCACGAGCTGACCGAGGCGCAGCTCCGCCAGATTGTCGACCTCATGGTCAAAGACCTCCAGGAGCGCCTGGCCGAGCACAAGCTGGGCATCGAGCTGACCGACAAGGCCAAGTCGTACCTGGCCAAGGAGGGCTACGACCCGGTCAACGGCGCCCGCCCGCTGCGGCGCGTCATCGAGCGGCAGGTGGAAAACCCGCTTTCCAGCCAGCTACTGCGCGGCGAGCTTAAAGAGGGCGACACCGTGAAGGTCGACCTGGATAAGGAAGGCAAGGCGCTTACCTTCCAGACCAAGGCCAAGACCAAGACCCCGGCCAAGGCCGCCGCCTGAGGCCAAACCTAAAGCTAATTGCGAGGGGGGCTTCATGCCCCCCTCTTTCTTTAGGGCAATATTTTTGCCCCACCACCGCCCCGGTCTGAGTTATCTATTCCCACCCTGGCCGCCCTCGCGGCATCCTCGGCTTAGCCCATAGCTTGCCACCCCTTTACCCTCCAGTAATATGCGGGGGTGGGGAGAAAACCCCACCGAGTAGTGGCAGGATGCCACAGGGCGGGCCGGGTGGGAAAATAAAAGGGTGGGTGGGGCGGGGAGAGACCTTCCCCTTTTGACGCTACCTGCCCCGTCATGTAGAATTGAGGCAATAAAATATGGATAACCGCCGCACCATCGCCAGCCTCAAGCCCTTCTTCGAGCCGCAGAGCGTCGCCGTCATCGGCGCCTCGCGGACGGCGGGCAAGGGCGGCTACAACATCGTCGAAAATCTAATTAGGCTGGGCTATCCCGGCGGGCTCTATCCGGTCAATCCCCGCAGCGGGCGGATACTGGGCCGGGAGGTCTACCCGACGCTGGCGGCCACCCCGGCGCCACCGGAACTGGCCCTCATCGTGCTGCCGCCCCAGGCGGTGCTCAAGTCCCTGGAAGAATGTGTCGCCCGGGGGGTAAAAGCCGTCGTCATCGAGTCGGCCGGTTTCGCCGAGATGGACGAGACCGGCGCCCGCCGCCAGGCGCAAATCGCCCGCCTGGCGCGGGAAAGCGGCATCCGGGTTATGGGGCCCAACAGCGTCGGCACCATCAACCCCTACGCCCGTTTCGACACCAGCCTAGGCCGCCTCAACGAGCTCTTCCTCCCCCAGGGCGATATCGGCGAGGGTCACGTGGGCTTCATCGGTCAGACCGGGCTCTTCACCGGCGTCTTCCTGCCTCTCATCAACAGCGAGCTGGGCATCAGCAAGGTGGCCAGCCTGGGCAACAAGTGCGACGTCGACGAGAGCGATATGCTGGCCTACCTCGGCGCCGACCCGGCCACGCGTATCATCGCCATGTACCTGGAGGACATCCGCGACGGCCAGCGTTTCCTGGAATTGAGCCGCCGCATCGTGCCGGAGAAACCAATAATCGTGCTGAAATCGGCCGTGACCGGGGCCGGGGCGCGGGCCTCGGCCACGCATACCGGCTCCATCGCCGGGGAAGACCGCATCTACGACGCCGCCTTCCGGCAGGCCGGGATTTGCCGGGTGGGCAGCTTCGAGCAGCTCTGGGACGTCGCCCGCGCCTTCGCCCACGCCCCCCTGCCGGCAGGCAACCGCGTCGGCATCGTCAACCTGGCCGGCTCCGGCTGCGTCCTCACCGTCGACGCCCTGAGCCGCCTTGGGCTGGCCGTGGCCGAGCTGGCCCCGGCGACCAAGGAGAAAATCAAGACCGTCTACCCCGACTGGTGGCGCGTCCGCAGCCCGGTGGACGTCTGGGTGGCCATCGAGGCCAGCGGCTTCGCGGCGACCTACACCACGGTGACGCGGGCCGTCATAGAGGATGAAGGCGTGGATGCGGTGCTGGCAATCATGGGCGCTATCGACTGGCTGCCCGGCGGCGACGTGCCCGCCCTCCTGGCCGATATCAAAAAAGACTTCCCTACCAAGCCCCTCCTGGCGGTGAGCCCCCTGGGCGACCGGGAGATTTACGCCAAGCTGTGCCGGGGCTTCCAGGCGCGGGGCATCCCCAGCTACACCAGCGATGAGGCCGCCGTGATGGCCCTGGCGGCCATGTGGCGGTATAAGGAATATCTTGATAGTCTTGACTAAACACGAAATACTCTTGACAAATGGTATTACATATGATACCATGTGATATTGCCCAAAGGAGCCGAAAAGGAGGCACAATATGTATGCGAGGTTAATTAGTCATGAAAAAAGAAAAGCTCCTGGGGAAGGTACGTAATAATATCCGGAATGTATCGCAAAACGATTTCGAGACATTAGCAAGGTATTACGGACGTATCGAGGAAGGTTCTAAACATCCCAAAATCATCATAAAAAATCATCCTCCACTTATTTACCGGCGGGAAACACGTATCAAGGCCTGCTACGTCAAAGAGCTACTCGGTATTATCGAAAGTCTGTAGCCATTATGAGTTAATTAAGAGAAGTATAGGATTAGGATGCCAATAAGAGAAATTATGAAAGACCTGGAATATTACGCCAACCTGCCCTACCGGATTATCATCGAGGCCTGGGACGACGGCGAAGGGCCGTATTACGTGGCCAGGGTCGCCGAGCTACCCCATTGTATAATTGACGGCGCCACCCCGGAAGAGGCCTTGAGCGAAATCGCAGGGGTAAAGCGGGACTGGCTCAAGTCCAGCCTGGAGCGTGGTATTAAAATACCCGAGCCGGCGCCGCTGAAGAACAGCGGCCAGATTAGCCTGCGGATACCGCCGTCCCTGCACCAGATGCTGGCGGACCGGGCCATGATAGAGGGCGTCAGCCTCAATCAATACATGAACACCGCGCTGGCCGGCGCCGTCGGCTTTCCCGATAAAACATCGGGGAGAAAAAGGCGAACCGGCAAGCTATAGATAGTCCACCAGCTCGGTGAGGCTCCGGATGCGGGGGCAGTCCAGCTCCTCGTAGTAGCCGCTGCGGTCGAGGAGGATGCCCTTCATGCCCGCCCCTTCGGCGCCGACGATATCCACGCGGTACTGGTCGCCGGTGTAGATGGCCTCAGCGGCTTCAACTTTGGCCTGCCGCAGCGCCGCCAGGAATATCTCGGCGTTGGGCTTGTTGTAGCCGGCCTCCTGCGAAGTCATAACGATATCCAGCCATTCGGGCAGGCCCAGCTTGTTCAGCAACTCGTCGATGTCCTGCTCCACGTTGGAGATGAGCCCCAGGGTCAGGCCGCGACCCTTGAGGTCGGTCAGGGCCGGGGCTACGTCGGGGAAGAGGGCCAGGTTCATCACCGTCTTCTGCATCTTGGCCAGGAGCTCCATGACCAGCTTCTCGTCGTAGTCAATACCGGCCTCGCTCAGCAGTATCTCCTGATAGCCCCGGTAGAGGGCCAGCCGCTCCTCGGGAGTGCGGTAGCTCAGGGGGCGGCGGGCAATCTCCTGGTAGATAAACTCGTCGGCCTTGACCAGCGGCCGGAGGAAGACCGGCGGGTCGACGCTGATGCCCAGCTCCGCCAGCGCCCTCGCCTCCAGCACTTCTTGGGGAGGGTCGTAGGTCACCAGAGTATGATAGAGGTCAAAAAACACGGCTTTTATCGTCATGGCGGCTCTCCTCACTAACTCAAAACACTAATATTGTAGTCAAAGCGGTCTTATCTGTAAAGCCAGCTACGAATCAGCGCTTCTATTGCCCGTACGTGTAGTGTATAATAGAGGCACGCTATGGAAGAATCATCAGTGGAAGCCAAACCGGCCGAGGACATTGACACCAACCCGGAAGAGCTGTCCCACCAGCGCTCCCGGAAGTGGGCTTACGTCATCGGCATCGCCGGCATCGTCCTGACGGTAGCCATGGCCGTGGCCATCTTCGTCTACGGCGAAGAAATCCAGCAGATGGAGCATTGGGGCTACCTGGGCGCCTTCGCCATCAGCGTCCTTGGCGGGGCCACCATCATCATCCCCGTCCCCATGCTGGCGGTGGTGTTCGCCCTGGGCGGGGCCATGAATAGCCCGTGGGCGGCGGCGCTGCTCGTGGTAGCGGCGGCCCTGGGGGAAGTGGTGGGTGCCATGACCATTTACATGACCGGCCACGGCGCCGGGCGGGCTATCTCCAGCAGTAAGCACGGCCGCATCCAGGCGGCCTACGAGCGGATGCTCGGGTTAATGGAGCGGCGCGGGCCGCTGACGCTATTTATCGTTGCCTCGGTCGTCAATCCCTTCTTCTACCCGGCCGCCCTGGCGGCCGGGGCGCTGCGCTTCGGCGTGAAGAAATACGTGCTTATCGTCCTGGCCGGCAAGCTCATCAAGGCCTCCACCGTCGTCTACGCCGGCTACTTCGGCCTCAAGGGGATTTTCCGCGCCATCGGCATCGACATCTAGCGATGTTCCCTCCCCCGAACCCGACCTCGGCTTGCTAAAGCGGGCGTATTTATGCTAAATTTAAGGTACGCTCACGGGGCCGTAGTTCACTTGGGAGAACGTTTGACTGGCA
>DAOULO010000113.1:0-33542 GCA_034420195.1 Dehalococcoidales bacterium
GGTAGGTCTTGTCCCTCTCGATGAGGGCGGCCGCTTGGTTATACTTCTTGCCGTGTTTCACCATGTCATTCCACCTTTATCCCCATGCTTCGGGCCGTGCCTTCGACAATGCGCTCGGCGGCCTCGATGCTGTTGGCGTTGAGGTCTTTGGCCTTAAGCTCGGCGATTTCGCGGAGCTTCTGCCGCGAGAGGGTGCCGGCCTCCTCTTCGTGGCCGGCGGTGCCGCTGGCCTTCTCCAGTCCCAGGGCCTTCTTGAGCAGGTCGGAGGTGGGCGGGGTCTTGGTAATGAAGGTAAACGACCGGTCTTCGTAGACGGTGATTTCCACCGGCACAATCGAGCCGGACTGCGACGCGGTGCGCTCGTTATATTCCTTGCAGAAGCCCATGATGTTGAGCCCGTGCTGGCCCAGGGCGGGGCCCACCGGCGGGGCCGGGTTCGCCTGCCCGGCGGGAATCTGCAGCTTGATGATGGCTTTCACTTTCTTGGCCATGTTATTCTCTCCGGAAACCTCTACAGTTTGTCTATCTGCAAAAAGTCAAGCTCCACCGGCGTTTCCTGACCGAACAGGGAGAGAAGCACCTTGACTTTGCCTTTTTCCATATTTATCTCGTCGACGACGCCGACGAAGTCGATGAACGGGCCGTCGGTGACGCGGATGCTCTGGCCTTTGCGGAAGCCCACCTTGACCTTGGGGGCCTCGGCGGTCATCTGCTTGATAATCTCACCCACTTCCTTTTCCCGCAGGGGGGTGGGCACGTTACCGCTGCCCACGAAGCCGGTGACACCGGGAGTATTGCGCACGATGCTCCAGGTGTTTTCGTCCATTTTCATCTGCACCAGCACGTAGCCGGGCAGAATCTTGCGGGTGACGGTGCGCCGCCGCCCGCCGCGCACTTCTATTTCGTCTTCGGTGGGAATGACCACGTCGAGGATTTTATCACCGGAGTCCATGAAATGGACGCGCTGCTCCAGGTTCTTCTTGACCCGCTCTTCATGCCCGGAATAGGTATGAATCACGAACCACTGTTTATCATTCTCCGCCACAAATAACCTCACTACGGGGATAACCGGGGAAATGACGGTTGACCGGCAATATGAACCACCTTGCGCATATCAAGCGGGGCCAGCCTTTAGCCACCCACGAAAATCTTGTTCACCAGCTGGGCGAAACCGAAGTCCAGCGCCCCCAGGATGATGCCGGCGATAATGGTGACGATGAGCACCATCCCGGTGAGGTAAAGCACCTCCCGCCGGGTCAGCCAGACGACTTTCCTCAGCTCGTTGATAATCTCGCCGAAATAGCGGAAGAGCCGAAAGCCCCGGCGTTTCTTGGTGACCGCTGGTTGTGTCATCGCCTCAAGTTTCCCCGTGTCTCAGCCGCGCTGGCTACTTGGCCTCCCGGTGCAGCCGGTGTGTCCGGCAGCGGGGGCAGTATTTATTGAGCTCCAGGCGCTGCGTATCGTTTTTTCTGTTTTTGGTGGTGGTATAGTTGCGCTCCTTGCACTCGGTACAGGCAAGGTAAATCACACCCCTGGCGTCGGCTTTCTTGGCCATGGCTTACTCTAGAATCTTGGTAAAGGTGCCGGCCCCTACCGTCCTGCCTCCTTCACGAATGGCGAACCGTAGCCCTTCCTCCAGGGCCACCGGGTAGATGAGCTTGATTTTCATGTTGATGTTATCGCCGGGCATGACCATCTCCACGCCTTCCGGCAGCTCGATGGTGCCGGTAACATCGGTGGTGCGGATGTAGAACTGGGGCTTGTAGCCGTTGAAGAAGGGGGTATGGCGGCCGCCTTCGTCTTTGGTCAGCACGTAGACCTGGCCCTCGGCGTAGGTATGCGGTTTAATCGTACCCGGGGCCGCCAGCACCTGGCCGCGCTCGATTTCGTCGCGCTCCACGCCCCGCAAGAGCGCTCCCACGGCGTCGCCGGCCTCGGCCTGGTCGAGGGTCTTGTGGAACATCTCCAGGCCGGTAATGACCACCTTGCGCGGCTCGTGGTGCAGGCCGACGATTTCCACCTCGTCGCCGACCTTGACCGTACCGCGCTCGACACGTCCGGTGGGTACGGTGCCCCGCCCCTTGATGGAGAAGACGTCCTCGACGTGCATCAGGAAGGGCATGTCCTTGGGGCGCTCCGGCACCGGGATGTATTCGTCGACGGCGTCCATCAGCTTGAGGATGGGGCCGCACCACTGGCAGTCGCGCTTGCCGCAGCCGCACTCCAGGGCCTTGAGGGCGCTCACCCTGACGACGGGAATCTCGTCGCCGGGGAACTCGTACTTGGAGAGCAGCTCACGAACCTCGACCTCTACCAGCTCCAGCAGCTCCTCGTCGTCCATCATGTCCACCTTGTTCAGGGCAACGACGATATAAGGCACCTGCACCTGGCGCGCCAGCAGGACGTGCTCGCGGGTCTGCGGCATGGGCCCGTCCGGGGCGCTCACCACCAGGATGGCACCGTCCATCTGGGCGGCGCCGGTAATCATATTTTTAATGAAGTCGGCATGGCCGGGACAATCGATGTGGGCGTAATGCCGTTTTTCCGTCTCGTATTCAATATGGGCAATGGCAATGGTCAGACCCCTGGCCTTCTCTTCCGGCGCATTATCAATGCTCTCGAAGGCGCGGAATTCGGTCTTACCGATGCCGGCCTTGGAAAGCACCAGTGTGATGGCCGCCGTCAGGGTCGTCTTGCCGTGGTCAACGTGACCGATAGTGCCCACGTTTACGTGTGGTTTTGACCTGTCAAATTTCTGTTTGGCCATTTCAACCTCCCTTATTTCCGAGCCCACAATCGGATTCGAACCGATGACCCCATTCTTACCAAGAATGTGCTCTACCGACTGAGCTATGTGGGCGTCGGTATCATTATACCGATTTTTATGACTATTTGTCTATAGTCTTATCTTCTATTCGAGACGGCAAGATGGTGGAGGGGGCAGGATTCGAACCTGCGTAGCCCTTAGGGCGGCAGATTTACAGTCTGCTCCGATTAACCACTCCGGCACCCCTCCGCAGCCACCGCCACTGCAAACCCAGCCCGAGGAGGGATTCGAACCCGTCAGCCTACCGATTACAAGTCGGTTGCGCTACCATTGCGCCACTCGGGCATTGTCCTTTACCCCTGTAAAACAAAGGGGGCAACCTAACAATTATAGAAATGGCCAGGCTAAAAGTCAAGCTGCGGGCGTCTACAAAACCGCTCATGGTGAGCCTGTCGAACCATGATGGTATAATCGCCTCGCCCTTCGACAGGCTCAGGGCGAGCGATGTGCAGATTCGCTAGCGATAGACAATGCCACGCAACCGGCGGCGGAAGTAATAGCCGGCGATGAGCCCGAAGGCCAGCCCGCCCAGGTGGGCCTGCCAAGCTATATCCGGAAAAAGACCCGGTATTGACCAGAGGACGAAAAACACCAGCACCACCACCCAGAGCGGCATGGGGAAGAAAAACCACAAAAGCACCCTCACCCGCGGCACCAGCACCACCAGCGCTCCGGCGATGGCGTAGATGGCCCCGGAGGCCCCCACCGCCACGGATAGAGGCTCGCCCAGCAGCAGGTAAAGGGCATTGCCGACGATACCGCCGACGAAATAGACGAGGAGAAACCGGCCGCTGCCTATCAGCCGCAGCAGGAAAGTGCCGAAGAAGAAGAGGACGAGCATGTTGCCGAGGATATGGCCGAAGCCGGCATGGATGAACATGTTGGTGACTATTGTCCAGGGGCGCTCGGGGAAGTAATAGGGTATCAGGCCCAGGTAGTAGGTAAAGCGGTCGCCCAGAATCTCGCCGCTGCCCCAGGGGTAGCGCGCCTGGCCGGAGACGGCCACGGCGATATAGAGCATCAGATTGGCGATAATCAGCGCCAGTACCGGGTTGAGGCCAAAGTTACGGTAAATGCGGTATCGCTGGGGCCGCCCGTCGGAGGGGGGCCTCATATAGTCGCGGTCGCTTAACGGCAATCGTTCAAATCCTCAGTCAGGTGCATTCTCTACCTTCATTATAACATCTTGAGCCGCCCGTTGGCAGCCCGACCAATCTTGACTTGAAGTCGGGAAAAAGCGATAATACTGAGGAATCCGTCTCGCGTTCCCGAGTAGCTCAGTTGGTAGAGCGGGCGGCTGTTAACCGCTTGGTCGTTGGTTCGAGTCCAACCTCGGGAGCCAGCTTTACCCGTGAGCCTGCCGCGATTCCTCCCGCCGGGACCCAAACGATGATATCCGCACCAGAAAGCACCCGCTACCGGTGGTATATCCTGCTCCTGGCCATGGCCACCTACGGCTCCATCGCCGGGGCGGCCCGGCTCTGCATGCCGGTACTCTTTCCGGAAATCTCGGCCCAGCTGGGGCTGAGCATGGTGGCCATCGGCACCATCTGGGGCATGGACCCCCTGGCCGGGATATTCCTGGGCCTGGTGGGGGGCCTGCTGGCCGACCGCTTCGGGGTGAAGCGTATGCTGACGGTGGTCTGCATATTCGCCGGCGTCTTCGGGGCGCTGCGCGGTTTCTCGGTCGACTTCCTCAGCATGGCGGCCTTCATGTTCCTCTTTGGCCTGATGGCGGCGGTGACGCCGAGCATCGTCCCCAAGGTTACCGCCGTATGGTTCGCTGGCAAGCGCCTGGCCCTGGCCAACGGCATGCTCAACGTGGCCTGGTCGATCGGCTCGGTGGTGGCTACTCTTTCCAGCGCCACGCTGCTCTCCCCGCTGCTGGGTGGCTGGCGCGGCGTGCTCTTTTTCTTCGGCGCGCCCCCGGTGCTGCTGGGGCTGCTCTGGTGGCTCACCGGCCGCGAGCCGCAGCACGGCGACGCCGCCAACGCCCCGGTCACCGGCGAGCCGCTCAAGAAGTCGCTGGCGCACATTATCCGCATCCGGGACGTGTGGCTGATGGGGATTATCCTGCTGACCTACTGGGGCACCAACATGGGGTTCGGAGGCTACCTGCCGACCTACCTGCGCGACATCGGCTGGGAGCCGATAGCCGCCGACAGCGCCATGACGCTGTTCAGCGGCATCGGGGTTATCGGGGTGATACCCATGGTGCTCTATTCCGACCGGATAGGCTCGCGGCGGGCGGTGATGTTCTTCGCCATCCTGCTGCTGGCGTTGAGCATCGGGCTGCTACCCTTCGTCGGTACCACCGGCATCTGGGTGCTGCTGCTCCTGGGCGGGCTGCTCCGTACCGGCGTGGCGGCGCTGGCCAACACGCTCGTCTTCGAGATGAAAGGGATAGGCGGCACCTACGGGGGGACGGCCATCGGTCTGACCAACACCCTGGGGATGGTGGGGGCCTTCGCCTCGCCGCCCCTGGGCAACAGCCTGACCGCCTTCAGCGGCGACGCGCCCCTCTTCTTCTGGGGGCTGCTGGCGGTGGCGGCGCTGCCGCTGCTCTTCGTGGTCAAAGAGACCGGTTACCGGCCCCAGGTTCCCGCGGCGGCCTGATAATACGACAGTTGGAGTCTAACCTCAGGAGTCAAGTTTACTTATTCCTCTTGCCGGCGGTATCTTTTTTCTTGTTTTTCAGCTTCTCCAGTCCGCAGTTAAAGCAGACGCCATTGTTCGCTAGAACCGCGCCGCACTCCGGACACCTCCACTTCTCCTGCTCCTTTTCCAGCAGATATGCCACGCCCTTCTCTTTAATGACCCCCAGGTTTTCTATATTGCTGATACCGATTTTTCGGTAACGTTCATCTATGCCCCTGATTCTTCTGCACGGGAATTTCCTGCATTCATAGCAATACCCTGACGGGCTGGATTTACGCTCCTCGCAGTTAATAACAACACATTTCCCCTTAAAATCCGATGCCCTTTCAGGGCAGCCGGGGCATGGTTTTTTCTTTCTCAAGTGGCTGGAGCAAATATTACAGTTAATCCCGCACGGCGCCACTAGCTCCGCTTCCATTATTCCCCCTTCTTGCCTTGTTATTTACTCCCGGTCCACACCTGTAGCAGGCGGTACTTCTTGCCATCCTTGATTATCCTTGTAATTTCCAGCCCGCAGGCGGAGCAGGCGATGACCCACGCCCCCACGCATATCACCCCTCCGCATTCAGGGCATTTCCATTTTTCCTCTTCCATTTTAATAAACGCCGCCATGCCGTGTTCCCTGATATATTCGAGGTTTGCTATCATACTCACCCCGTCGCGCCCTCTGTGTTTTGCGTCCGCTTTCTCGAGTGTCTTACACGGGTACTGCTCGCATTCCAGGCACAACCCCGAATCGTTAGTCTTGATAATTTCGCATTTATGAAAGACGCACGGAGACCTGTCATGTTCCTCGGCGTTGCAGCCGTGGCATGCCTTGTATCTCCTAAGATGAGATTTACAGATATTGCAGTTGAATCCGCACGGCGCCACTAGCTCCGCTTCCATATTTCTCCCCTACCTGGTATGCGTACCGTAGGCGATGTGCGTGCCGCCCTCCGGGTACTTAAAGCCACTGGCGGCTATCCGCACCATTTCCCGCCCCAGGTCGTAGGCGGCCTGCATGCACTTGGGCAGCTCCTTCACCTCGCCCTTGCCGCCGCCGTAAGCGGCCACAAAGCTGGCCGGCAGCATCCGGCGGGTGACCATATAGAAGTAGAGGTCTTTCACGGCGTCCACCAGCCCCAGGCTGCCCCCCACCACCACGATGCCCCCCACCTTGTTGGCCAGCTGCCGCCCGGGCTGGTTGAGGGCGATGGTGCGCTCGATGACCGTTTTGCCCTGGGCCGTCATGTTGTAGAAATAAACCGGCGTGCCGAAGATAATACCATCGGCTTCCAGCAGCCTGGTATAGAGTCCCTGCATATCGTCCTTGATATGGCACTCGCCCGTCTTACGGCAGCCCCAGCAGCCGTCGCAGGGCTTAATATCGTGCTCCGCCACCCGGTAGAGCTCGGTGGCCGCCCCTTCCGGCGCGGCCCCGGCCAGCGCCCGCTCCAGTAAAATTTCGGTGTTACCCCCTTTACGCGGGCTGAACGAAAGGGCCAGGATTTTCACGACTTGCCTCCTTAGGGAATACTAGTTGTTACGGCTGCATTATAGCATCCGGCCAGGGGGCAGGGGAAACGTCTCCCCGTACGATGTAGCCATTGACAAATGTTAAGGTATCAAATAGACTGCAATTGCTTAATTAGCTATAACCTAAGGGGTAAAGGCAATGGGCAAAGTAAGGTTAATATTTACCCTGGGTATTATCGGTATTCTCATGTCCGGCCTGGGACTAGCGGCAGGTTGCACCACCATTACGGGAGGCGGTTTCAGAGACCTGACCAGCCTGGCCAGAATGGCGCCCGCCGGGACAGGCATAATAATATACGTCGATATAAAGCGCCTAAGGGAAGATACCAACCTGGGCGAGATGTACCGGGCTCTGGTTGCCGATTTCGATTACGAGTTTGGTGACATGGGTATCCGAATGTCGGATATCAGGCACTTCGGCGTGATATCCGTAGACTATGAAGCAGTCACCGTTATCGCCACCGACCAGAGCCTTGATACCGTCCGTGGGAAGCTGGCCGAAGGCGGCCAGCGGGGCGATTACCTGGGCACCGAGCTCTGGCAGCATAGCTACGGGCAAGCCCTGGCCATTCATGATGGCACCTTATTGGTAGGTACGGAAGACAGCGTCAAGGTCTGTTTGAATGCTATCCATAATAAACATACGGTTTACGAAAGTAACGCCGATATACGCCATGTCTTGCTCAGGCTGTCTGATGGGCTGATAGCGTCTCTTTTGTCCTTAAGTGAGCTTAGTCCCACCATCGGCCCTGCGGTCATTATCGACGAAAAGATAAGTACCACCAGCATGATACAACAGAGCGTAATGAAATTCGGTAGTGAGTCCGAAGCGGCCGAGGCCGAAGCGGAGATAATGGCAAGCCCCGAAGAAATCGATGAAATCGGACTTTCACTCTCGCGGAGCGGGTATTTCCTCGAGATTTCCTGGATTTACCCAATAGATCTATACGGAGGAATTACACCTTGATAAAGAGGCCAAGGAGGGAAGGATGATGAGTAAAAAGAGGCTATCACTCACGCTGGGTATCATCGGTATTATTATCGCCGGGCTGTTGCTGGCGGCAGGCTGCACCGGCACCGACGAGGGCAGCAGCAGCGGCAGTGGCAGCGGCGTCGTCAGCTTTGAAGACCTGACCAGCCTGACCAAGCTGGCACCGGCCGGGGCGACGATGGCCTACGCCGATATGAAGACCCTCATGGAAGATACCGACCTGAGTGAAATGTATGAGAACATGGAAGGCGAGCTCGACGACGCCAGCGCGCTGGGCATCGCGCCCAGCAGCGTCAAGCACTTCGGTATGATTATGGTGGACAACGAGCCAATCGCGGTGGTCATCGGGGCCGACCTGGACCTCGACGTCATTCACGCCAAGCTGGCCGAGGAAGACAGCGAGTCGGAAGATTACCTGGGTTTCGAGGTCTGGCGGGACGGCAACGACCTGACCCTGGTGATACTGGACGATGCCCTGCTGATGGGCCCGGAAGACGGCATCAAGGCCTGCCTGGATGCCATCGACAGCGGTGCGACGGCCTACGCCAGCAACCAGCATATACGGGACGTCCTCGGCAGGATGTCTGACGGTCTCATGACGATGATTATGCCCGGCGAACAGTTCTATCCCGGGTCTCTCTACGTGGGTATCACCATCGAGAAGATAAGCACCACCAGCATGAAGATGCGGGGCCTGATGAAGTTCGGGAGCGAGTCCGACGCGGCGGATGCCGAAGCCGAGATGAAAGCGGGCCTGGAAATGACTGACGAAATAGAGATGTCGGTCTCGCGGAGCGGGCAGTTCGTCGAGTTTGCCACCGAAATGGATATCGGCGCAGGGTCTTTCTTCGGGTAGCGGCGTTGCCCCGGCGGCTAGAACTCGATTTCCTTCAGGTCGGGGCTGACGATGAGCTTGGGCTCGGTGACCGACTGGATATCTTTCGGCGTGAGGCCGGCGAAGACCTCCCGGAGCACCATCCCTTTGGGAGTGATTTCAATCACGGCCAGGTCGGTGAAGAGCAGGCTTACCCGGCCCGCGGCGGTGACGGGGTAGGACAGCTCCTTGACGACTTTATAGTCGCCGTCCCGGGTGGTGTGCTCCATGGCGATGTAAAGCTTCTTGGCCCCGGCGCACAGGTCCATCGACCCGCCGATATTACCCACGAAGAGGCCCCGCGCCGGGTTCGACCATCCGGCGTAGTCGCCGCGGGCGTTGATTTGCAGCGCCCCCATGACGGCCACGTCAATGTGCCCGCCGCGTATCATGCCGAAGGACTCGGCGATATCAAAATAGGACGAGCCGGGCAGCGCCGTCACCGGCTGGCAGGAGGCATTAATCAGGTCCTGGTCAATGTCGTCGCCGCTGGCCAGCGGCCCGGTCTTGAGCATGCCGACCTCCGACTGCAGCGTGATATCCCGGCCCTCAATCCAGTCCGAGATTAAGGTCGGTATGCCGATGCCCAGATTGACGTAGCTGCCGTCTTCAAGCTCCTTGGCTACCCGCAGGGCAATCAACTCCCTGGATAGTCCCCTGAGCTTCACCTTTTTGGCCGACATTTAAATTGTCCTGCTTTCTAGTCTATGGTTATGGCAAACTGGGGCCGCGGCACCGTAATCACCCGGTGCACGTATATCCCCGGGGTATGCACGCTATCGCCCTCCAGTTCCCCGGCCTCCACCAGGCTCTCCACCTCGGCGATGGTGATGCGGGCCGCCGTGGCCATGATGTGGTTGAAGTTTCGGGCCGTCTTGGCATAGCGGAGGTTGCCTTCCCGGTCGCCGACGAGGGCGTGGACGAAGGCGTAGTCTGGCCGGAGGGCGTACTCCAGGACGTACTCCTGGCCGTCGATGACCCTGGTCTCCTTGGGCGTCCGGTTGGCCTCGATATTGGTAATGATGCTCTCCTCCACCACCGAGCCGACGCCGGTGGGGGTATAAAAGGCGGCGATGCCGGCGCCCCCGGCGCGGTACTTCTCGGCCATGGTGCCCATGGGATAGACCTCGAACTCGATTTTACCGTCCCGGACGGCCTGCTCGAAGGGGTCCTGCATCCCCTTGCTGGCCGAGCGGAACAGGCCGTAGGAATCGACGACCTTTTTCAGCTGGCCGTTCTGTACCAGCGTCCGCAGTTCATCGGCGGCACCCAGCAGCGGGCCGCAGCCGCAGGTAAGCGTTAAATCCTTGGTGCCTTTGCGGATAATGGCCTGGAGCAATTCCCGGGGAACGCCGCAGGTGAAAAAGCCGGGGATGGCAATCGTAGCACCGTCTTCAATATCGGCCACGGCCTCGTCGATGCCGGGGTAGAACTTGTCCAATCTTGGTGCCTCCTGGTTCTAGTCCCTGGGGCGGATTTCGTAGCCAATGTGCTTCAGGGCGTCCTCTAGGGCCAGCTCCATGCAGCTGAAAGACCGCACGGCGCCCAGGTCGGCCATGAGCGGCTCCAGCGCCCGGGCCAGGTTGGTCTGCATATCGGCGATGATGCATTCCGCCCCCAGTAGCCGGACGGTGCGTATCGTCTTGGCGAGCTGGTTGGCAACCTCGTTTTCTTCGACGATGGTCGCCGAGAGGTCGAGGAGGACGGCCCGTGTCTTGGCCCTCTCGAGGTGGTTGAGCAGGTTGACGGTGACCTCCTCGAAGCGTCCCGGGTCGAGATGCCCGACAATAACCATCACCGAGAGTCCCGGGTAAAGCTCGAAGACGGGGGCGGCCAGCGTCTTCCACTTGTCCAGCCTGGCCTCCAGCTCGTCGACGCGGGCCTTGACCTCGGCCTCGGCACCGCTCCAGGGGCGGTACTTGGCAAAATAGCCCACGCCGCCGACGTACTTGCCGTTGGAGTCGTAGAGGTGGGAGGCCGAGACGCGCACCGGTACCAGCTTGCCGCTCTTCGTCCGGGTCTTGGTTTCCAGATTGTGAATGGTACCGCCGGCCTCGTAAATCTTGCGGTTGGCCTCCCGGGCGGCCGCGAGGTTTTCGTAGACCTCGACGATGCTCTCGCCGATGAGCTCGTTCATGTTGCGCTCGGTCAGCTTACAGGCTTCCTTGTTGGCGAACTTGATGATTCCATCGGCGTTGATAGCGAGGATGGCATCGGGGCAACCGTTGAGCAGCGCCTCCAGATGCCCGCCGCGCGGGGTTACCGTTTGCTTGTTCATTAGCTCTACCTCCTATTATACCAGACGCTATCCCGCCAAACCTGTATCATTATATTATATATAATCCTTAGTACTTAAGTAAATATCCCCGGGAGGAGTTTCGTCAAAGCGGCCGCGTGCGGCGCGATTGTAAAAAAAGCCCCCATCTCCTATTATAGAGATAGCAAGACCCGTCATGACGAACCAAGATACTCAGACCGATACGATTACCTTTCTGGGGACGGCCGGTGCCCGTTTCATGGTGAGCCGGCAGCTGACGGCCTCCGGCGGCCTCTGGCTGAACCTGAATGGTACCGAAGTCCTCCTCGACCCCGGCCCGGGGAGCATCGTCCAGTCCGCCAAGCGCAAGCTCAACGCCGAAAAGCTCAGCGCCATCATCCTTTCCCACCGCCACCTGGACCACAGCGCCGATGTCAACGTGATGATTGAGGCCATGACCAACGGCGGCTTTCGTAAACACGGCGCGCTCTATGCCCCCGCCGACGCGCTTGACGAAGAACCCGTTATCTTCAGCTACCTGCGTAATTTCGTCACCGAAATCGTCACACTTCGGGCGGAGACCACCTATACCGTGGGCAATGTCAGCTTCACCACCTCGGTGCGGCACGACCATCCCGTGGAGACCTACGGCATGGTCTTCCGTACGCCGGAGCACCGCTTCGCCTACATCGCCGACGGTCGCTACTTCCCGGAGCTTGCCGATAGCTACCGCGGCGCCGAGCTGCTCATTATCAACGCCGTGCTCACCGAGCCCCGGCCGCCCATCGCCCACCTCTCGCTGCCCGATGCCGAGCGGCTGATTACGGAGCTAAAACCGAAGGCGGCCATCCTGAGCCACTTCGGGATGCACGTCTGGCAGGCCCGGCCCTGGCTCATTGCCGAAGAGATGAGCCAGCGTACCGGCGTCCGGGTCATCGCCGCCCGGGACGGCCTGAAGTTTGACCTGGCCAGTCTGGAGGCCAGCCCGGCGGCGCCGAGGGTTAAGGGGAATGGATAGCCAGAGATTCGCCGACCTCGTTGCCGAGGCCATCGCGCGGCTGCCCGAAGAGATACGGGAGCGGCTGGAGAACGTCGACGTCGTGGTGGCCGACCGGCCGACGCCGCAGCAGCTGGGCGACGCGGGCGGCCAGGGGGGCGGTACGCTGCTGGGCCTCTACGAAGGCGTGCCCCTGACGGAGCGCACCCACGGCTACGGCTTCGTCATGCCGGACAAGATTACCATCTTTCAAAAGCCCATCGAGGCCATGTGCCGCACCGACCAGCAGATTATCGCCGAAGTGCGGCGCGTCGTCCGGCACGAAATCGCCCACCACTTCGGCATCAGCGACGATCACCTGCGGGATATCAACCGTTACTAGGTCTTGAGCCTCCCGACCATATAGCCCGCGCGCTCGGTGTAGCCGAACTCGCTGCGGTAGTATTCGCGGGCACCGGTGCCGCTCAAAACGGCTAGCTCCACCGCCCCGAACTCGTCGCGGGCAATCTCCTCGGCCGCTTTAAGCAGCGCCTTGCCCAGCCCCTTGTGCTGGGCGGCGTTATCCTGTTGCCCGCTCAGGGGCACTTCCGGCCCGAAGACATGTAGCTCCCGGACGATAGCGCGGTGGCCGTCCGCCTCCGCTTGAATCCTCAGGCGCAGTAGGCCGAAGAGCGTCTCATTCTCGTCCTCGAAGGAGAGGAATATTTCCTTGCCTCCGGCGGCCTCGTAGTCCCGCCGGGTAAGCCGCGGCTGGCCGATTTCGTAGCCCGCCCGCGCCCGGTGGCCGTACTCGCGGCAGCGGATGCAGCGGCAGGCGGCCCCTTCGGCCAGCATGATTTCCCTGACGTTATCGCGGAGCGAGTCCTTGAGACCGGCCACGATGAATTTGGTGGGGATATCGCGCAGCACGCGGGAGATGCGTACGTAAGGGGGGACTTCCCGCTTGATGGCGGCGATGAGGTTTATCATCGTCTCGTTATCGTAGGGAAGGTAGCGCCCTTCGCGATACCATTTTTCAAGCTCCGTACCCGCCACCACCATCGTCGGGTAGAGCTTGAGCCCGTCGGGGCGGAAGCGGGCATCGGCAAAGAGCTGCCGCGACATCTCCAAATCCTTTTCCGGCGTGGCGCCGGGCAGGCCGGGCATCCAGTGGTAGTAGACCTTGAAGCCGTTTTTTCTTAAGCGGGCGGTGGCCGCCACAACCTCGGCGACGCCGTGTCCCCGCCTTACCATCCGGAAAATCTCGTCGTCAAGAGTCTGTACGCCCAGCTCGACCCGCGTGGCGCCGAAGTCCAGCAGCCGCGCGATATCGGCCTCGGTGCACCAGTCCGGCCGCGTCTCGATGCAGAGGCCGGTGACACGGCAGGCGGCCGTTTCGTTGATTTGCTTGGTTTCCTCAAGGCTGGCCGAGGGCGCGCCGTTGAGGCCGTCGTAGCAGTCCTTGACGAACTGGTACTGGTATTCCTCCGGCCGGGCCAGGAAGGTGCCCCCCATGATGATGAGCTCGATTTTGTCGGTGGGGTGTCCCATGTCGCCGAAGATGTGCCGGCGCAGCTCCACCTGCCGCCGGGCGTCGTAGTCGCAGGCGCGGGCGCGCAGCACCGCCGGCGACTCGGGCGTGTAGCTCTGGGGCGTGGCGGCATAGGTGGGGCAGTAGAGGCACGTTCCGGGGCAATCAGCCGGAGAGGTCATCACCGCCAGCGGCGTCACGCCGGAGATTGTCCTTGCAAATTTCCTCATGGCAAACGTACTATTAGGGCAAGATTACATTTCCAGTCTAGCAAATCTTTACCGGCGGCAACAAACCGACTGCTAAGGGGAGCTTGAGGGGCGAAGCCCCTCAAAAAAAACGCTCTCCCCTTCCCCTTGAGGGGAAGGGGACTAAGGGGATAGGGTGAAACCAAACGAAATCTTCGATAAGATTGCCCCCGGCTGGTATAACTTCCGTCACCGCACCATCTTCCCGGAAGAGCTTACCGGGCTGGCGGCACGGTGGCGGGGCGGCCGGCTGCTCAACGTGGGCTGCGGCCACGGGCCGGACTTCCTGCCCTTTCGGGATGGTTTTGAGTTGCACGGCCTCGATTTCTCCGCCGGGATGCTGACGCAGGCGCGGCGCTACGCCGCCAAACACGGGCTTAAGTTGACCTTAACTCAAGCTGATGCCCGCCGTCTCCCCTATGACGACGCCAGCTTCGACTGGGCCATCGCCGTGGCCACTTACCACCACATCGAGACGGATGAGGGGCGTCTGGAAGCCCTGCGGGAGCTAAAGCGCGTCCTCCGGCCCGGCGGGGAGGCCTTCATCACCGTCTGGAACCGCGGCCAGCCCCGCTTCTGGCTCAAGGGGAAAGACACGCGGGTGCCCTGGCGCGCCGGGGACGAGACGCTCTACCGCTACTATCACCTCTTCACCTACGAGGAGCTTGAGAAGCTGGCGAAGAAGGCCGGATTCACGGTGCTGAAAATCTTTCCGGAGAAGCGCTACCGCTTCCCGCTCAAGTATTTCTCACGAAATATCTGTATGCTAATACGGAAGCCAGGGGGATAGGTTACCACATAAAATCATTGTTATCCTCAAGACCCTCCACCCCCAGCCTCTCCTTGAGCGCCTTGAGGTTGACCACGTCCTCCCGGTTGTAGGCCAGCAGGGTGTTGAGGGCCTCCAGGTCGAAGGCCTCCACGTAGCGCCACCACAGCCGCACCGCCTCGTAGCCATCCACCCCCTGAAGCTGGCGCGGGATGCCCAGCTGCCGCTCCACCGCCTTGAAACCGCCGCGCAGGCGGCAGCGCCAGCAGTCGTACATCAGGTCGCGGTGGGGCAGGCGGTCTTCCAGGTCTATCCCCAGCCGGGTGTGGATAAAGGGCAGGTCGAAGCGGCTACCGTTATAGGTATAGAGGATAGCGGCACCGTCAACAGTTTCGAGCACCGCGTCGGCGGTGGCCTCCCGGCCCACCAGCTGCACGAGACGGCCGTCCTCGCCGCTACTCAGGTAGATACCCACCACCGTGATGGCGTTGTCCCAGGCGGATAGCCCGGTGGTCTCGATGTCCAGATAGGCCTCGACCGGCAGCGTCAATCGCCAACTCCCCTGCCTTATCGTTACCTTAATTATACAATAAAGCCGGGCCCTAGCGCGCCGTCGTCACACGGAGGGTCTGCCCGTCGGTGACGAAATCGATGCTGCCGTCCGCGTCGGTGCGGTAGATATATTCCGGAGCGACGTAATCATCGAGCCGGTCAAGCGTAGCCTCGTCCGGGTGGCCGAAACGGTTGCCCTCGCCGCAGGAGATGACGGCCATCTGCGGCCCGGCCACCGCCAGGAACGCCGCCCCGGTGGAGCTGGCCGAGCCGTGGTGGGCCACCTTGAGCACGCCTACTTCATCAACAGCCCGTTCCCGGAGGAGTCCCCACTCGGCTTCGGCCATGATGTCGGCGGTGAAGAGAAAGCTGATATTACCGTCGCTCAGGTGCAGCACCACGCCATTGTTATCCACGTCCGACTCGGTGCCGGTTAGTAATTCCGGCGGGGGGCTGAGCACCTCCAGCACGGCGCCGCCGCCCAGGTCGATACGCTGGCCGGCTCGGGCGATAGTCGCGGGTATATTCTTCTCCCCGATGAGCCGCTGCCAGGCCGCGTAAAGCGCGGCGTCGCTGGCTATATCCGGGGCGAGGATTTGGCCCACCCGGTAGCGGCGCAGCACCTCCACCAGCCCGCCGAGGTGGTCGGCGTGGGGGTGGGTCAGTACCACCAGGTCGAGGCTCCTGTCCCAGAAAGGCATCCGCCGCCCCAGCTCGTTGGTCACCGCTTGCGGCCCCGGCCCGCCATCGACGAGCACCTGGCGGCTCCCCACCTGGATGAGGACGGCGTCGCCCTCGCCCACATCCAGGAAGCTGACGTGGAGGTCGTCATCAGGCAGACTGGCCGCCCCGGAGGTCACCAGCACCGCCGCCAGCAGCAGTGGGATGATAAGCCACTTTTTCCAGGGGAACGATAAGCCGGTGTCGCCCCGGAAGAGCCCGGAAGCGCCGGAGACGAGCTTACGCCGCTGCCAGCGCGCCCGCCACCAGAGCAGCGCCGCCAGTACCAGATAGTAGCCCCAGATAAAGGCCGGGTGAACCGAGGCCACCGTCACCGATGCTCCGGGCGCACTCAAGCCCCCTACCACCGCCAGCAAATAGCTGAGAAAGAGCCAGGCCAGCCAGCCGACGGCCTGCCCCACCACCGGCACGGCCAGAAAGAGCAGCGCCGCCAGCCCCCCGGCGACGATGATACCGGGCAGCACCGGCAGCGCCAGGAAGGTGGCTAGCGGCCCCACCAGCGAGACGTAGCCGAAGTAATAGGCCACCACCGGCCAGACGGCCAGCACCGCCCCCAGGCTGACGCTGAGGGCATCGACGGCGAAATTGGCCGCCGCGACCAGCGCCCCCTCCTCGCCCAGCTTAGCCGTCGCCCGCCGCCCCCAGTCGCGCAGGACGGGGGAGATAAAAATGAGCCCGGCCATGGCCAGGAAGCTCAGCTGGAAGGCGGCGTCGCCCAGGATATAGGGGCTGACGCCTACCATCACCGCTGCCGCCACGGTCAGGGCGGTGATGGCGCTCCGCTGCCGCCCCAGCGCCTCGGCGATGAGGAAGAGGCTGGCCATGATGGCCCCCCGCAGTACCGGCGGGTTCATCCCGGTGATGACGGTGTAGCCCCAGACGGCGGCCAGGGCCAGCCAGACGTAGAGATAGCGCCGTCGTCCGAACAGCCAGACCCCCAGCGCCAGCACGATACCAGCCATGATGCCCAGGTGCAGGCCGGATATCGCCAGGAGGTGGGACGTGCCACTGCGGGCGAAGTCTGCCCTTAAGTCGGCGGGGATGTTGCCCCGCATCCCCAGGATAATCCCCTGCGCCAGCGAGGCCTGCGGCTCGGGCAGCGCCCCGGCCAGACCGTCGGCCAGATGGCCCCGCAGCGTGTAAATCCAGCCCAGCGGCGCAAAGCCCTGCCCCGTCGCCAGCACCTCTATTCGGGGGTAAGACAGGGTGCTGTAGATGCCCTGGTGGGCCAGGTAGCCCCGGTAGTCGAAGTCGTCCAGGGCGGGCGGCGTCGCCAGCTCCCCGGTCACCTGGAGATAATCGCCGTAACTATAGGCGGGATAGCGCGGCACGAAGACGAGCACCTCGCCGCCGGCCTGCTGCCAGCCGTCCTCCCGCGCGATTTCGGATACCGCCAGCGTCAGGCGGGTGCTGCGGTCGCGCTCGTCCGGGTCGGCCGCCACCGTGCCCCTGACGGCGATAGTGCCGCCGTCGTTATAGTAGCGGACTTGCCCGGCATCGACGTTGTAGAGGCTGCCGTAGGCATAGACGGCCGCTATGACGAAGAGGAAGATGCCCAGACTGGTAAGAAGTAGGGGGCGGCGCCGACGGGTAAAGAGAAGCAGCGGCAGCGGGGCCAGAGCCAGCAGGGCGAGCCACGCGGGCAGCTCCCACGCCGAGCCCAGCCAGATACCGGCCACCCAGATGCAGCTGAGATAGATGAGTAACACGCGCCCTCACTAGCGGCTTAGTCGGTGACGGTAATCAGGTCCTGGATATTGGCAAAAGTTTCCTCCCCGATACCGGGTACATTAAGCAACTCGTTGGTATCGCGGAAGGGGCCGCTCTGCTCGCGGTAGGCGATGATGGCCTGCGCCCGCTCCTCCCCGATGCCCGGTAGGGCCTCCAGCAGCCAGGCCTCGGCGCGGTTGATGTTGACCTGCTGCGGCGCCTCTCCCTGTCCGGCGGCGGGGACAATCAGCTCAATGCTGCCGTCAGCGGCGCCGGCGGCCAGCCCCCCGGCCGCCCGGATGATGTCCCCGATGGTATCATCGTCACTATAGGGATAGATGCCGGGGTTGTTGACCTGGCCGCCGACGGTGATTTGCCCGCTATATTCTGTGGCGGGTGCCAGGGTGATTTCCAGCGGCGGGTTGGCGCCGCAGCGGCTGGCGATGACGGCCACGCCGGCGATAATCACCAGCGTCAGCCCGATGGCCGCCGCTGTCCAGCCGCTTTTCATACCGGCCACCTCCCGGAAATTCCCCTGATAGGATGCTGCCTGCCTGTTTATGCCAAATGGCAAACCGGCATTTGACAGTATAGCAAAGAACGGGCCAGAGTCAAACCGGGGATTTTTACCTCACCCCCTGTATCCCCCTGCCTTCGCCGAAGCGCCTGCCCTCCGCACGAGGCTTCGGAAGGCGGGGCTACGCGCAGGCAGGCCTCTCCTGACGAGGCGTGCCGCAGGAGAGGGGGAACTTAAGTTAAAAGAGGGGCTTCGCCCCTCTTAAACACCCTGGGGGATGTGGGAGATCTACGGGCTAAGCCGAGGATGTGCCGAGGGCGGCTTGGGTGGGAATAGATAACATCGGGTGGGGTGGGGGGACTTAAAAGAAGTGGAGCGGAAGACGAGATTCGAACTCGCGACCTTCTCCTTGGCAAGGAGACGTTCTAGCCACTGAACTACTTCCGCCCGCTCGCGTGGTGCCGAGGCCCAGAATCGAACTGGGGACACGCGGATTTTCAGTCCGCTGCTCTACCATCTGAGCTACCTCGGCAAACAGCTATATTTTACTGGAGAATGGGGTTACAGTCAAGAAATTGAGACGAGTAATAGAAATCGGCGGCGTCATTTCCATATATCCAGCCAGTGGTGTGGCAGGAGCTCTTTCAAGGTAATCGTTTCGTGCTGGCTGATGATTATTTTCGTCTTGGCGTTGGCGCGATTAATCTGGTAAATCAGCTCCCGGCACCTCCCGCAAGGCGGGGCAAGCTCCTTCTTTAGATTGACGGCTGCCAGCATCTCGATTTCCGACTCTCTATGCTTGAGCATTTCGGCGATGGCGGCGTGCTCGGCGCAAAAACCGATGCCGCAGGGTACATCAATGCAAACGCCGGTATAAACGTTTCCGTCTTTGGTCAGTATCGCCGCGCCTACGGAGCCGCTTTCGCATTCCCGGCTGGGCTGGTAAACACCGGTCACGCCGTGGGCTGCATCAATCAAGTCCTGTATGGTCATTATTGCGTCTCCTGTTCTTGTTGTCAGTATTATTATACCTTATCCCCCGATTGACAACCTTATTCCGATATGTAATGATATATCGTTATAATTTACCCATGAGGGTGGAGCGCATGTCTGACCAGGTCGCTGCCGAGGCTAGCCACAGGAAAATTTGGGGCATGCACCACAATATCTTCTTTCTGGGGCTGGTCAGCCTCCTCACCGATACCTCCAGCGAGATGATTTTTACCCTCGTCCCCCTCTTTGTCTTTAACGTCCTCGGCGCCGGTGCCCTGGTGGTCGGTCTTATCGGCGGCCTCTCCGAGAGTTTCGATGCCATTTTCCGCATCTTCAGCGGACGGCTCAGCGACCGCATTAAAAGGCGCAAGCTGCTGGCGGTGCTCGGCTACGGCTTCTCCACCCTGTGCAAGCCCTTCATGCTGCTGGCCTCGGTATGGGGTGGGGTGCTGGCCGTCCGCTTCGGCGACCGGGTCGGCAAAGGTATCCGCACCTCGCCGCGCGATGCCCTCATCGCCGATTCCGTCGGTCTGGATAAAAGGGGCAAAGGCTTTGGCGTCCACCGCGCCATGGATACCGCCGGGGCGGTCATCGGCCTGGCTATCGCCGCCGTCATCATCTACGCTGTCCAGGGCGGCGGCCTCGACCTCAGCCAGCTGTCTTACCGCTGGATGGTTATCGTGGGGGTGATACCCGCCGTGCTGGCGGTGCTGGTCCTCCTGGCTTTCGTCCACGAAAGAGGCCTGCCGAAGCCGGCCGCCCCCAAGGCTGCCGATGGCTCCGTGGCGCCAGCAGTTGCCTTCAGCCCGCGGTTCAAGCTTTATCTGGCGATTATGGCTATCTTCACCCTGGGTAACTCCAGCGACTTTTTCGTCATCCTGCGGGCGCAGAACCTGGGCACCAACGTTTTGAACATCACCCTGATGCTCGTCCTGTTCAATGTTACCTATGTCGCCTGTTCGGTGCCGGCGGGCATGTTCTCGGACCGCCTGGGACGGAAAGGGCTTATCGCCCTGGGCTGGACAATCTACGCCCTCGTCTATCTCGGCTTCGCCCTGGCGACGAGCGTCGGGCAGGTCTGGGTGCTCTTCGCCGGCTACGGCATCTATTACGGCATTGTGGAAGGTGTGGCCCGTGCCTTTGTCGCCGACCTCGTCCCCGCCGCCAGAAGGGGCACGGCTTACGGCTATTATCACGGCGTGGTGGGACTGACGCTCCTCCCGGCGAGCGTCCTGGCCGGCTGGCTGTGGAGTGTTTTCAGTCCGGCGGCGCCGTTCTATCTGGGGGCCGGTCTGGCTTTCCTGGCCATGCTGGCCCTGCTGGCGCTGCTGAAGGAACCGCGCCGGAGCACTATTCCAGAATCACGTTATCAATAAGTCTTGTCCGGCCTATCTTCACCGCCAGCGAGACCAGCGCCGGGGGCTTGAGCCGGTGCATCTCCTTGAGCGTGGCGGGGTCGGCCACGGAGATGTAGTCAATCTCGGCCAGGGGCTCCTTCTCGATGAGCTCGGTCATCTCGTGGCGGATGGTGCCGGCGTCCTTCTCGCCCCGCGCCCAGTGCCACCGGGCCAGTTCCAGCGCCCGGTAGAGGACGGTAGCGGCCTGGCGCTGCTCGGCGTTGAGGTAAGTGTTGCGGCTGCTCATGGCCAGACCGTCGGCCTCGCGGACAGTGGGGCAGGCCACTACCGCCAGATTCATGTTGAGGTCGCTTACCATCTTCTTGATGACGGCCAGCTGCTGGGCGTCCTTCTGGCCGAAGTAGGCTTTGTCCGGCTGGACGATATTAAAGAGCTTGGCGACGACGGTGGTCACACCGCGGAAGTGGCCGGGGCGGGCAGCGCCTTCCAGACGGGTGGCGATGTCGCCCAACTCCACCCAGTTATCAAAGCCCTCGGGGTACATCTCTTTGGCCTCGGGCATGAAGCAGATGTCCGTCAGCGGTTCCAGCAGGGCCAGGTCGCGGTCGGTATCGCGCGGGTAGCTCTTGAAGTCTTCCTTGGGGCCGAACTGGGTGGGGTTGACGAAGATGCTGACGACGACGGTCTTGTTCTCCTCGCGGGCACGCCGCACCAGCGAGAGGTGGCCTTCGTGGAGGTAGCCCATGGTGGGGACGAAGCCGACCGGCCCGGCGGCCTGGAGGCGCAGCGCCCGCATCTCGATGATTGTCCCGACGACCTGCATTAGTTTCTACCTTACCCCCAATATTTAAAAAAGAGGGGTTTTCCACCCCTCTTGACCGCCCCATCGGAGTTATCTATTCCCACCCATGCCGCCCCGTATCATCCTCGGCTTAGACCGTAGTCTCCCCCACCAAGTTTCCCCCTTTGAAAAAGGGGGACTAAGGGGGATTTATTCTCTACTCCAGCCCCTTTAATACACTCTCGTCCATGGGGAAACTCTGCGCCTCGGTGGGGAACTTGCGGCTCTTGACTTCCTCGTGGTACTGGGCGATAGCTTTTGACATAATATCGGCGAGCTTGGCGTACTGCTTGGCGTGCTTGGGAACGAAATCGGTGTAGGAGCCGAGGATGTCGTTGATGACCTGCACCTGGCCGTCGCAGCCGGCCCCGGCACCGATGCCGATGGTGGGGGTGCCAATCTTACGGGTTATCAGGGTGGCCAGGGGGGCGGGGACGGTCTCCAGCACCACGGCGAAGGCCCCGGCCTGGTCCAGGGCGATGGCGTCGTCGAGGAGCTTTTTAGCGGTCTCCGGGGTCTTGCCCTGGATTTTGTGGCCGCCGAGGGCGTTGATGGACTGGGGGGTGAGGCCGATATGACCCATCACCGGGATGCCGCAGTCCACGATGCGCCGGACTTTCTCGGCGACGTTGACGCCGCCCTCCAGCTTGACGGCCTGGCAGCCGGCCTCCTGGATGAAGCGCCCGGCGTTGCGCAGGGCCTGCTCGGTGCTGGTGTGGTAGGTCATGAAGGGCATGTCGCCGACGACGAGGGCGTTCCGGGCGCCGCGCACCACGGCCCTGGTGTGGTGCAGCATGACCTCCAGCGTCACCGGGATGGTCGATTCGTAGCCGAGGACGACCATGCCCAGTGAGTCCCCGACCAATATAAGCGGCACGCCGGCGGCGTCGATGAGCTGGGCGGTGGTGTAATCGTAAGCGGTGAGCATCGTAATCGGCTCGCCCTTACGCTTCATTTCTCTAATCGTACCGACGTTGACTCTCACCGTTTCTCCTTAGCTGAAAATGCGCTCGTCCACCGGCTCGATAATCTCGTTGCGCGCGTTGACGTGGACGATGCGCGGCCGGTAGTCGGGGATGGCCTCCTCCGGCACCTCGTGGTAGGTCAGGATGATGACCAGGTCGCCGGGGACGGCCAGGCGCGCCGCGGCGCCGTTGAGGCAGATTTCGCCGCTGCCGGCCTTCCCCTGGATGGCGTAGGTGGTGAAGCGGGCGCCGTTATTGATATTGAGCACCTGCACCTGCTCGTAGGGGACGATGTCGGCGGCCTGCATCAGCTTGGTATCAATGGTAATGCTGCCTTCGTAGTTGACGTTGGCGTCGGTGATGGTGGCCCGGTGGATTTTACTCTTCAGCATGGTTCTCATTGGACTTCCCCCCTGAACGTATTTGGTCAGTTTGCCTGGAGAATGGTCTCCAATTTCCGTGCCTGTTCGGCGTCGATTTTGCCCTTGGCCCGGGCGATGGGTATGGTCTGGATGCCCAGTTCGCGGTAAGGCGCCAGCAGGGCCGGGGCCTGCTCGGCCAGGGTCTTTAAGTGCTTATTAATGGTGCCGGTATCCCCGCGGGCGATGGGCCCGGTGAGGCAGTCGGGGATGCCGATGGTCTCGATATTGTGGAGAGTACCGCGGATTAAGGGGAGGAGGGCCTGGGTGGCCCGGTCGGGAGGGATATCAAAGGTCTGCCAGAGGTCGGTGGCCATTTTGACCAGGGTCACCAGGTAGTTGCAGGCGAAGACGGCGGCGGCGTGGTAGGCCACTTTATCTTCCGCCTTTAGCCTTATCCAGTGCCCGCCCAGTTTCTCGGCCATGTCTTTGAGGGTGGTCAGCAGGGGCCCCTCGGCCTCGATGGCGAAGGTGGAGCCGGGAATATTCTCGACGGCCTCGCGGATGCCAGCGAAGGTCTGCAGGGGATGGAAGCCGCCCACCTGTGCCCCTGCCTGCCGGGCCGGCTCCAGGATGGCCACCGAATCGGCGCCGGAGCAGTGGACGACGCTCTGCCCGCGATGCCATTTCACCTCGGCGGCGACGGGGGCGATGGCGTCGTCGGGGGTGGTGATGAAGACCAGGTCGGCGGTGTCGGCCACGGCCTGGTTATTGTCCAGGAGGTGCAGGTTGCTGACTATCCCGGAGGACTTGCGCCCGCGCCGGGACGCCCCGACGAACTGGTAGCCCTTCTGGCTGAGGAGCATCGCCAGGGCGGTCCCCACGGTGCCGGCCCCGATGAATCCTACCTTGAGCATCTTACCTCTCAAATAAAAACCCTCTCAGCTAAGACTGAGAGGGCAAAAAATAGGGTCGTATTGGTGCCGTCTCGGTCGTTGCCGATCCAAGCGACTTATTTTGTTAAGGTCAGTACTCCCGGCTCACCGCCACTACGGTCGGTGGCTTACTCTAAATTTTAAGATAGATTTACCCACCGTGTCAAGAGCATTGCTATCACCAAACGGTGTGATATAATAAAAAGACTATTATTTCTGCCTGATTCCCCCGACAGAGGAGGCCGAAAATAGAGGTAATACCGGCCATCGACCTGCGCGACGGGCGCTGCGTGCGTCTCTATCAGGGCGATTACAACCAGGAGACGGTCTTTGCCGACGACCCCCTGGAGGTGGCGCTCCACTGGCAGTCGCTGGGGGCGCCGCGGCTGCACGTCGTCGACCTCGACGGGGCCGCCTCCGGCCAGGTGGAGAACCTGGAGATTGTCCGTAACATCGCTAAGGCCGTGCTCATCCCCGTCCAGATGGGCGGCGGCATCCGCGACCTGGCGACTATGGAAGACCTGCTTAAGGCGGGCATCGAGCGCGTCATCCTGGGCACGGCCGCCGCCGAAGACCAGGACCTCATCGGCGAGGCCTGCCGGCGCTTCCACGGCTCGCTCGTCGTCGGCATTGACGCCCGCGAGGGCTACGTGGCCACGCGGGGCTGGCTCAAGGACACCGACCAGAAGGCGGTGGCGCTGGCCGAGGCCATGGTTGAGTTGGGCGTGCGGCGCTTCGTCTACACCGATATCGGCCGCGACGGCACCCTGACCGAGCCGAACTTCGCTGCCATCGCCGAGATAATCGAGGCCCTGAGAGTGCCGGTCATCGCCGCCGGGGGTATTGCCACCATCAACCACATCAAGATGCTGGACAAGCTCGGCGCCGAGGGGGCCATCGTGGGGCGGGCGCTCTACACCGGGGATATCGAGCTCAAGCAGGCGCTCAAGGCGACCAGCCGGCTGTAAAAAGATACGATTCGAGGAAGGTTTAATTCCGTGAGCAATCTGAAATTCAACGATAAAGGCCTGATACCGGCCATCGTCCAGGACGAGGCCACCGGCGAGGTGCTCATGCTGGGCTACATGAACGAGGAATCCATCCGCCGCACGCTGGCCAGCGGCGAGGTCTGGTTCTTCAGCCGCTCGCGCCAGGCGCTCTGGCACAAGGGGGAGACCTCCGGCAACAAGCTCCTGGTGCGCCAGCTCTGGCGCGACTGTGATAACGATACCATCCTGGTGAAGGCTAAACCCACCGGGCCGGTCTGCCACACCGGTAATAAGACGTGCTTTTTTAAGGAGCTGACTAAAGAGGACTTGTAGGTTCTTTAGAGCGGGGTGGTTTTTTATCTCACCCCCTTTGCCCTACCCCGCCGCGCAGAAATGTTTTTGCCCACCCAACCCGCCCTGTGGCATCCTGCCACTACTCGCTGGGGTTTTCTCCGCCACCCCATCAGGGGTAAAGGGGTGGGCAAACTACGGACTAAGCCGCAGATGATACGGGGGTGGCTTGGGTGGGAATAGATTACACCGATGGGGTGGGGAAGGGCTGGATTCCCGCCGGCGCGGGAATGACATTCTTTATCTAAGCTAGGCCGAAGCAGGTTCAGCGGCTTCGGTGGCGGCTTCCTCTGCCTGGTCTATCTCTATTGCCTTGGTCATGGCGGCGATGGCCACCTCAATCTGGCTATCGTCGGGCTCGCCGGTGGTCATCCCCTGCAGGAACAACCCCGGCCAGAGCAGGGCGCGCATCAGCCAGTTGTGGCTGTGTTTGGCCCCGAAATAGATGACCTCGTACCCCAGCGCCATAATCACCGGGATAAGCACGATGCGCCCCACAATCATCAGCCAGAAGATATCCCGCCCGATAAAGGCGAAGACGATGATGGCGATGATGAGCACCAGGAAGAGAAAGCTGGTGCCGCAGCGCACGTGGGCGGTGCTGTACTTGCGGATGTCGTCCACCTCCATGGGCACGCCCGCCTCGTAGGCGTTGACCGTCTTGTGCTCGGCGCCGTGATAGGTAAAGACCCGCTTGATATCCGGCATGAGCGAGATAAGCTTGAGATAGCCCAGGAAGATAATGATTCTGATGACGCCCTCGACGATGTGAAAGACAATCGAGTTGGGCATGTACTGGTTGATGAGGTTGGTGAGAAAGAGCGGCGCCAGAAAGAAGAGCAGCACCACCAGCAATACCCCCACCCCTACCATGAGCCAGAGGGCCTTGGTGGGGACCTCCTCGCCTTCCTCCTCCACGGCGGCGCTGGCCGAGTACATCAGGCTCTGGATGCCGATGACCATCGCTTCGATGAGGACGACGATGCCGCGTATCAGGGGGATGTGTCGCAACCGGCCGGTAGTGATGGGGTGCAGGGGGCGGACATCGGTGGCGATTTCACCATCGGACTTGCGCACGGCGGTGACCACGGCCTTCTGTCCGCGTATCATCACGCCCTCGATGACCGCCTGCCCGCCGTAGTTGTACTTGATTTTATCCGCCGCCATTTAACTAAAGAAAAAGGAGCGGTAGCGAAGCCCGCTCCTGCCTTCCTTTATGGTTTGCTGCCTAGCCATCCAGCTTGTAGCGCTTCTTGAAGCGCTCCACGCGCCCGGTGGTGTCCAGCATGCGCCGCTCGCCGGTGAAGAAGGGGTGGCAGTTGGAGCATACCTCCACGCGCAGCTCCTTGCGAGTGGAGCCGGTGGTGAAGCGGTGGCCGCAGGCGCAGATGACCTCGGCATCGGTGTAATATTGGGGGTGAATCTTCTCTTTCATAGTTTTAGCTGCTCAGAACACTTACTTTGCGGCGGTTGTTGGTCATGGCCTCGAACCGGACGATGCCGTCGATGGTGGCGTAGAGGGTGTGGTCTTTGCCCACGCCCACATTGAGGCCGGGGTGAATGCGCGTGCCGCGCTGGCGCACCAGAATGGTGCCCGCGTTGACCTGCTGCCCGGCGAACCGCTTGACGCCGAGCCGCTGGCCCTGGCTGTCGCGGCCGTTGCGGCTGGTGCCGCCTCCCTTTTTATGCGCCATCTGGGGTTACCTCTTTTTTCTTACGCCGCGGGGCCGCCTTCTTGGCGGCTGGTTTGGGCGATGCCTTCTTAGCGACCGGCTTAGGTGCTGCCTTTTTCGCGGCTGGTTTGGCCGTTGCCTTCTTCGTGGCCGGCTTAGGCGCCTCCGCCCCCGGCGGGAGTATCTTATCGATGCTGATGGTGGTGTAGGGCTGGCGGTGGCCGGTCTTGCGGCGGTAGCGTACCTTGGCCTTGTACTTGAAGACGATTATCTTCTCGCCGCGGCCGCTGCCCTGGGCCGTGGCCAGCACCCTGGCGCCTTCGATGGCCGGCTTGCCGACAGTGACGTTCTCGCCATCGGCGATGAGCAGGACTTTGTCCAACTCTACCGGGCCGCTGGCCTTCTCCATGAGGTCGACGTTGAGGGTCTGGCCTTCGGTTACCTTATACTGTTTGCCGCCGGTTTCAATGATGGCGTAAATTTTGGGCCTCCAAAGCTAATATTATACCAGTTTTCAGGCTGGGCGTCAATCGTGGTGGGGTAATCTTGTCCCTGCCCCACCCTCGGTGTAATCTATTCCCACCCAAGCCGCCCTGCGTCATCAGCCGCTTAGCCCGTAGTGGAAAGGTGTCATTCCCGCGGAAGCGGGAATCCAGTTTCGCTACCCCATTCTCTCCATCAGCTTCCGCCACTCTTCCGCCACTTTAGCCTTGAGCTCTTCAAGTGTGCCGTCATTGGCTATAACTACGTCGGCGTGGGGCAGGCGGGCCTCGGGGGGGAGCTGGCTGCGGATGCGCGCCCGGGCCTCATCCTCAGTGTAGTCCCTCCGGGCCGCCAGCCTCTTAAGTACTACATCCTCCGGGGCCGTCGTTACCCAGAGCTCCTCGGCGCGGGGGTCGCCGCCGGCCTGGGGCATGGCCGCCGCCTCCAGGACGGCCACCTTGGCCCCGCGGCGGCGGCAGTCGGCCAGGCGCTCGTCCACCAGGGCATCGATGACGGGGTGCAGGATGCGGATGAGGCGTTCCAGGGCGGCGGGGTCGTTGAAGACCTTTTCCCCCAGCCGGACGCGGTCGATTTCGCCGTTTTTATCCAGAATATCCTGGCCGAAAGCCGCGATTACCGCCTCACGGGCGGTCCCGTCTCTGGCCAGCGTTTCGTGGCCGACCTTGTCCAGGTCGATGACGCTGGCCCCCAGCTCCCTGAGAAGACCGGCCACGGCGCTCTTGCCGGTGCCGATGCCGCCGGTCAGCCCGATGACTTTCAATGCCTTACCATCCCCTCGTAAAATAACCTCTCCCATTATAGCCCAAGACGCGCCGGAGGGGAACGGCTAGGAGGTACGCACCGCCAGCACGGCTTCCAGGGAAAGGCTCGTATTGCCCCGGATAATGCCGATGCGGCAGGTATCGCCGGGGCTCTTGAACTCGCCGAGATAGGAGCTAAGCCCGGCGGTATCGCGGATGGGCGTGTCGTCCAGGGACACGATGATATCCCCGGCGCGCACGCCGGCGGCCTGGGCCGGGTCACCGGGGAAGACGCTGCCCACCAGCACGCCGTTGGACGAGTCCAGCCCCCGGAGCTCGACGTCGTTGGGGGTGAGGTCTCTGGCGCTGACACCGAGCCAGGGGTAGTCGTAGGAGCCGGTGGCGATGATGGCCTCGGCGACGCGCTTGACCTTGTTGGCGGCCACGGCGTAGCAGATGCCGTCGCCCTCGGTGGGGGAGAGGCGGGCGATGACGATGCCGAGGAACTCGCCGGCGGCATTGGCCAGCGGGCAGCCCGAGTTGCCGGGATTGACGGGAGCGTCGAACTGAATGAGGTTGGGTATCGAGCGGGTCTCGGTGGTGTAGTCAATCTCCTCGAAGCGGTTGACCTGGCTGACGATGCCGGCGGTGATGGTGTCGGGGAGGTCGAAGGGATTGCCGACGGCCACCACCGGCTCGCCGATTTTCACCGCGGCGGAGTCGGCCACCGGCAGGGGCGCGATGCCGGGGTTGACGAACATCTTTAACACGCCAACATCCGAGTAGGGGCAGGAGCCGGTGACGGTGGCCTGGGAGACCTGCCCGTCGGCGGTGACCACGTATATCGGGGCGAGGCCATCAATGACGTGATGGGCGGTGACCACGTGCCCCGCCGTGTCCCAGATGACCCCGGAGCCGATGGTGTTCTCGCCGTCAGTAATCCGCACCGTGATCCGGCTCACCTTTTCGTAGACGGCGCTGGCATCGAGGATGGAGCCGGATAGACCGGCCACGGCGTCGTCGAGGCGGCCTTCGGTGGCGGCGACCTGAGTGCTCAAATCGGCGAGCTGGGCCTGGGCCAGCGTCACGGCGGTATCCAGGCTGTCAAAACCGGCCTGGGTCGCGGTGAGCTGCTCCCCCAGGTCGGCCAGACCCGCGGTCGTTTCCTGCCGCAGGTCGCTAAGCCCCTCATTTACGGCCGCCACGCTGGCGGTCTGCTCCGTTTCGAACGCGGTCAGCTGCCCGCTGAGGTCGTCGAGCTGGCGGTTGAGAGTGTAGGTGTAGTAGCCCAGACCCGCCGTCAGCAGCACCAGCAGCGCCAGGATAGCGGCCATTATTTTGTTCATCATCGTTTTACTCCTTCTCCGGCTGCTGCGCCACGATGGCGGCGGTGGCCTTACGGCCGGCGATGATGCCCTCGCGGTAACGCAGGCAGTATAAATCGCGGAACAGCTCCAGCAGCTCGTTGCGTTTTAGGAGGTAGTCCGGGTTGTGGGGGCCGTCGAACTGCCGCTGGTCAACGGTGAAGGTCTCGTAGACCACCATGCCCCCGGGGTGCAGGCCCGCCTTGATAGCGGGGATGAGCGCGCGCTGCAGGTAGTTGAAGCAGATAATGACGTCGTAGGCGGCCGCTTGGATGCGATAGCCGCCTTCCAGGTCGGCCACCTCGGCCCCAATGGTGATCCCGGCCGCGCGGGCGGCGGCCAGGGCGGCGGCAACTGATGCCGCATCGCGGTCGACGCCGCTAACGTGAAAGCCGTGCCGGGCCAGGTAGATGGCGTTGCGGCCGCGGCCCATGGCCACGTCGAGGGCGCGCCCCACTGGCAGCAGGGCGATATTTTCCTGGAGGAACGTCGCCGGTGCGCCGTCATCCCCATGGCGGCGGGGCATCAGGGGGCCGCCAGCTTCTGCTTGATTTCGGTGAGCTGCGCCAGGTGGGATTTTTCTTCGGCGATAATTCGGCCGACGACGCTGGCGGCGCTGGCGGGTACGATGTCGCGCATCTCGTAGTAGAAAAGAATGGAGTCCTTCTCGGCGGCGATGGCCAGCTCCACGGCCTTGATATCGCTGTCGGCCTCGGTGGCCATCTGGCCGGTAATCATGTCGTCGGTGAAGACGGCGCTGTCGACGAGGGCCTGGAGATAGCCGGCGTGTTCCGGGGCGGTGGCCTCCGGCGGCGCCCCGCCGGCCTCGTCCAGCATAGCCTGGAAGAGGCGCAGGTGCTCGCGCTCCATGAGGACGAGCCCCTCGAAGACGACCCTGGCCGCCTCGTCGTCGGTGGACTTGGCCATGATGTCGTAGAAGGTAATGCCCCGCCGCTCGATGTCGATGGCGACGTTGATAAGCTCGCTTCCGGGGTAAGTATCCGGCATAGCCCGGCACCTCCTTAGCCTGGTTGGGCAGAATCGGGCTTTTTATATCTCGATTAAGATATCGTCGCCGTCAACCCTGACGTTATACACCTTGAGCGGGCGCGCCGGCTTGAGGACCTTGCTCAGGGCCGTCATCAGACCGGAGCCTTTCGTCCAGCGGATGACCTTGCCGTCGCGGATGTCAAACTGCGAGCCGTGGCGGGGGCAGGTGACCACCGTCCCCTCGAGCTTGCCCGCCGCCAGGTTGCCCCCCAGGTGCGGGCAGCGGTTGGCCACGGCGTAGTAATGCTCGCCCACCCGGGCCAGCATGATTTCCTGCCCGGCGATGTTGACCTGACGCTTGCCGCCATCCGGCAGGTCTTTGACGGCAGCGGCCTTAACGTAATTTCCCATGGCGTTTAACCGGCGTCCGGGAGGTTCCCGCCTGTTAGCGGGCCCCGGCCGCGCTCCTCTTCTTCCAGGATGTCGTTGAAGACCTCGCTGTGATAGCGCTCGTTATCGCGGATGCGCTCTAGCAGCTCCTTGAGGCCGGCGTCGTCCGCCTCCTGGGCGGCCTTATCGTAGGCTTCGGCGACCTCGTTCTCGATTTTGATATCCGCCTTGAGCATGTCCGACGTCCTTAGCGACTGGTCGGGCTTGGTGTGCTCGATGCGGGGGTTGCCGCCACTGTCCACCATCTCCTCGGCCAGCCAGCCCAGGTGCTGCATCTCGTTGATGGCCTGGTCTTCCAGCTGCTTCTTGGCCTCGGCGTTATCGGTCATGTAGGAATGGAACATGTATTGCAGGATGACGGTATACTCGTGCTCGATGCCCCAGTTGAGCATCTTGGCCACCTTGTCCTGGCGCTCGCCACGCACATCCTTGAGCCCTTCCTTCTTCGACTTGGCGACGAAGTGCTCGAATTTGCCGTGGTGGGCCTGCTCGTCGGCCAGGATGCGCCGCAGCAGGCGCTTGATTTTGGGGTCGTCGATGAGCCGGATGTGCTCCTTGTAGTTGGCGATGGCGTCCTCCTCCAGGCGAACGTCGTTGCCCATCCACTCCGGTACCTCTTTGCCGCCCAGCCGCTGCGAGCCCCGCTTGAGGCTGGGCTTGCCCCCCAGCACCGTGACGGTCTCCGCCAGCCAGTCGAGGTGGCGCATCTCGTCGCGGGCGATGGCCTCAACCTCGCAGGAGAGCTCGCCTTCCCCCATGGAGTAGGCGTGGATGAGGTACTGGATGATGGCGCCGTGCTCGTCCTGGATGTCGGCGTTGAGCAGCTCGATGATTTTCTCTTTTTCCATCGTTTCCCTCCATGGTCACGTGGTTATCGTCAGAGATTTTGGGGTCAGAGCGAATATCCGCTCCGTGATGACCCCCTATTTCCATTTTAATGCGATATCAATCTTTCCGGCAACCTCCCCGCTATATCTTCTTGAACTCGCTCTTGGCCGCCCCGCAGACGGGGCATACCCAGTCGTCGGGGAGCTTATTAAAGGGCGTCCCCGGCGCGATGCCGCCGACGGGGTCGCCGACGGCGGGGTCGTAGATGTAGCCGCAGACGCTGCATTCGTATTTGTCCATTAAGACTTGCCTCCTTTTTCCGGGGGTATATAGCTGGGGGCGGTCTTGGGGGTGGTGCCTCGCTTGACCTGATGGTAGTAATCGTAGGTCATGCAGGTGTCCTCGGTGAGGACCTCCGCCGCCACGATTTTCCCGATGAAAATGGTGTGCGTGCCGACCTCGACGGACTGGATGACCTTGGCCTCAAGATAGGCGGTGGCGTGGTCGAGGACGATGGGGGCGCCGGTCTGGCCGAGCTTATAGTTGACGTCCTTGAGCTTATCGGTATCGCGGCCCGACTTGAAGCCGAAGCCGCCGATAAAGGGCAGGGGCGCGGCCTGGCAGAGGATGGCAGCGCTGAAGACGCCGCTGGCCTTGATGTACTCATTGGTGAGGTTCTGCTTATTAATGCTCACCGCCACGGTGGGCGGTTCCGAGGTTATCTGGAAGACGGTATTGGCGACCTGCGCGTTGAGCTTTTTACCCTTATGCGAGCCGACGATATACATCCCGTAGCCGAGTTTGTGCAGGGCATTGAGATTCATTTTGACCTCCGTAGCGGCGGTTTAGCGCTACATTACTTCTTTCTGGCTGGCCGCCACCGCCCGCTCGAGCTCCTCGGCCAGCAGCGGCGGCAGCCCCTCAATATCCACGTGGAGGAAGCCCCGCACGATGGCGGCGGTGGCCTCGTCGCGGGTGAGGCCGCGGGCCATGAGGTATTCCACCTCTTCCTCGGCAATCTTGCCCACGGCGGCCTCGTGGGAGAGGTCGATGCCGGCCAGGGTGCCTTTGAGCTCGGGGACGGCCTGGATGACGCCCTTCTCGTCCAGAATCAGGCCGCGGCACTCCAGGTGGCCCTTGCAGTCCGGGGCGTTACCCTCAATGTAGCCGCGGGCGATAATGTGGCCACCGGTGGTGATGGCGCGGGAAACGATTTCCGTCCGCGAGCCCTTACCGTCGAGGATAACCCGCGAGCCCACGTCCAGCGAGGCGCCGGCGCCGGTGACCAGCACGCTGTTGAAACGGGCCGTGGCGCCCTCGCCGACGCATCTGGCCAGGGGGTTCATCTGGAGCGATTGCACCGGCTTCATGAGGAGATAGTTGCTCAGGAAAAGCCCGCCGTCCTCGATGACGACGGCGCTGCGGGGGCGCACCGCCGTGGCCGGGTTCCAGGAGTGAATCATGGTAAAAGTTACCTTGGCGCCCTTTTTAACGTAAAACTCGGAGACGCCCAGGTGTAGACCGGTCTCTTCGGCGGTGGCGACGGTGCAGCCGGTAATAATGTGCAGCTCCGAGCCTTCCTCGGCGATGATGACGTTATGCACGTTCTGCATCAGCCGGTCTTTGGCCAGGTAGAGGCAGGCCTGCACGGGGAAGAGCGTTTTTTCCCCCGGCAGCGCCCGGATAAAATAGCCGCTGTACTGGTTGAGCTCGATATTGGCGGTGTACTTGTCCTGGTCGACGGGCACGGCTTGCCACCAGTAGTCGCCCATCCAGTCGTATTTCTCCATGGCCTGGCCGACGGGCATGACCTCCACGCCGTCCTGACTGACCGAGCTGTGCACCGGGGTGTTGTCCATCTGGATGTACGTCCCCGACCGCTGGCCGGGGTCGTCCAGCATGACGCCGGCGGTGAGCATCTGCTCCTTGGCCCGACGGGGGAGTCGGGAGGGGTCTTTCTGGTAGGGGAGCGCGTCGGACGAGGGATTGTAGCGGCTCAGGTCGATGTCCTCGCCCAGGGCGGCCTTTTTGGC
>DAOULO010000114.1:0-1652 GCA_034420195.1 Dehalococcoidales bacterium
GGTAGGGGGGCAGGGGTACCGGCAGGTCGGGCTGGATGTTGTACCACCGGGTCGGCATGTCCTTCTCTTCGAGAAGATACTTGGTTTTGTCCATTATTCCTCCTTTGTTATTTTTTCGTTAACCGCCGCTCGCGGCAGCGGTAGAGTAATGCGTTATTATATCATTTCGTGTCAAGGGCGTCATCGGGATGGTCGATGGCGCGACGCAGGCCGGTGACGAAATTTGCCAGCGTGGCCAGCGAAGGGTCTTCGTCGATGAGTTGCATGAGGCGGCTGCCGACGATAACGCCGTCGGCGACGGCGGCGACGCGTTTGGCCTGTTTCGGCGTGGCCACCCCGAAGCCGACCGCCAGCGGCTGGTTGGCCTGCTTGCGGACGCGTTGCACGAAACCTTCCAGCTCCGGCGGCAGGCGGTCGCGGGCGCCGGTAACGCCGGTGAGCGAGACCAGGTAGATGAATCCTCGCGAGTGCCCAGCCACGGCGGCGATACGCTCTTCCGTGCTGGTCGGTGCCAGCAGGTAGATAAGGTCGAGGCCGTGCTGGCGGGCTATCTTTTCCAGTTCCGTTCCCTCTTCGGGGGGTAAGTCGGGGACGATTAAACCGTTGATGCCCGCCCGGGCGCAACTGCGGCAGAACTCGTTAAGCCCGTAGTTGAGCACCGGGTTGTAGTAGGTCATGAAGACCAGGGGCACGGCGGCCGTTTTACGTATGGTGGCAGCGGCCGCCAGGCAGGCCTCGGGCGTGGTGCCCTTTTGCAGGGCGGCGTAGCTGGTCTTCTGGATGGTGGCCCCGTCGGCCAGGGGGTCAGAAAAGGGGATGCCCAGCTCGATGATGTCGCTGCCGCTTTCCGCCAGCACGCGGGCTATCCGCGGCGTGGCCCCGATATCCGGGTAGCCGGCGGTGATGTAGGCAATCAGGGCCGGGCGGCCGGGCTTGAAGGCATCGGAAATATGGCTCATGGTTTCATCCCCAGCGCCCCGGTGACGATATCCAGGTCTTTATCGCCGCGACCGGAAAGATTGACGATGATGATTTGCTCTTTCGGCAGCTCCGTGGCCAGTTGGGCGGCGTAATAGATGGCGTGGGCCGATTCCAGCGCCGGGATGATGCCCTCGGTGCGACTCAAGAGCTTAAAGCCCTCCAGCGCCTCAGCGTCGGTCACGGCCACGTACTCGGCACGGCCGCTTTCTTTATAGAAGCTGTGCTCCGGCCCCACCCCGGGATAGTCCAGCCCCGGGGCGATGCTGTGGGTCTCCCGTATCTGGCCGTGTTCGTCCTCCATGAGGAGCGAGCGGGTGCCGTGGAGGACGCCGTCGCGCCCGGTGAGCAGGGCCGCTGAGTGTTTACCTGTGGCCAGCCCCAGCCCCCCGGCCTCCACGCCGATGAACTTGACATTCTTATCCGCGTAAAAGGGGTGGAAGAGGCCGATGGAGTTAGAGCCCCCGCCGACGCAGGCCACCAGATAGTCCGGCAGGCGCTTATACTCTTGCATGACCTGCTGGCGCGCTTCCTGTCCGATGATGGCCTGAAAGTCGCGTACCATCATCGGATAGGGGTGCGGGCCGACCACCGAGCCGAGCAGGTAGTGGGTGGTGCGCACGTTGGCGACCCAGTCGCGGATGGCCTCGTTGATGGCGTCCTTGAGGGTATGA
>DAOULO010000115.1:0-3447 GCA_034420195.1 Dehalococcoidales bacterium
CTGCTCATCTACCGCGCCCTCGGCTATGAGCCGCCGCAGTACGTTCACCATTCCCTCATCGTCGGGCCCGACCGCGCCAAGCTCAGCAAGCGCCACGGCGATGTGTCCATCCTCGAGTTCCGGGAGAAGGGCTACCTGCCGGAGACGATGTTCAACTTCATCGCCCTCATCGGCTGGTCGCTGGACGATAAGACCGAGATTATGACCCGGAAAGAGCTTATTGACAATTTCGCGCTGGAGCGCATCGGCAAGACCGGGGCCGTCTTCAACCGCGACAAGCTGGAATGGATGAACGGGGTCTACATCCGCGCCCTCGCCGGGGACGACTTTGCCGGGCGCGCCCTCACCTTCCTGGAAAAGGGCCTGCCGAAGAGCGTACCGAGGCCGCTGGACAAGGCCTACGTCAAGCGAATCATGCCCCTCGCCCAGGAGCGGGCCAAGACGCTGACCGAGGTACCCGAGCTCTGCGAGTTTTTCTTTACGGACAAACTCAATTATGATGCCGAGCTCCTCATCGGTAAGAAGATGACGCCGGAGCTCACCCGCGAGGCGCTGACGGCAGCGGCAGAAAAACTCAAAGAGCTAGCCTCCTTCGACGAGACGGCCCTGGAAGACCTCCTGCGCCCCCTGGCCGAGGAACTCAACCTCAAGACGGGACAGCTCTTCGGGGCGCTGCGCACGGCGGTCACCGGGCGCACGGCCGCGCCGCCCCTCTTCGCCACCATGGCGGTACTGGGTAAAGAACGCTGCCTGAAGAGGATTGCGACGGCGCTGGAGAAGCTCGGAAAGCCGGCCCCATGAAACCATCGCCGCCGCCCTCCACCCTCAAGGTCTGGCTGATAGTGGCCGCGTCGCTGATAGATGACGCCGCGGTGCTGGTGCTCATTTTCCTGGGGCTGTGGTTCTTCCACGTCAAGATTACCTGGGTGATTATCCTGCTGGTCGTGCTGGCGGTTATTGCCTTCTTTCTCATCATGCACAAGGCGGTGGTACCTTCCTTCCGGCGGCGTAAGGTGACCGGCGCCGAGGGGATGCTGGGGGCCAGCGGCGAGGTGACCCGGGCGCTTAAGCCTACGGGCACGGTAAAAATCAAGGACGAGTACTGGCAGGCCAGGTCGGTCGAGGGTGCTATTAAGCAAGGCGAGGAGGTGGAGGTGGTGGCCATCGACGGTCTTACGATTTCGGTCAAACGGAAGCGCCGTGACGACTAACGAGCCGGGCTATCCGGCCCTCTACCACTCCGGGGGGCTGGCGCGCCGCGTGGCCAGGCTGGAAGCACGTCTGGCAGAATGCGATATCTGCCCCCGCGAGTGCGGCGCCAAGAGACTCGAAGGCGAGGCCGGCTCGTGCCATTCGGCCCTGCTGCCCATCGTGGCCTCGGCGGGGGCCCACCACGGCGAGGAGCCGGTCATCTCCGGCTCACGCGGCTCGGGGACGATTTTCTTCGGCAACTGTAACCTGCGCTGCGTCTACTGCCAGAACTACCAGATAAGCCAGCAGCCGGAGGTACAGCAGCATAACGAGGTAAGCACTCGCGAGCTGGCCGGGCGTATGCTCTACCTCCAGGACGAGCTGGGCTGCCACAACATCAACCTGGTGACGCCCTCCCACTTCGTGCCCCAGATTGCCCGTGCCGTGCTGGAGGCGGTGCCGCTGGGGCTCAGGATTCCGCTGGTCTACAACACCTCAAGCTACGATTCGGTCGCCACGCTCAAGGAGCTCAACGGCGTGATTGATATTTACCTGGCCGACCTGCGCTACGCCTCGGACGCGCTGGCGCGCAAGTACTCGCGGGTGCGCCATTACGTCGAGAGTTCCCGCGCCGCCATCAAAGAGATGCAGCGGCAGGTGGGGGACTTACAGGTTGATGATGACGGCGTGGCCTGCCGCGGGCTGATTATCCGCCACCTGATTCTGCCCGAAGACATTGCCGGTAGCCGCGAGTCGCTCACCTGGCTGGTCAAAGAGGTCTCGCCGCAGGTGGCCGTGAGTGTCATGTCGCAGTACTACCCGGCCCACAAGGCCCGTAAATACAAGGAACTCAACCGCAAGATTACCCCGCAGGAATACACAGCGGTGGCCGCGCTGGTGCAAGAACTGGGCATCGCCAACGGCTGGATGCAGGAAATGGCCGCGGCGGACAGCTACCGGCCGGACTTTAACACCGAGGAACCCTTTAAGGAAGGGCGGCGGAAGAAAAGAGAACGGCAGAAGAGAAAAGACCGGCGTAAGTAAAGGCTAGCGCTTGCGCTTGGTGAAGGCGAAACGTATCTTGCGGCCGTTGGGCCTGTCTTTCTTATTGACCCTTTCGATAAACGTATCCAGGGGCTGGGTGGGCGTATCAGCCGCAGCTTTCGCCGGGGCCTTTTTGGTCTTCTTCGGCTGGGTGGCCTTAGCGGACATGTTTATATCCTTATAGAGATTATGCGAGTTTACAGCTAGTAATTATAGCATAAATACGGGGTTAAGACCAGATACGCACCTGGTGGGGTGGGGCTGGACAAAGATTACCAGTTACCTCACCCCCTCTGTCCCCCTGCCTTCGCCGAAGCGGCTACGCGCAGGCAGGCCTCTCCAAACTCAGCATCAGAAAAAACCTTTGATATTCTGTTTGGAGAGGGGGAATTTGTTTTTAGAAGAGGGGCTGCGCCCCTCTTAAACACCCTGATGGTGCGGGGTAAATCTCCGTGTTAAGCCACCGATGCGCCGAGGGCGGCTTGGGTGGGAATAGATTACTCCGAAGGGGCGGAGCGGGGCAATCCTTTATCTATCCAATTTCTCGTAGCGCCCGCTCCAAATCCTCCGGCAGCGGCGCCTCAAACTCCACCCATTCCCCGCTGGAAGGCAGCCGGAAGCCTATCTTGGAGGCGTGCAGGAACTGCCGCGCCAGGTGTGGCGAGGGCACGCCGTAGGTCGCGTCCCCCACCACCGGGAAGCCGATGGCCGCCAGGTGCACCCTTATCTGGTGGGTGCGCCCCGTCTCCGGCCTGATTTCCAGCAGGCTATAGCCACCCACGTACTTAATAACACGGTAAGCGGTGCGCGCCTCCCGCCCCCGTGCCACCACCGCCATGCGCTGGCGATGGCGCGGGTCGCGGCCGATGGCCGCCTCGATGGCGCCGCTTTCCGGCGTCAGCTTACCTTTGACCAGCACCAGATAGGCCTTGGCCACGGTACGGGCCTTGAACTGCGCCGCCAGGTTGGCCTGGGCCGGCCGGTTCTTGGCCACCAGGATTACTCCGGAGGTGTCCTTGTCCAGCCGGTGCACGATGCCCGCCCGCAGCGCGTCGCCGTTTTCTGCCAGCGACGGCAGGTAGGCCAGCACGGCATTGGCCAGGGTATGGCCGGGGTGGCCGGGAGCGGGGTGGACGGCGAGTCCGGCGGGTTTGTCAACTACCAGCAGGTCGTCGTCTTCGTAGATAATCTTCAGGGGGATGGCCTCGGGGG
>DAOULO010000116.1:0-17619 GCA_034420195.1 Dehalococcoidales bacterium
GCGCAGTCCAAGGGCAGCACCGTCTGGGCGCTCTACGACAGCGGCTCGGTGATGCAGAACATCATGCTGCTGGCGACCAGCCACGGCCTGGGGACGGTGGCTCAGGCGCAGGCGGTGGTCTACCCGGATATCATCCGCAAGGTGCTGGGGATACCGGAGGACAAGCTCATCGCCCTGGGTGTTTCCATCGGCTATCCGGACTGGGACAGCCCGGTCAACAAGTCGCGGACGGCCCGGGAGCCGCTGGACAAGATAGCCACATTTCACGGGTTTGAATAGGGATTAGCCCCGCCGCCCCGGCGGAGTTATCTATTCCCACCCGGCCGCCCTCATCATCGGCGGCTTAGCCCGCAGTATCCTCTCGCGGTAAATTAAGCGTACTGCTGGGATGGCCCCACGGTGAAGTGGAAGATGGGGCGCTCCACCCGGCGGACGATGAGTGGCCCGTGCTCCATGCCCGCCGGGATGTAGGCCAGGAAGCTGCGCGTCATGACGTGCCGCTCGCCGTCGAGCCAGAGCTCCACCTCGCCGCCCAGGTCGGCGGGGTCGTCGAAGTTCGTCCCGAAGAAGGTGATGATTTCCTTAAAGGGGTGGTGGTGGGGTGGCGAGACCGGCTCTTCCGAGGCGCAGTGCGGCCATATCCAGACGCATTCCGTGTAAAAACCCCCGTCCACAACGTCGCCGTCGAGCCACATGACGCGGGTGGGCATGCCGCCGGTGCCGTCCATGACCAACTCGGTGGGGGAGCGGTGGGCCGGCAGCTTGAGGTTGGGCTTGACGCCGGTAACGATGTATTTCGCCGTCTTGGGTTCGGCCATGGCTACGCCCCCGGGCGCCGCCTCATGTCCATCGGTTTGCCGTCGGGGCCGAAGAAGCTATCGCCCCAGCCTTCTGCCATCGTACCGCAGTCGAGCATAATGGCCATCTCGATGAAGGGCTTCTTGACCTCCAGCCAGTTGAGCGGGCCGTGGCGCAGACCGCGGGGGACGTACATGCCGTAGCTGGTATCGAACCGGAGCATGTCGCCGCCCATGCCGAACTCCATGACGCCGCCCAAATCCTCGGGGTTTTTGGGGTCGCCGCCGATGTGCAGCACGATTTCGTCGTATTTCTTGTGCATCATCTCGGGGATGCCCGGTTTGACGATGTCCCATATCCAGCCGAACTCGATGTAATAGTTGGCCACGTTTATCTGCTGGCGGCTCATGTAGGTCATCGTCGGGCTCTGCCGCCCGCTCTCAAAGTTGCCCCCCGCCTCGCGCATCGGGCTGCGGATGACGTACTGCTCGTAGTCGAACTTGTCCTTCTTGACGGGCAGGCCCTCCTTGGGCTTGGCGATGCCGCTCTCGCCCCAGCCCTTGAAGGGGTCGCCGGTGCCCAGCATCATGGCCATCTCGATGTGGGGGAACTCAAACTTGTTCCAGACGAGCGGGCCGTGGGGCACGCCCCTGGGGATGAAAACGCCGGTGGTGGTGTTGAAGGTGATGGGCTGGCCGCCGATGTAAAAGGTAATCTCGCCGCCGAGCACCTGTGGTATCTCCGGGTTGCCGCCCCAGTGCAGCACGATTTCATCGTAGTCGTGGACGTGCTCGTGGATGTGGGGGTTGGGGCTGGGCATCTCGTAAATCCAGCCCAATTCAATGTAATAGTTGGCCTCGGGGACCTGCTTGGAGCTCATGAAGGTCATCGTGGGGCTCTGCCGTCCCTTATACCCTGGGCCCGCCTCATAAATGGGCTTGCGGACGGCGTATTTTTCGTATTTGCTTTCGGCCATGGAATGCTTTCCTCCTCGCTGCTTTGGCTGATTCATGCTCATGATACTGCATCGCCAGGGTGGTGTCAAAAGAGACTATACTGCCTTTTGGTTACCGTGTTCTAGAATAATCGTCTGTAAGAACTGGCAACAAAATGGAAGTAACGTAAAGAAACTTGAAATTGACAAATAATACGGCCAGTGTATATTAGAAAAAGTGGCTGAAATACACTCCGCTTAACTGGCCGCAAGAAAAGTATACTTGGTGTACGCCGGTGGCGTAGACCGGGTCGCTCATATTTAACAAATCTGTAAGGAGGAAAAAATCATTATGAAGAAAAGGAGCGGGCTGTGGAAGATACTGGGCATGGTGCTCGTCTTCGGGGTTTGCAGCCTCCTCATCGTGGTCGGCACGGGCTACACCGAGATATTTAGCCCGGTAATCCCCATAGAGCCGGTTTCCAGCTCCATCCCGGCCACGGTGATTTCGCCCATGCCGGGCTGCACCAATTGCCCGGCCGGCACTATCACCTGCTGCGAGGAGCTGGCGGTGGCTTATAAGAAGCTGCAACAGCGCCTGCAGAGCCTGGAGGCCCGGCAGACCAAGCTGGAAAACGAGATGACTGAGCTTAAGACCAGCCTGACCATCAAGTTGCAGCAGCTTCAGGCCAAAATCAAGTCTGTCGAGGACGAAGCCCAGTACGAAATCGAGCAGCTCAAGTGCAAGATTTCCGCCGTGGAATCGGTGGCGGCCCGCGAGAGGGCCAAGCTGGAGAAGCAGATAAGCCAGTTGCGCCATGATGTTGACGTCAAGACCCAGGCCCTGCAGAACGACATCATGCGGGTGGAGCGGCGCGCCGAGGAGGAGCGGATTCGCCTGGAGCGCATCATCGAGCTGACCCAGCAGCAGGAGATGCAGGACGTACGGCGGCTGGAGACGAAAATCGCCGAGCTGAAGGCCAACACCAACCAAAAGATTCTTGTCCTGCAGGACAGCGTCAAGCAGCTTTACGGCGAGGTAACCGCCCAGCGGGAGCGCATCCTGGCGCTGGAGGCTCAGGTCAAGGAAGTGGCCGCCCTGAGGATAAAGGTCGCCGAGCTGGAGCAGCGCGTCTGCACCCTGGAGGCCACGCTGGCCAGGCCCATCATCAATGTCCCATAGCCAGTAAGGCAGCCAAATCTGGATAAGATAAAAGCCGGGCACCGCGAAAGCGGTGCCCGGTTCTTTTTGGTGGGGGAAGGATTAGGGAGTGGCCAGCCCCTGCTCGCTAAAGTACTTCTCGGCGCCGGGGTGGAGGGGGATGGGCAGACCGTCCAGGGCCGTGGCCAGGGTAATGTCGCTGCCGCGCGGATGGGCGGCGACGAGCACGTCGGTGTGCTCAAAGATGGCCTTGGTAGCATTGTATATCAGGTCTTCGGACACATCGGCCCGGGTGGCCAGCATGGCGCGCACGGCCACGGTGGTGGTGTCCTGGGCCACCCCTTCATAAGTACCCGCCGGGATGACGGCGGTGACGTAGAATGGGTACTGATTACTGAGGGCGGCGTAGATAGCCGCCGGCACGCTGACGATGGCGATATCCTCGGCGGCGGCGATATCGGTGACCGCCGCGGTGGGGATGCCGGCCACGATGCAACCGGCGTCAATCGACCTGTCCTTGAGCCCGGCGACGCATTCGGCGAAGTCTAGGTACTGGATGTCCAGGCTAGTCTCGTCCAGCCCGGCGGCCGCCAGTATCGCCAGCATGTGGACGGCCGTGCCGCTGCCGGGGGCCCCGATGCCGACCTTGTTGCTGGCCAGGTCGCCGATTTCGGTGATGGCGTACTCTTTAAGGGTGACAATCTGCACCATTTCCGGGTAGAGGGTGGCGATGCCCCGGATACCATCCACGGCCTCTCCGGCAAACATCTGGACGCCTTCGTAGGCGTAGTAGGCGATGGTGTTCTCGATGAGGGCCAGCTCCGCCTCTTTATTGTCCAGGCTCCGCGCGTTGGCCACGGAACCCTCCGAGGTCTGCGCCGTTACCTCCGCCCCGCTGACGTTATCGGTAATGATTCCGGCCATGGCCTGGCCGATGGGATAGTACGTCCCGGCGGCCCCTCCGGTGACCATGGTCAGTGCCTCGGTGGCCGGGGCGCAGCCGGCGACCGGCCACGCCAGCAGGGCGGCCAGCAGCAGACACGCCAGCAGGGCCAGTTTCCGCCGTCCCGCCCGGTGTCTTTCCGTAAAGTGCATTTTATCGTCCTCCTCTTGTTTTTACGCCCGCCGCACGGGCGCTTTGGGGGTACGTGCTATACTATAAAGGAACGGCCCGCTTGACGCAAACGCATCGTGCGGGTTAATAATAGGTGGTTAGGTATGCAGGGGGGCTATCAACTGGGTGGAGGCTTACATAAAATAAGATGACGGGCAAGCAGTGGTTAATAGTAGGGATAGCAATTGTAGTCGTAGTCGGGATTATTGTTGTTAGTTTAGTCAGTGGCTTTACTGCCTTAGGCATATTTAGTTGCGGCGGCGGTGAAGAGCCGACCACGGCCTCGCTGCGCCAGCCGACGATGAGCCGGGACGTGGATAAGCTCACCGCCGAGCCCACCGACCCTACCGATACCTTTACCGTGGCCGATACGGATATCTACTGCTCGGTAATACTGGCCAGTGCCCCGCCGGAGACCTCGGTCAAGGCCCGGTGGGTTTATTTGGGCGAGGCGGGCGCCGGGGCCGGCAACGAGATTCTCTACGAGACCGAGGCCAAGTTCGAGGGGACGCTCTACCTGGCCTTCAAGCTCACCAACGACGCCTGGCAGGTGGGCTATTACCAGGTAACGCTCTACCTCAACGGCGTGGAGCAGTTCGGCGTACCCTTTACCGTCGAGTAGACACCGGCTGTTTTGATGCCCCCTCCGGCTGAGCCGGTGTCGCTCCGGCTTAAAGGCCCCTACCCCCGTTAAGGGGAGGTAACCTCCCCTTACTCCCTTTTCCGGCGGTTATCTGACGCCAACCGGAGGTGGACTCCGGGGGTATATCGTGGTAAGATAGAAGATGTCCTGAGTAAAGGGATTACCCAATCCGAAGGAGGGAGATAGCCGCGTGATCTGAAGCTGAAAAACAGGCACAATGTCTGGGGGCTAGCGTTCTATCCGTCGATGAATCATTTCTCACCTCACTGATTCTAGAGGTCAATAGACTAGGCAGCCCGTCAGCCGCGAGCTGTTTACCAAATTCACCGCCGTATATCTCCGGACTTTTCCCACCGCCATCGCGTTGTTACCCCTCGGGTTTTCACCTGTTGATTTCAAGGGTAGGGAAACCTGTGCCCTTTAGCTTTTGACGCCCCCGATGAGGAGATGATGATAATTTTATGACACGCAAAGGACTGGCCGGAGGCAAGTACCGGCCGCTTGACCCCGAAGGTATTTTCCGGGTAAACGAGACCGTCCTCAAGGTAATCGAGGAAATAGGCTGCGAGGTGCATTCCGAGCTGGCCCTGGAGGCCTTTGCCAGGGCGGGCGCCTACGTCGATAACGAAACGCGCCGGGTGAGGATTCCCCGCAAGCGGGCCCTGGAGCTCATCCGCCGCGCCCCGTCGGAGATAATCCTCTACGGGCGCGATAAGAAACACGATATCCACCTGGGCGGGCGGCGCGTCCACGCCGGCACCGGCGGCACCGCCCTCAACGTCTACGAGCCGGCCAGCGGCGAGCTGCGCCGGGCGGAGCTCAAGGACCTGAAAAACATCGCCGCGCTGGTGGACAAGCTGGACAATATCCACCTGTTCCTGCTGCCCACCTACCCCAGCGAGCTGTCCGTAGAAGAGGTGGACGTCAACCGCTTCTTTGCCGGCTTGGACAACACCACCAAGCACATCATGGGCGGGGTCTACACGCCGGAGGGTCTGGAGCAGGTCATCAAGATGGCCGGGATTATCGCCGGTTCGCCCGAGGAGCTGCGCCGGCGGCCGATTATATCGCTGATTACCTGTGTCATCAGCCCCTTTACCATTGATGTCGGCTACGGCGACCTCATCGTGCAGGCCGCCCGCCGCGGCATCCCGGTGGTCTGCCCGTCCGAGCCGCTCTGCGGCGCTACCTCCCCGATAACGCTGGCGGCCAACCTGACCGTGCAGACGGTGGACTCGCTCTGGGGGGTCATGCTGGCGCAGGCGGTCAATCCCGGCACGCCGGCCATCTTCGGCTCGGTGGCCACCAACACCGACCTCCAAGATTATAAATACATCGCCGGCTCCATAGAGATGGGGCTCCTCAACGCCGCCGGGGCCCAGATGGCCCAGTACTACCGGTTGCCCTATTACGCCACCGGCGGCATGACCGATGCCAAGACCCTGGATGCCCAGGCCGGCTACGAATCGGCCATGACCAATCTCATGTGCGCTCTGGCCGGGGCCAACTTTATCCACGACGCCGCCGGTCTCATGGAGTTCGCCATGACCGTCTGCTACGAGAAATACGTCATTGATAACGAAATCCTGGGCATGGTCATGCGGGCGGTGGAAGGCATCCGCGTCAACGACGACACGCTGGCCTACGACCTGCTGAAGGAGGTAGGGCCGGGGGGCAACTTCGTCACCGCCAAGCACACGCGGCGCTTCATGCGCCGGGAGCACTACCAGCCCACCCTGAGCGACCGCAACTCCCGCGAGGAATGGGAGCGGCAGGGAAGTAAGGCCACCTGGGAGCGGGCGGCGGCGCGGGTCAAAGAAATCTTAGCGGCGCCGGGGGTACACCTGCCGGAAGACGTGCGGGCCAGGGTGCTGGCCGAGGTGCCGGGGATAATAGATTTACATAATGTAAGACCGGCAACAGCGGCGGCGAGGGAGGTCTAGAGAATGCCCCGAGAAGGAACCTTAATCGACGACCCTAGGCGGCGCCTGACCGAGGCGCAAGTCAACCAGATTCATAACGCATCCATTGCCATCCTCAAAGAGCCCGGCCTGCTCTGCTTTAATCAGCGGGCCGCGGAGATATTCCGAGAGAACGGGGCGGGGGTCAAGCCCGTCAGCGGCGCGGCCAGCCCCAGCTGGACGGTCAGTCTCCCCGAAAAGCTCGTCAGCGACGCCGTCGCCCAAGCCCCCTCGGAAATCACCCTGGGGGCGCGTAACCCCGCTAATCAACTCGTTATGAAGGGCGACGAGCCGCGCGTTTATTACATCACCGGCTCGGAGACGAACACCTGGCTGGACGTGGCCTTTGAAGAATACGCCAGTACGAAAGACAGCGGCAAGAAAATCACGGTGCCAGAATTTAAGCCGCGCCGGGGGACGGTGGCCGACCTCTGCACCTCGGCCCACGTCTGCGAACACCTGGATACCGTGGACGGCTACATCCGCACCGTCAACATCCAGGACAAAGAAATTACTAACGATAATAAAGACGTCAATAAATTCTTCGCCTGCCTCAACAATACCACCAAGCACGTCATGTCCGGCCTGACCAATCTTGACCAGCTGGATAACGTGGTGAGAATGGCCGAGATTATCGCCGGCGGGCCGGAAAAGCTCAAGGCCAACCCGCTCATCTCCTTCATTACCTGCCTGGTGAAGAGCCCGCTCCAGTTCGTCGACGATACCACCGAGACCTTCATCGAGGTCTGCCGGCGCGGCCTGCCCATCGTCGTTTCTTCCTCGCCGCAGGCGGGCACGTCGGCGCCCATCAAGGAGGCGGGCATCATGGCGCAAATCAATGCCGAGGTGCTGGCCGGCATCACCCTGGGACAGCTGGTCAACCCCGGCACGCCGGTGCTCTACGGCAGCGTGCCGGTGCGGGCCCGCATGGACACCCTGGGGGACTCCTACGGCGCCATCGAGACCACCCAGTACAATATCGACTGCGTGCAAATGGCGCGCTTCTACAACATCCCCAACTACTCCACCTCCGGCGTCAGCGACCCCAAGATACCGGGGCAGCAGGCTACCGTGGAGCGGCTCTTCTCCAACATCCTGATGACGCTGGCCGGGCCGCAGTTCCTGCACTGCGCCTTCGGGCTGCTCGACTGTAACTCTATCTTCTGCCTGCTCCAGGCGGTCCTCGACGATGCCCACTTCGCCATGATGCGGCACTTCCTGCGGGCGCCCAAAGTGGACGCGGCGGAGCTTGCCGCCGTCATGGAGCAGATAAAGACCACCGTGGACACGCCGCAAAAAATGTTCATCAACTACATCCGCCCGGTGCTGCGTAGCGGCGAAATCTCGCCGCCGTACCCGTTTGAGGGCGACGGCGAGGGCGATAACGTCTTCGCCCTGGCCCACGAACGGCTGCAGGCGCTGCTGGCCAAGCCGGTCGAGCACCTCGACGCAGCCGTAACCGAGCGGATTTTTCAAGAAATACCCGGCCTGCTGCCGGGCCTGAACGTCTACGAAGGAGGCAAGGTATCATGAGCAACGAACTATTAACCAAGCTCAAGGAGAACGTTATCCAGGGGAGGAAGACCCGCGACGACGTCGGCATCGACGAGTCGCTGAACGGTACGCCCGGCGTCGTCGAGCTTATCAAGGCGGCCCTGGCCGCCGATGTCCCCGTGGAGGCCATCATCGCCGACGGGCTGACGGCGGGGATGAGAGTGGTGGGGGAGAAATTCACCACCAAGGAATACTTCATCCCGGATATGCTCGCTTCGGCGGAGGCCGTCGGGGCGGCCATGGAAATCCTCAAGCCCCATCTGGAGGACTCCAAGGTGGAGGTCAAGGGCAAGATGGTTATCGCCACCGTCAAGGGGGATATCCACGATATCGGTAAGAATATCGTCGCCATCATGCTGCGGGGGGCCGGCTACGAGGTCGTCGACCTGGGTATCGACGTGCCGGAGGACAAGATTATCGAGGCCGTCCGGGACGAGAAGCCGGACTTCCTCGGCCTTTCCGCCCTGCTGACGACAACGATGACCGAGATGCCGGTGGTCATCCAGGCCCTGGAGGACGCCGGCCTGCGGGAGTGCGTCAACGTCATCATTGGTGGGGCCGCCGTCTCCGAGGAGTACGCGGAGGAAATCGGGGCGGACGCCTTCGGGGCCGATGCCTTCCAGGCCGTCCGGGTGATGGATGGTCTGGAAAAAGTGCGTTGCTAGGAAATAGGAGAAGTTCAGAAGCTACAAAGGTTGGTGATTTTTCATGTGCGGCATAGCCGGATGTTTTGGAACGCAAGATACGGAGACGATTAATAAAATGCTGGACGCGCTGCCCCACCGCGGCCCCGACGACCGCGGCATTCACGTGCACGGGGACATGGTCTTCGGGCACACGCGCCTCTCCATCGTGGATGTGGCCAAGGGCCACCAGCCCATCCTGGCCGGGGGCGGGCGCTGCGGCATCATCTGCAACGGGGAAATCTATAACTTCAGAGAACTCAGAAAGAATCTGGAAGATAAATACGCCTTTACCACCGATTCCGATACCGAGGTGATTTTGCACCTCTACCGCGAGAAGGGCCCGGAGTGCGTGCGCGAGCTGGACGGAATGTTCGCCTTCGCTATCTTCGACGGGGACGATTACCTGCTGGCCCGCGACCCCATTGGCATCAAGCCGCTCTACTACGGCTACGTGGACGGCCAGATGTACTTCACCTCCGAACTGGGCGCCATGACGCTGGCGGGGGTGGACGAAGTCCACGAGTTCCCCGCCGGGCACTACTTCACCCCGGCGGAGGGATTCTTCAAGTATTACGAGATACCGCCCATCGAGGACGATATCCTCACCGACGTGGACGAGGCCAAGCAGCTCATCCGGGAGACCTTCGTTACCTCGGTCAAGAAGCGCCTCCTGGCCGACAAAGAGATTCACGTCGGCTCCTTCTGCTCCGGCGGCATCGATTCCTCGCTGGTGGCGGCCATCGCCGCCGAGGAGATACCCCACCTGCATACCTTCGTCGTCGGCATGAAGGACAAAAACGGCGAGGAGTCCGACGACCTCAAGGCCTCGCGCGTCGCCGCCAAGCACATCGGCTCGACGCACCACGAGCTTATCTTCACCGAGGACGACTACTACGAGGCCCTGCCCATCGTCATCAAAAAGCTGGAGAGCTACGACCCGTCGCTGGTGCGCTGCGCCGTGCCCTGCTACTTTACCTGCAAGCTGGCCGCGGAGCACGTCACCGTCGTCCTCACCGGCGAGGGGGCCGACGAGCTCTTCACCGGCTACCACTACATGAAGCATTACCCCACCGACGTGCTCAATAAAGAGGCCCGGCGCTGCATCGGCAACCTGCACAACATCAACCTCCAGCGCGCCGACCGCATGGGCATGCTCTTCAGCCTGGAGCTGCGCGTACCCTTCCTGGACACGGCCATGATTGACCTGGCCATGAAGATACCGCCCGAGCTCAAGATAAAAGAGAGCGATAAAGTCGGCGATAAGATAGAAAAGTGGATATTGCGCCAGGCCTTCCAGGACACGGGGTATCTCCCCGATGACATCCTCTGGCGCTACAAGGTGCAGTACACCCAGGGGGCCGGCTGCGAGGACCTGGGCGAGCGGCTGGCCAACGCCGCGATGAGCGATGACGAGTACGAGCGCATCGTGGCCGAGAACCCCAGGGCTACCCTCAACAGCAAGGAGGCGGCCTACTACTTCAAGCTCTTCCGCGAGTACCACCCGCAGGACTCGGTGCTGGGCTCCATCGGTATCTGGACGGGCTTCGACTTCGCCGAGGAGCGCGAGAAGGTGCGCGGCACCATGGATGGCGACCTGAAACACGTCCGCGAGGAGACGGCCAGCGGCGCGAGGTAGGCCATGAAGCTCACCATCTTGGGCTCCGGCGGCTGCATGGTCATTCCCAAGCCGCTGTGCCGCTGCCGGGTCTGCCGGGAGGCCAGGGAAAAGGGTATCCCCTACGCGCGGGGCGGCCCGGCCGCCTACCTCCACGACGCTAATCTGCTCATTGATGCCCCGGCCGAAATCGCCGCCCAGCTCAACCGCGAGCGTATCCCGAACGTGGATTATCTCATGCTCACCCACCTCGACCCCGACCACGTGGAAGGATTGCGGGTGGTGGAGCAAATGACGCTGGACTTCCGCACCTGGCGGGCTTACTCCGATAAGTGTATTACCCTCCTTTTGCCCGCCGCGCTGGAGGCGCCCCTGCGCCGTATCGCCACGCAGTACGGACCCGCCCTCGACCACTATATCAAGGGCGGCTTCCTCCGGCGGGAAATATTTGAGAATACGGCGTGGGTAGGGGAAATGTCCGTCACGGCTGTTCCTATTGATAGCGGCGGGCTGCCCGTCTTCATCTACGTCTACGAAAAAGCCGGGCGCAAGCTCGTCTACGCCCCCTGCGATATCAAGCCCTTCCCGGAGGAGCGCCCCGAGGTGCGCGATGCTGACCTGCTCGTTATCCAGCCGGGCATCTTCGAGACCGGTCTGCGCCACGGCTTCCGCTACCCGCCGGGGCACATCTCCCGCCGGTCGCTCTATACCTTTGAGGAAACGCTGGAGCTCGCCCGCCGTATCGGGGCGAAGCAAACGGTCTTTACTCACCTGGAGGAGTACTGGCACCGCTCCTACGACGATTACCAGCGTCTGGAGAAAGGGCACGCCGGGGTACGCTTTGCCTACGACGGCCTGAAGCTGACCGTCTAGCCTATTTGAAATAGCTACGCCGGTATGGCAATATACCTTATATGGCTAACGAAGTGGTCAAAAAGGCGGGCTGCTGTTTCTGCATCGTCAGCTGCGGCACGCTGGTTCACGTACAGGACGGCCAGGTCGTCAAGGTTACGCCGGACCCGGAGCACCGGCTCAGCCGCGGTTTCAGCTGCGAGCGGCTGAAATACGCCGTCAAGTGGCTCTATCACCCCGACCAGCTCCGCCACCCCCTGAAGAGGACGGGTAAGCGCGGCGAAGGCAAGTGGCGGCAGATTAGCTGGGAGCAGGCCATCGGCGAGATAGCCGAGAAGCTCAACGCGCTCAAGGCCAGCTACGGGCCGCAGACGCTGGCCGTTTTCGAGGGGACGTACCGCGGCCAGAACATCTGGGCCAGGTCGCGCTTCCTGAACCTCTTTCAGAACCCCCAGAACATCTTTCACCCCGGCGTCACCTGCACGCTCAACTGCATGGCCACCGAGCAGGCGATGATGGGCGACTCGGTGGCGGCCACGCCCGATATCGCCCACACCAGTTGCCTCGTCCTCTCCGGCATGAGGCCCCACGAGTCATCGCCGCGCACGCTGGCCTCCATCGTAAGGCGGCGGCAGAAGGCACCGCTCAAGCTCATCGTCATCGACCCCATCGTTACCCGCATCGCCCGCGACGCCGATATCCACCTGCAAATAAGGCCGGGCACGGATACGGCCCTGTTCCTGGGCTGGATAAACGTTATCATCGGCGAGGGCCTCTACGATAAAGAGTTCGTTGAAAAATGGACGTCCGGCTTTGATAAGCTGGCCGCCCGGGCCGCCGAGTATCCCCCCGAGAGGGTCGCCCGGATTACCGGCGTCCCCGCCGAACAGATAGTCGAGTCGGCCCGTCTCTACGCCACCACCAAACCGGCGGCGCTCTACCGCGGGCTGGCCACCGACCAGCTCGGTACTAACTCTACTGCCGCCAGCCAGGCCCGGAACGCGGTGCGGGCCATCACCGGCAACATTGATGTCCCCGGCGGCGACCTGATACCGTCGGTGGGGCCCATCATCGACGGTAAGATGTTCGTCCGCGACGCCCAGCTGGAGCTTACCGAGCGGCTGTCCGAAGAGGTGAAAAAACTGCAACTGGGGCAGGCCAAGGCCCCGCTGATGACCTGGCCGGGCTATAAGCTGACCAATACCCCCTGGCAGCGGCGGCACCACGTCACCCAGACGACCATGCACCGCCTCGGCTGCTACCTGCCCGCCTTCCGCGAGGCCGTCGTCAACCGCCAGCCCTACCCGGTGACGGCCGCCATTACCTGGGGCTCCAACCCCCTGATGTGGGGGCCCAACGTCACCCGGCTCTACGAGGCCCTGGTAAGCCCCAATCTGGAGCTGAGCGTGGTGCAGGAGTACTGGCTGACGCCCAGCGCCCAGCTGGCCGACTACGTGCTGCCCGCCGCCAGCTGGCTGGAGCGCCCCATGTGCGCCACGCAGGAGGACTTCACCGATGTCGTCTGGGGAGGGGAGCGGGCGGTAGCGCCGTTGGGCGAAAGAAAAGACGATTACACCTTTTTCCGCGACCTGGCGCTGGCGACCGGCCAGGACAAGGCCGACTGGCCCTGGGAGACCCTGGAAGACGTCATCGCCGACCGGATTAAGCCCCTGGGCATGACCTACGCGGAGTTCGCCCGGACGGGCTACATCCTGGGGGCGCGGGAGTACCAGAAATACGAGAAAGACGGCTTCGCCACCGCCTCGGGCAAGCTGGAGCTGGCCAGCACCGTCCTGGAAAAGCTGGGCGGCGACCCCCTGCCGGATTACGTCGAGCCGCCGGAATCGCCGGTGAGCACGCCCGACGTCGCTGAAGAATATCCCCTCATCCTCAACACCGGCGGGCGCTTCATGCCCATGTTCCACTCCGAGCACCGCCAGCTGGGCATCGGCATGCGGGAAAGGCACCCCGACCCGCTGCTGACCATCCACCCCGAGACCGCCGCTAAACTGGGCATCAAGGAGGGCGACTGGGTCTGGATTGAGACGCGGCGGGGACGCATCCAGCAGCGCGCCAGCCTCAACCCGGGCATCCTGCCGGATGTGGTCAACGCCGAGGCGAGCTGGTGGTTCCCCGAGCAGCCGGGCGAGGCGCCGTCGCTCTTCGGGGTGTTCCGCTCCAACGCCAATGTCCTCACCCCGGACGGCGAAGAGTTCTGCGACCGGCTCACCGGCGGTTGGCCCAGCCGGGCGCTCCTGTGCAAGGTCTACAAGGCCTGAGCGGCTAGCCCTCCCGTCCCTTGATGAGCAGCCAGTCCCGGGGGCGTTTCGCCAAGCGCACCAGGGCGTAGTGGCCGTGCAGCTTCTTGCCGTTTAAGCTGACCTTAAGCTCGTCGGGCTGGGACTCTTGCAGGACGTAGGTGCCGCTGTCCCAGATGCTCACCGTGCCCGCCCCGTACTGCCCCGCCGGTATCTCGCCCTCAAAATCAATGTAGTCCACGGGGTGGTCTTCCACCTGCACGGCCAGGCGGCGCACGCCGGGTTGGAGCGGGGGGCCCTTGGGCACCGCCCAGCTGCGCAGCACCCCCTCCATCTCCAGGCGGAAGTCGTAGTGGCGGCTGCGGGCGTGGTGCTCTTGCACCACGAAGCGGCTTTCGCCGCCGCCTTGTACTTTGCCCTCCGGCTCGGGGGTGGCCTTAAAGTCGCGCCTGGCGCGATAGCGTTCCAGCATCAGGCCCCCTTGCCTTTTCGCATGGTGTTGAGACGCTTGGCGGCCTCGTCGAGCGAGGCGGCCCGCCGCCAGAGGCCGTCCCAGGGGTCTTTCTGCCGCTCCAGCCTCCGGAAGATGTTGGTCATGGTGTAGCTCCGCGAGTTGAGCTTCGTGTCTTTGAGCTCGTCCCAGTCGAGCGGCGCGGCCACCGGGGCCCCCGGCCGGGCCCTGACCGCGTACGGGGCGACGGCCGTCTGAGCGTAGCCGTTGCGCATGGCGTCGATGTAGACACGGCCCCGCCGCTTGTCTTTATGGTGCTCCACGGTCAGATTTTGGGGGTCGAGCTTGGCCAGGTGCCCGGCGACATCACGGGCGAAGGCGCGCACCGGGTCGAAACCGGCCCGGCGGTCGAGGGGGACGGCCACGTGCAGGCCGCGCGAGCCGGTGGTCTTGAGGAACGAGGGCAGCCCCAGCTCGGTCAGCAGGTCGCGCAGGGCTTCGGCCGCCCGGCGCACCGGCGCGAAGTCACCGTCGGAGGGGTCGAGGTCAAAAATCATCAGGTCGGGGTTATCGGGGCGGTCGGCCCGGCTGAGCCAGACGTGGGGGGTGATACAGTCCTGCTCGGCCAGGTAGACCAGGGTGGCGGCGTCGTCGCAGACGACGTAATCGGTGCTGCCGTCCTGCTTGGGCAGGGTGGCGCGCTTCACCCAGTCGGGGAAATAGTCGCCGATTTCCTTCTGGTAAAACCCCTGGTCCTTAATCCCCCGGGGGAAGCGGTGCATCATCACCGGCCGTCCCTTGAGGTAGGGCAGCATCGTCGCGGCTATCCGGTGGTAGTAAGCAATCAGGTCGCCCTTGGTGAGGCCGTCGTCGGGGAAGAGGACTTTAGCGGCGTGGGTTATCCCCACCGTCTGGCTGCCCACCTGGAGCGTTTCTTTCTTGGCCATTCTTTAGATTATCGCAGATATGACCCGGCAAAGTCATCAAATAGCGTCCGTAATCGTTACAAAGTTATGATATTCTCTCAAAATGTCATAGTTTCGCAACTTTTTCCGCTATCATTTTATGATTTTTCCATCACCGGCCGGCTAGAATATAGCTGTTGAGCCCGGCCCGGAGGACTGAGCTGGCCTCGGGCGAGATAAGGAGGTCATCATGTACAAGAAAATCCTGGTGCCCCTGGATGGTTCCGAGCTGGCCGAGTGTGTTCTGCCCCACGTGGCGTCCCTGGCCGGTAAGGGCGGCGTGAAGACGGTCGTCTTGCTCCGCGTTATCGAACCGGCCTACATACCGGCCGGGGTCTACGGGCCGGGGCTGAGTCCGGATAGCATCATCGCCATCGATGCAGCCAGCAAGGCCGCCGCCGAAGAGTACCTGGACAAGCTGGTGAGCCGGACGGCTTACAAGGGGGTCAAGGTGCAGTCGGTCATCGTCAGTGGCCAGGCGGCCCCCAGCATCGCCGAGTACGCCGAGAAAAACGCCGTCGACCTCATCGCCATCGCCACGCACGGGCGCTCCGGCGTGAGCCGCTGGGCCTGGGGGAGCGTGGCCGACCGGGTGATGCGCTCGGCCTGCGTGCCCGTCCTCATGGTGAGGGCGCCGGGGTGTGTGCCGGGTATCTAACGGTAAGGTCAATAATCGGGACAGGAAGGAGATAGCCATGATAACCGAACTAACCAAGGGCGTTTACTGGGTGGGGGTAATCGACTGGGCGCTGCGGCATTTTCACGGCTACGAACTGACCACGCGCCGCGGCTCTTCCTACAATGCCTACCTGATTACCGACACCAAAAACGTGCTCGTGGACACGGTCTGGGGGCCTTTTCAGGAGCAGCTCATCGAGAACATCCGTGAGATTATCGACCCGGCCAAACTGGATATCGTCGTCGCCAATCACGCCGAGACCGACCACTCCGGCTCGCTGCCGGCGGTAATGCGCCACGCCCCCCAGGCCGAGCTCATCGTTTCCCAGCGGGGCTTGGAGAGCGTGGAGGGGCATTACCACCAGCCCTGGAAATTCCGGCCCGTCAAGACCGGAGATAAAATAAGCATCGGTAAGCGGGAGCTGGTCTTCGTCGAGGCGCCCATGCTCCACTGGCCGGACAGCATGTTCACCTACCTCACCGGCGACGCCATCCTCATGCCCAACGATGCCTTCGGCCAGCACTACGCCAACGCCTACCGCTTTAACGACCAGGTGAACGAACATGAGCTTTACGAGGAGGCGCTGAAATATTACGCCAACATCCTCACCCCCTTTAGCCCGATGGTCACCAAAAAGATTGAGGAGGTGCTGGCCCTCAACCTGCCGGTGAGCATGATTGCCCCCAGCCACGGCATTATCTGGCGGAAGGACCCCCTCCAGATTGTGAAAAAATACCAGGAGTGGGCGGCCCAGACGCCGGAGAAAACGGCCGTCATCGTCTACGATTCCATGTGGGAGGGCACCCGCCACATGGCCGAGGCCATCGGCGCGGGGCTGGCCGCCGCCGGCGTGCCTTACCGGCTGTTCTACATGCCCACCGCCGACCGCAATGACGTCGTCACGGAGATTTTCAAGGCCAGGGCCGTCATCGTCGGCTCGCCGCCCTTCAACCAGGGGGTCTTGCCCACCATCACCCCGATAATGGAAGACCTCAAGGGGCTCAAGTTCCAGAACAAGGTGGGGGCCGCCTTCGGCTGCTACGGCTGGAGCGGCGAAGCGGTGAAGCTCATCGAGGAACACCTGGAAAAGTGCAAGATACCCCGGGTGGCCGAGGGCCTGCGGGCCAAGTGGCAGCCCAAACCGGACGACCTGGCCAGATGCCGGGAGCTGGGCAGCGCCGTGGCCCGGGCCGTCAAAGCGTCATGAGGCGGGGGTAGGGTGGCAGGCGTTGTATTATTTAGCTGGCCTGACCGATGCCTCTTTGGTAAGCCTGGCATCGATGAACACCAGGGGCTTGCCGACACGCTTGACGACTAAGGGGCAGTGAGGCATGCCTTTGGGGATGAAAAAGTAGCACGGGTAATTGACCTTTTTCACTTCGCCATCGAGGAACATTTCAATATCCGCATCAAAGTCGAGGAAATTTTTGCCATCGCCGCCGATGAGGAATATCCACTGGTCGAACGGGTGCTGGTGGGTATCGCCGCCCAATGATTCCGGTTTGGTGATATAGGCAAACCCTATCGCCAGATTAGATTCGGGAATGTCTTTGGCGCCCAACGCCGTAATCATGGGCGCGGTAATCGTAGCGTGGATTGATTGCCACGGCTGCAACTCGATGATATTGGGTCCATGCCTGATGTTCTCCAATTTTTCTAAGGTTGTCATCTCATCCTCCTCGATGATGGATTCGCCGAACCTGGACTCACCCCCACCCAATACCTCCCCCGCACGTAAACCATGGCCGTCGTTTCAATTATAGGGTGCTGAACATACCAAGTAAAGACTTTGTTCACCGTAAATATAATAATAGGTAAATAAAACCCAAAATATGGGGTTTTCCAAATAACTTGACAAGTATCCCCAATAGTTGTATCATTCTGCCGAAATTGGATTTTTTCCAGGCAATTATTACAAAATTGCTTGGTCAATCTACGTTTTTGCAG
>DAOULO010000117.1:0-36064 GCA_034420195.1 Dehalococcoidales bacterium
CTGCCCCAGGTACATAATAGCCACGCTGTGGCTCATGTAGCGCACCGTGGCCAGGTTGTGGGCGATGACGAGGTAGCTGAGGTTATGCTGGTCCTGGAGGTCTTTGAGCAGGTTCATAATCTGCGCCCGGATGGAGACGTCCAGGGCCGAGACGGGCTCGTCGAGGACGACCAGCTTGGGATTGAGGGCCAGGGAGCGCGCCACGGCGATGCGCTGCCGCTGTCCCCCGCTGAACTCATGGGGATAGAGGTCGACGTGGCTGGAGTTCAGACCCACCTGGACGAGTAGCTCCTCAACGCGGGCCCGGATCTCTTTCTTGGACATTTTTGTGTTCACCGCCAGCGGCTCGCCGACAATGTCCTTCACCCGCATTCTGGGGTTCATGGAGCTCCAGGGGTTCTGCTGCACCGCCTGCACGTTGGAGCGGTAGTCCAGCTTCAGCTGGGAGCGGGTGAACTTGCTGATGTCCTTACCCTCAAAGAGGATTGCTCCGGCGGTGGGCGTCTCCAGGAGTAGCACCTGCTTGGCGGTGGTCGTCTTGCCGGCGCCCGATTCCCCGACGAGGCTCAGCGTCTTGCCGCGCTCGATGGTGAAGGATACGTCATCTATCGCCCTCACCCAGCCAATGGTACGCTGCAGGATACCCTTGGTCACCGGGTAGTATTTTTTGAGGTTGCGTCCCTCTAATAAAACATCGGCCATGGCCTATTTCACTTTCCAGCAGGATACCAAGTGACCGCTGCTGATTTCCACCTCTTTGGGCTCCTCCTGGCGGCAGACATCGGCCGCCTGAGGGCAGCGGGGGTAGAACCGGCAGCCTGGCGGCAGGTTCATCAGCGAGGGTGGCTGTCCCTCGATGGAGTAAAGCCGCTTGTCCTTCCGGTCCAGCCGGGGTACAGAATTTATCAGGGCGACGGTGTAAGGGTGTCGGGGGGCCTTGAAAATCTCCCGGGTAGCCGCCGTTTCCACGATTTTACCGGCGTACATCACCGCCACCCGTTGGCACATATTGGCCACCACGCCGAAGTCATGGGTAATGAAGATGATGGAAACACCCGTCTGGCGCTGCACGTCCTTGAACAGGGCCAGGTACTGGGCCTGGATGGTGGCGTCAAGGGCGGTGGTGGGCTCGTCGGCAATCAGTAAACGCGGGTGGCAGGACATGGCGATGGACCCCACCACGCGCTGCCGCATGCCGCCGCTCAACTGGAAGGGATAATCGTGGAGAATCATCTCCGGCGAGGGAATCTTGAGCAGTCTCAGGGCGGAAATGACCTCCGGCTCCACCATGTTATCGGGCAGGCCCTGGTGCAGCCGTACCGATTCGGATATCTGGTCGCCGATGGGGTAGACCGGATTGAGCGAGGTCATGGGGTCCTGGAGAATCATGGATATTCTACTGCCGCGGTAGGCCCGCATCGCCTTCTTGCTCAGCTTGATGAGGTCGGTCCCCTCCAGGAAAATCTTGCCGCCGGTGATTTTGCCCGCCGGCTCGGGGAGCAGGCGCAGAATGGAGAGGCCGGTAACCGTCTTGCCGCAGCCGGACTCGCCGACGATACCGAAGGTCTCCCCTTTGTATACGGAGAAGCTGACCCCGTCAACCGCCTTGACGACGCCCCGGCGGGAGAAGAAAGACGTGTGTAAATCTTCAACTCTAAGGACTTCTTCGGTCATGTTTGCCTTAACCTCGGATCCAGTTTGTCGCGAATCCAGTCGCCCATGAAATTACCGGACATGACCACCAGCCCGATGGCAATGCCGGGGAAGGCGGACATCCACCATGCCGTAGCGAGATAGCCTCGGCCGTCGTTCACCATCGAACCCCACGAAGCCGTCGGCGCCGGGACACCGATGCCGAGAAAGCTCAAGGTGGCTTCCGCCAGGATAACCACGCCGACTTGCAGTGTCATAATAACTACCAACGAATTGACGACGTTGGGGAAAATGTGCCGGAGCATGATTCGCCAGGATGAGGCACCGCAAATACGTGCGTGTGCCACGAAATCAGATTGGTTTATCCTCAAAGCCTCTCCCCTGACAAGGCGCGCGTAGGGGGCCCAGCCGAGTATGGACAGAGCGAAGACTACCGTCCAGTAACCCGGCTGGATGGCGACGGCCAGCAGCATGGCTATAAGAAGAGGGGGGAATGACAAAGCTATATCCGTTACCCTCATGATAAAGCCATCACTACGCCCTCCGGTGTAACCGGCGAGTATCCCCAGTATCGTCCCGATGGAGGCGGTAATGGAGATGACCAACAACGAAATGCTGAGAGATATCCGGCTGCCATGGATGATACGGCTCAGGACGTCCCGGCCCAGTTTGTCCGTCCCGAGCAGGTACTCGCTTTTGCCGCCTTCCATAAAGGCTGGTGGCAGGAATCTGTCGGTAATCACAATGTGATCAGGGTCATGGGGCGACAGGCCGACATCAGGCAGACCAAGCCATGACAGGTCGGCAAATATCGCCATGACAACCATCAGGACCAGTATTATCGCCGGGATTATCAGCGAGAGGTTCCTGATAAACCGCGTGCGACGGAGAGCCCCGATGTATTTCTTACTGGTGGTTTCTTCAAAGGTCGGTAATGTGCCAAACATGATTGGAATTCCTTATGACCTCTGGTATCTGATTTGCGGGTCAATGTAAGCGTAAGAGATATCTACCAGGAAGTTTATGCCGAGAACGAAAATAGCCACGATAATGGTAATTGCCTGCACGATGGCGAAATCACGAGAGAAAGTCGTTTCAACCAGCAGCTTGCCGATGCCGGGCCAGTTGAAAATTGTCTCGGTAATGACGGCGCCGGTAATAAACAAGGCGAAAATCATGCCCGCCACCGTCAAAGGCGTTATCAGGGCATTCCTCAGGGCATGCTTCCAGATGACAATCCTTTCGGGTAGCCCCTTAATTCTGGCCAGCCTGATATATTCGCTATCGAGGACATCAAGCATGCTGGAACGGACCAGGCGCATCATACCCGGCAGCATGAAGAAGACCATCGTGGCGACCGGCAGTACGTAGTGGGCCGGGGTAGCGAAGCCGGCAACCGGAAACCAGCCTAAATTCACCGAGAAAATCAGCACGGCCATGATAGCCACCCAGAAGCCAGGCAGAGCCTGGCCCAGCACAGCCAAAAATTTTACTCCGGTATCCCAGAAGGAGTCGCGGTAGGTTGCCGCTAAAATCCCCAGGAGAAGCGCCAGCAGCATGCCAATGAAGAAGGAGGGGACGATTAATTTGAGGGTATTCGGCAACGCCTGGCCGATGATACCGAGGACCGGTTTCTCTTTGACGAGTGAGTTACCGAGGTCACCCTTGAAAAGGTCTCCCATATAAATTAGGAATTGCTCGCCCCACGGCTTATCCAATCCCCACTTGGCTTTGATAGCCTCGTATTGTTCCTCCGTCATATTGGGGGACGCTATTAAGCTCAAGGGGTCGCCGGAGGCACGGACGAGAAAAAAGACCAATACGATAATGCCGATGAGAGCGATAAAAGATTGCAGAAGCCTGATAACGATGAAACGCGTCATCTATTTTATCCTTAATGGTGGATAGCTCTTAATGAGCACCGCACACGCTGGTATAGGCTTTACTCCAGATTGTACCAGCTTGGGCGAGGAACATCAAATTTCCGTCATTATGATACAACAAACCTGTAGATTATCACAAATTTCTTCAGGAGGGGGTTTATTATTGAGTGGCGAGAGAGTTTTACTCCCTGCGGAGAACAGAAAGCCATTACTTAACTAGATTCCGGGGCGGGGTGTTACACCCCGCCCCGGAGAGGAGTCTCACTATATCGTTGTTGAGTGAGCCTAGAGCACGGCAGGTAACTTAGTCAGCGTGCTCGATGCCGTTCCAGGAGTCCCAATAGCTCACCCAGGTTCGGCCGGTCCATCCTCCGACGACAGCCGGATTCCAGACAACGTAGCCTTGTGTCTGAGCGACACCGATGTTGACGTACATTGATTTAGCGTATATCTGGAACTCGTTATAGTACTGAGCGGCTAAGTCGGGGTCGACCTCAGTGGAGGCTTTGAGATAGAGCTCGTCCGCGGTCGGGTCGTTGCCGGCGTTGTGGACACCCCAGGAACCGTACATGTTGGCGCATTGATACGTGGAGTTAAAGAAGGCGTCGTAGTTCCACATGCCTATCCAGCCTATATTCTCCTCGGTGCCCGTGAAGCGGGTGAAACCATTGAATATGTAGCCACTAAAGATAGTGGCATCGACAACGTGTAGCTCGACCTGAAGCCCGACAGCCTGCCAGTAGCTTATGAGGAGCAGGAAGATATCCGGTCCTCCGCTAAGCCCGCCGGCGGCCGTCGTGTAGCAGGTGATGACCGGGTTATCGAAGGCGTCCGGATAGCCGGCTTGCGTCAGCAGGTCCATAGCCATATCGGGGTCATACGGGTCGGCGGCTAGGTCATCGCTCCATCCGTAACCACCCGGATACATGTAGAACTGGCCACCGGGCGTAGCGTAACCCGCGTAGAGGGTGTCGCATAGCTCCTGGCGGTTAATGGCGTAGGACAGGGCCTGGCGGACGCGAATGTCGGTTATCGGCCCGGCCTGCTCCGGCGGGAACCAGGAGCCCTGGAGAACCAGACTGGCTGTGCCGGGGACGCCGATAGGAAATGCGGTGAACCCATCGGCTACCAGACCGTCAATCTGGTCCAGGTCGGGGAAGGCAATCATATCAACTTCACCTGTCTTGAGCTGGGAGATGCGGGTAGCTAGCTCGGGTACCTGAAGCTCGGTGTAGTACTGGAAGTGGGGTATTTCATCCGGTTTCCAGTAGTCGGTATTGGCTTCAAAGGTTATACTCGTCTCCGAGATAAGCTCGACGAACTTCCAGGGGCCGGAGCCAATGGGATGGGCGCGGAACTCGTCCAGGCCAACTTCCTCGAGGTAGTTCTTGGGCAGGATGCGCGTCCAGGCCATGATGATAATCTGAGCCGGCTCGGGGTGGTCCTGGACGAACTGGAAGGTATAGTCGTCGACGACCCTGGTCTCTACCTGGTTGTAGACTTTGCTGAGGTAGAAGGACCAAGGATTGGTTGACTGGGCCAAATCCGAGAACCGGTCCATCGAGAACTTGACATCCTCGGCCGTCAGCGGGTCGCCGTTATGGAACTTGATACCTTCGTGGATTTTGAAAGTCCAGGTAGTCCCATCGAGCGTCCATTCGTCGGCCACGCCGGGGACGAGATTACCATCGGCGTCCCACCGGAGCAGGGCGTCATAGTAAGACCAGCCCCAGGTGGACTCGAGGTTAATCGGGTCGGTTGACTCATTGGCGAAGTCCGCCACGGCGGTGGTTAGCGTCCCGTAAGGTTCGGTCGGTGGCGCGGTGGTCGGTGGCGCGGTGGTCGTGGCCGGAGGGGGCGTCGTCGTGGTTTCGCCGGCACAGCTACCGATTATCAGGCTGAAGGCGAACACAACGACGAGAGAAAGTAGAAGCAACCTTTTCATTTAATTCCTCCTCGTAAGTTTTAGGTGTTAAGTATATTTTATTCTCTTATTAACAGACCTCCTATTAATTTAGATTTGGGTTTCCCCATTAATTATCCGTGAAAGCGGACAGATTTGCTTTCATTCTGACACGCTGTTTCATGAGATGGTATTAATTTGGAGATTAATATAAAATATATGCTACATTTCTCTAATTGTCAAATTTTTACCCGTTTCCCCGCTGTGTATTATGATACGATGATTTACGCTTGTCAAACGGCTATAATCGGAGTGTAGGCGGCCGGGCCCGCCGGGGCCCGGTGACAATGCGGAAAGGGTGCGATGCCGACGACGTTCTGGCGCAAGCTGTGGCACATCTTGGGCGGTTCTTTTTTCCCGGTGCTGGCCTTTTTCCTGCCCCGCCTGGCGCTGCTGATTACGCTGGGGGTGGCCGTGGCCGCGAGCCTGGCTCTGGAAATCGCCAGGTTTGCTTCGCCGGCCGTGAGCCGGTGGGTAACGGCCCGGCTGGGGCCCCTGATGAAGAGTGAGGAGAAGCAAGACCGGGTGACGGGGACGACCTACCTCCTCCTGGCTTCGCTGGTGGTCTTCCTCTTCTTTGCTAAGTACGTGGCCATTACCTCGCTTTTCTTTCTGGCCATCGGTGACTTTATGGCGGCGCTCGTCGGGCGGAGATACGGCGGGCCTGAGATATTCGGCAAGACCATGGCGGGGAGCGCCGCCTGTCTGGTAGCCTGCCTGCTCATCGGCGGGTTGATGAGCCTGACCGGCGAACTCGGGCTGGGGGTGGCTGTGGCCGGAGCGGTGGCGGCTACGGTGGTGGAGCTGCTGCCCATCCCCGTTGACGATAACCTGACGATACCTATCGTCAGCGCCGGGGTGATGGCCCTGGCCGCCCTGGGCGCCGGGTAGATTCCCGTACCTGAATAGTTAGCGGGGATTCTTTTAGAGGCCGGCCGCCGCCAGGATATCGGGGACGGCCTCCTCCCGGCCGATGGCCATGATGTGCACGCCGTCGCAGACGGCGTCCTTTTTCAGGGCGGCGATGGTGCGCCCGGCAATCTCGATGCCCTTGGCTAGCATCTCTTCCTTGGGGGCGGCGGCCATCTCGGCAATCAGGTCCGGGGGGACGAAGATGCCGGGGACGTTCTCCGTCATGTAGCGGGCCATGCGCGCTGAGGACAGCAGCACGATGCCGGCCAGGATTTTGGTCTTGAACTTGCGGGCGTACTCCATGAAGCGCTTGAAATTGTCCAGGTCGTAGATGGCCTGGGTCTGGAAGAATTTGGCCCCGGCCTCGACCTTCTTCTCGAACTTGATGAGCTGCGGCTCGATGGGCTGCGCCTCCGGGGTGACGATGGCCCCGGGGAAGAACTCGACGGCGCCGTCCAGCTTGCTGCCGCCCAGGTCTTCGCCGTCCATCAACTTGTAGATGGCCTTGAGCAGCTGGAGGGAGTCCAGGTCGAAGATGCCCATGGCCTCCTTGTGGTCGCCCACCGTTACGGCGTCGCCGGTGAGGCAGAGGACGTTGCGCACCCCCCGGCTGTAGGCGAAGAGGAGGTCGGCCTCCAGGGCGATGCGGTTGCGGTCGCGGCAGGTCATCTGCATGATGGGCTCGCCGCCCGCTTCGAGGACGGCCAGACAGCCACCCAGCGAGGGGAAGCGCATGACCGAACTCTGGTGGTCGGTGAGGTTGATGGCGTCCACCTTGTCCTTGAGGAGCGCGATGTGGTGCTGCATCTTCTCCAGGTTGGTCCCCTTGGGCGGGGCTACCTCACTGGTGATGACGAACTTGCCGGAGTCAAGGGCCTCCGCAAAACGTGATAGCATTGTCCTTACCCCCTCACTGGATGTTCATAAACCTGGGCCGCAGCGACACGTGGTGGTTGCGGGGCGGCTGGTATTTGTGCATCAGGTCGAGCCGTCCCTGCTCCTTGAGCCGGTTGTAGATGAGCGTCCAGGCGCAGTCGCGTGCCTTGTCCACCTCGCACTTGCCGTTATTGGTGCCGCCGCAGGGCCCGTTGACCAGCCCCTTGTGGCAGGCGGTGATGGGGCAGATGCCGGCCGTATCTCCCAGAAAACACTGGCCGCACTGGGCGCAGGCCTCGCGGAAATAACCGGGGTCTTCCTCCACGCCGATGAAAAGCGTATCCACCGCCGGAATCACCGGCTTGCCCAGGTAATAGCTCAGGCGGTGCACCCCCAGAGCGCAGCTCATGCAGAGGATGGCGTCGGAGGCGCGGATGAGCGCCTCGTTCTCCTTGAGCGACTCGCTGGTCATGTCGTCGCAGGCGGTGGGGATGACGGTGGTGCCGGTGACGCGCTTGCCCATTTCTTCGAGCCGCCCCTTCATCTCGGCCACCTGCTCGACGCCGCCGGTGCTGGTCAGCGTGCTGCAGGTGCCGCAGCCGACGACGAATATCTTGTCCAGCCCTTTCAGGCTCTGCTCTATTTCTTCCATCGGTTTCTGACGGGTCATTGATTTCATAGTTAGTCCCTCCTCTAGCCCTCCAGGTCGCAGCGCAGGCAGCGCCGCGCCTCCCGCCGGGCGACTTCCTCGGGGAAGCCCAGCTCGATTTCATTAAAGCTGCTGCGCCGCTCCGGCAGCGGCAGCGTCTTGACCTTCGTCCGCGGCTGGGTCTCCCAGGTATCCTCCAGCTCCGGGGCGCCCTCCGCCGCGACGGCGGCCGTCTTGCGGTCGTAAATCTCCACGCGGGAGGTATCTTGCCGCAGGTACTTGTCGATGGCGATGGCCCCCCGCCGTCCGGCGGCGATGGCCTCCACCACCATGGCCGGCCCGGTGACGAAATCGCCGCCGGCGAAGACCCCGGGGACGTTGGTGGCCAGGGTGTTGCTGTCCACCACCAGCGTCTCCCAGCGGGTGCGCTCCAGGGCACTGTCCGGCGGCAGGAACGATAAGTCCGGCGCCTGCCCCACGGCGGCGATGACCGTGTCCGCCGTAAGGGTGAACTCCGAGCCGGCGATGGGGATAGGCCGCCGCCGGCCGCTCTCGTCGGGCTCGCCCAGCTCCATGCGGATGCACTGCAGGCCGGTCACCCGCCAGTTATCGCTGGCGACACGGGTGGGGCTGACGAGGAACTCTATCTTGACCCCCTCGGTGACGGCCTCCTCGTACTCCACGTCGGAGACGGGCATCTCGTCGCGGGAGCGGCGGTAGCAGATGACGGCCTCCTTGGCGCCCAGGCGCAGGGCGGTGCGGGCGGCGTCCAGGGCCACGTTGCCGCCGCCGATGACGGCTACTTTCTTGCCCACCTTGACCTCCCGCCCCAGTCGGACGTCGCGCAGGAAGCGCAGGCCGTAATAGAGCCCGGCGATGTCTTCCACCTCCCCCGGTATCCCCAGGCGCTGGCTGCGCTGGGCGCCGGCCCCGATGAAGACGGCGGCGTAGCCCTGCTCCTTGAGGTCTTCCACGGTGAAATTGGTGTTGATGGGGGTGTTGTACTTGATCTCCACCCCCCGTTTGACGATGTAATCGATGTCCTGCTCAATGGCCGCCCGCGGCAGGCGGAACTCCGGTATGGCCACCGAGAGCATGCCCCCGCCCACGGGCAGGGCCTCATATACCGTCACGCCGTAGCCCGCCTGCGCCAGGAAATAGGCGCAGGCCAGACCGGTGGGCCCGGCCCCGACCACGGCTACCTTCTCCTTCTTGGTGCGCGGGAAGGGCTCGATGGGGGCGACCTCGGCGCCGTGCTCGGCGTACCAGTCGGCGGCAAAGCGCTTCAGCGTGCGGATGGACACCGGGTCGTCCAGCTCGCCGCGGCGGCAGCGCCATTCGCAAGGGTGGTGGCAGATGCGCCCGCAGACGGCGGCGAAGGGGTTGCGCTCGCGCACCGTGGCGATGGCCTGAGCGTACTCGCCCTCGGCGATATGGGCGACGTACTTGGGGACGTTGATGCCCGCCGGGCAGGTGTGCTGGCAGGGCGATATCATCAGGGCCTCGCAGACGGCCGCCGGGCACTTCTTTTCGCGGATGTGGGCCTCGTACTCGTCGCGGAAGTACTTTAGCGTTGAGATGACCGGATTGGGGGCCGTCTTGCCCAGGCTGCACAGCGAGCAGTCCTTGACCGTGGCGGCGATGGCGAGGAGGGTGTCGATGTCCTCGTCGCGCCCGCGGCCCTCGGTGATTCTCGTCAGTATCTCCAGCATCTGCCGCGTGCCCAGCCGGCACGGCGAGCACTTGCCGCAGGACTCGCTCTGGGTGAAGCTGAGGAAGAAGCGGGCCACCTCCACCATGCAGGTGGCCTCGTCCATGACGACCATGCCGCCGGAGCCGACGATAGAGCCCAGGGCCGCCAGCTCCTCGTAGCCGATGGGGGTATCGATGAAGCGGGCCGGGATGCAGCCCCCGGAGGGGCCGCCGGTCTGCACCGCCTTGAGCTGCCGCCCGCGCGGGATGCCGCCGCCGATATCGTAGATGATGCGGGAGAGCGGCGTGCCCATGGGCACCTCCACCAGGCCGCTGTTGGCAATCTTGCCGGTGAGGGCGAAGACGGTGGTGCCCCGGCTTTTCTCGGTGCCGATGCCGGCGTACCAGGCTCCCCCTTTCTCTAAAATAACGGGGATGGTGGCCAGCGTCTTGACGTTGTTGATAATCGTGGGCTGGCCGTCGAGGCCGGACTGCGGCGGGAAGGGGGGGCGCGGTCGCGGCATGCCCCGCTTGCTTTCTATCGAGGCGATGAGGGCCGTCTCCTCGCCGCAGACGAAGGCCCCGGCGCCCTCCATGATGTGCAAATTAAAAGTGAAATCGGAGCCCAGGATATTTTTCCCCAGGTAGCCGGCCGCCTCGGCGTGGGCCAGGGCGGTGCTCATGTGCTTCACCGCCAGGGGGTACTCGGCGCGGACGTAGATATAGCCCTCGCTGGCGCCGATGGCATAGGCGGCGATGGCCAGCCCCTCCAGCACGGCGTGGGGGTCGGCCTCTAAAATTGACCTGTCCATGAAGGCGCCGGGGTCGCCCTCGTCGGCGTTGCAGATGGCGTATTTCTGGGTGCCCGGGTTGTTGCGGGCGGTCTCCCACTTGACGCCGGTGGGGAAGCCCGCCCCGCCCCGTCCGCGCAGGCCGGAAGTTTTGACCTCGGCGATGACGGCTTCCGGCGTCATTTTGAAGATGGCCTTCTTGAGCGACTGGTAGCCGCCGCGGGCCAGGTAATCGTCCAGCTTCTCCGGGTCGATATGGCCGCAGTTGCGCAGGATGATGCGCTCCTGCGACTGGTAGAACTTGATGTCGGCGTAGCGGGGGATGGCCTGGCCGGTGACGGGGTCGGTATAGAGCAGCCGCTCCACCGGCTTGTTTTGCTGCAGGTGGCTCTGGACAATCTCGGGGACATCGTCCTCGGTCACCTGGCAGTAGAGGATGTCCTCCGGCTCGACGAGGACGGTGGGGCCGCGCTGGCAGAAGCCGTGACAGCCGGTGGCCTTGACGCCAATATCAAGATGCTGCTTGGCTATCTCGGCTTCCAGGCGCTGGCGCACCTGCTCCGAGCCGGGGCAGCCCGAGCCGCAGCAGACGAGGACTTCGCGGAGGCCGCTGGCGCTGGGCTTCTTCCGCCGGGTCGTGGCGCTTTTCGTCTTGCTTACCGTCATATTAATGACCCCCGCGGTGGCCGAAAATGGCCGCGACTTTCTTGGGATTCATGTTGCCGTAAATCTGGTTGTTCACCGCCAGGTTGGGGGCCAGGGCGCAGACGCCGATGCAGGCCACCGTCTCCAGGGTGTACTCCATGTCCTCGGTCGTCTCGCCTTCCTCCAGGTCGAGGTGCTGCTTGACCAGTTTCAATATCGACTTGCCGCCGCGCACGTGGCAGGCGGTGCCCCGGCAGACCCGCACGATGTTCTTGCCGCGCGGGGCGGAGTAGAGCTGGGAATAGAAGGTGACCACCCCTTGCACCTGGCTGGGGAAGACCCCTAAGGTCTCGGCGATGACGGGGACGGCCTCCGGGGGGATGTAGCCGTACTTCTCCTGCACCTCCTGGAGGAGGGGTATCAGCGGCCAGCGCTGGCCGCGGTGGGCGGCGGCCATCTTCTCTATCTGTTTTAGATTGACCTCAGGCGCCTTTTGCTTTGCGGGCATGAGCGGGTATCCTTTCCAGCCTCACGGCGCACGACTTGAGCGCCGGGGCGCGGGTCTGCGGGTCGAGGGTGGCGGCGAAGAGCTGGTAAACGGGGCTTTCCGGGAAAGAAATGGGCATGAAGAGCTGGCCGGGCGCCAGCGCGTCGCTGAACCGCGCCGGGGCCGTAAGCTCCCCGTGGGACGAGGTAATCTTGACGCTATCGCCGTCGCCGATACCGAGTTTTTTAGCGTCGGCGGGGTTGATTTCCAGGCGGGCGCCGGGGCAGAACTGGCTGAGGCGGGCCGAGCGCGAACTGCGCGCCCCACTGCCGAACTGGAAGCGGGTGGAGCCGGTCAGCAGGGTGAAGGGATATTTCGCGTCCCCGTCCGGCGGATTATAGGCCACCGGCGAGAAACGCCCGAAACCGCTGGGGAAGAGGCCCTTGTAGAGGCGACGTGTCCCCGGCGGGCTGGCGTCCGTCTCGGCGCCGTTGGCCTCGGTCTCGCTGTCCGGGGGCTGGCCGTAGAATGGCACCGCCTCCTCGATTTCCTCCATCACCGCCACGGGGGAGGCGTAAGGCATGGGGGAGCCCAGCGCCGCCGCCAGCCGCAGGATAATCTCGCCGTCGGGCAGGCTCTGGTCTTGAGGCTCGATGGCCTTATGCAGCCGCTGCACCCGTCCTTCAAAGTTGGTTAAGGTGCCGTCTTTCTCGGCGAAACTGGCGGCGGGCAGGATGACGTCGGCCAGCCGGGCCGTCTCGGTGGGGAAGATATCGGCCACCACCAGAAAGTCGAGGGCGTTCAGCGCCTCTTTTACCTGGTCGGGCTGGGGGAAGCTGGCTACGGGGTTCTCGCCCATGATGAACATCCCCCTGACCTTGCCCTCTTGGGCCGTCGTCAGCATCTCCGGGGCGGACAGGCCCTTAGTGGTGGGCAGCGGGCTGCCCCAGCGTGCCTCAAATTTTTTCCGGCTGCGGGCTTCCTCAACGCTCTCGTAGCCGGGCAGGAATCTGGGCAGGGCGCCCATGTCGCAGGCCCCGCTGGCGTTGGCGTCGCGCGACAGGGCAAAGATGCCGCCGCGGCGGCCGGTATTGCCGGTGAGCATGGCCAGGTTGGCGATGGCGATAACGGCGCCGGTGCCCCCGGCGGGCTGGGTAATACCGTTCCCGTAGACGATGGCGGCCTCTTCCGCCTCGCCGAAGAGGCGGGCGGCCAGCTGCATATCCTTGCGGGGGACGCCGGTCAGCGCCTCGACGCGGGCGGGGGTGAATTCTTCCAGGCTCTTGGTCCACTCGGTAAAATTGTCCGTCATCCGGGTGACGAACTCAATGTCAAATTTCTTGGCGTCGATGATGACCCTGGCCAGCCCGTTGAGCAGGGCGATATCCGTCCCCACCCGGGGCCGCAGCCAGAGGCGGGCGAAGGGGGCCAGCGCGGTGTGGCGCGGGTCGATAACGACGAGCTGCGCCCCTTTGAAGCGGGCGGCCCGCTTGATGGCGTAGGCCACCGCCGGCGAGGATATCTCCGGGTCGGCGCCGATGACCAGGATGACCCGCGCTCGCTCCAGGCCCTCCAGCGAGCCGGTGCTGCCGGCGTAGCCGATGGAGGCCCCCAGGCCGGTGCGGCTGGCGGCGCTGTAGAGGCGGCTGCCGTTATCAATATTGTTCGTCCCCAGGACGCCCCGCGCCAGCCGCTGTAGGAGATAATTTTCCTCGTTGGTGCTCCGTGCCGCGCCGAAGCAGGCCAGGGCGTCGGCGCCGTGCTTTTCCTTAATATCCCGGAAGGCGGTGGCCACCCGCGCCAGGGCATCCTCCCAGGTCGTCTCTTCAAAATCGCCGTTTACCTTAATTAGCGGGGCGCGCAGCCGCTCCGGGCTGTGGACGAAGTCCAGCCCGTAACTGCCGCGGACGCAGGCCGTGCCCCGGTTGACCTTGCCCGTGGCGGACGGCCTGGCCCGTACCACCCGGCCGCCCTCGATGCCCAGGTTCAGCTCGCAGCCGCAGCCGCAGTAGGGACAGACGGTGGTGACCTCGGTGGCGGGCGTGCCGCTGTAGGGGCGGTTCTTGTCCATGATGGCGCCGGTGGGGCAGATGGCCACGCACGTCCCGCAGAAGGTGCACTCCGATTTCTCCAGCGGCGTGTCGTTAAGGGTAGCCACCTTGGCCTGGGGGCCGCGGTTCATATAATCGATAGCCCCCTCGACGACCATCTCCTGGTCGGCCCGGATGCACTTGCCGCAGAGGATGCACTTGGAGAGGTCGCGCTCGATGAAGGGGTTGACCTCCTCGATGACGTCCGAGGTGGGGATGCGCTGGAACTCGATGAAGCCGACGCCCATCTCCGCGCCCAGCTTATGCAGCTGGCAGCAGTTACCCTTATCGCAGATGAGGCAGACATCCGGGTGGCTGGCCAGCATCAGTTTGAGAATCTGGCGGCGGTGGGACACCACGCGCGGCGACTTGGTATTGATGGTCATGCCGGAGGCGATGGGGGTGACGCAGGCGGCGTGCAGGGCGCCGTTACGCTCGTCCTCCACCAGGCAGAGGCGGCAGGCGCCGGTGGGGGCCAGGTTGGGGTCGTCGCAGAGGGTGGGGATGTAGACGCCCGACTCCCGGGCCAGCTCCAGAATGGTGGTGCCGGTATAGCCGGAGACGGCCGTGCCGTTCAGGGTGATGGTGACGGCCTCCACTCAGGCGGGCTCCTCTCCCGCCCGGTCGGCCTGGCCGCTGAGCGATTCTATCCAGGACTGGTCGCCCCGGGCTACCGAGCGTATGCCGGTGAGCAGCCGCGAGCTGGCGGCGGCCTTGGGGATGAACCCCACCGCCCCCACCTGCCGGCTGGCCAGCACGTTTTCCTCGTCGTCGTACTGGGTGAGCACCAGCACCTTGGCCGATTTACATTGCTGGCAGATAGTCCGGGCGGCGTCCAGCCCGTTCATCACCGGCATGACGATGTCCATGATAACCACGTCCGGGATAAGCTCCAGGGTCTTGTCGATGGCCTCCTGGCCGTTGACTGCCTCGCCGACGACCTGCATGTCCCGCTGCAGGGTCAGCACCGAGCGGATGCCGTCCCGGACGACGGCGTGGTCGTCCACGATGAGCACCCGTATCTTCTTGGTGGCCCGGTCGAGGAGCTTCTGGATGCGGGGCACCAGGGCCGAAGGCTTCACCGGCTTGGCCAGAAAGTCCTCGGCGTCGCACTGCATGCCCTCGTACATCTTCCAGCCCTTGAGCAGCTGTTTCTCCGGCGGGGCGTTGATGACCATGATGGGCAGGTTGGAGAACCCCAGGGTCTGCTTGAGCCACTTGTGGAAGAGGAAGGCATCGCCGCGGGGCATGATGATGCCCAGCACAATCATGTCCGGCTCGTGGGCGCGCACTGCTTTTTCGGCCTCCTCGCGGTCGGTGGCGGAGAACACGGCGTACTTTTCTTTCTCCAGGGTCTCCTTGAGAGCCACCACGAACTCAGGCTCGTCATCGACAATGAGTACTTTGGAGCTTTTTCCCATGGCGCACCTCCTCTCGCTAGTAGCGCTTATATTTTTATAATAAGGGGTCCTTGGGAGGGGAGGAAACGGGGTGTTTACCCTGATGCTAGCTTGGGAAAACCCCCGAATCGCCTTTAATCCTGCCCCGGTGCGCTGTTTCCCCGCCGCCCCGCCGTGATTTCCCCCCGCCACCCCGCCCCGCGGTGATTTTCTTCCCCACCCGGCCCTGCCTACGCTGAAACTTCGGCAGGTAAACCGCCCTGGGGCATTTACGGCCTGTCCGGTAGTTCCCCCCCACCCCTGGCGGAACGTGAGCATACTTTTTCATCGGGGGGTCAAGGGGTGGCATCTACGGGCTAAGCCGCTGATGATGAGGGCGGCAGGGTGGGAATAGATAACTCAGAACGGGGCTGAGGGGCTGTGGGGAGTCAGTCTCTCTCTAAACTAGATGCTGATGATGCCCTTGCGCAGGGCGTACTTCACCAGCTCGATGCGGTTGTGAATCCCCAGCTTGGCCATGAGGTTGGTCTTGTGCCCCTCTACCGTCTTGGGGGTAATCACCAGCATCTCGGCAATTTCCACGGCGCTGAAGCCCTCCGCCAGGAGCTTGAGTATCTCCCGCTCCCGCTCGGTCAGCCGGCTGTAGGGGTCGCTGGTGACCCGCTCGCTGGCGATGTGGCGGTAGTTGTCCACCAGGAGCTTGGCGACCGAGGGCGAGAGGTAAGAGTCCCCCCGGTACACCGAGCGTATCCCGGTGGCCAGCTCCGAGGAGGCGGCCGCCTTGCTGATGAAGCCGGACGCCCCCGATTCGAGCACGGGGAAGAAATACTCTTTATCGTCGTACTGGGTGAGCACCAGCACCTTGGTGGCGGGGAACTCCTTGCTGATGCGGCGGGTGGCCTCCAGGCCACCCATGAGGGGCATGGCGATATCCATGAGCACCACGTCCGGTTTGAGCTTCTCGACCATCTTGACAGCCTCGCTGCCGTTGGTGGCCTCGCCCACCACGTCGATATCCCCCGCCAGGGAGAGCAGGGCGGAGATGCCGTCCCGCACGATGGTGTGGTCGTCAACCACCAGGACTTTTATCTTTTGCATAGTCTATTTCCTGACCTACCGGAAGCCGGGCCCAGACGGTCGTCCCCCGGCCGATTTCCGACTCGATGCCGCTGGTGCCGCCGAGAAAGCCGATTCTCTCCCGCATGCTGAACAGGCCGCGCCCGCGCCCGCTTTCCTCCACGTCGGTAATCTCGGAGACGTCGAAGCCCTGCCCGTCGTCGCTGACGGTGAGGATGAACTCGTCGAGGTGGTATTCCAGCACGATGGTGGCGTTTTTGGCCCGGGAGTGCTGGGTGATGTTGCCGACGGCACCCTGGATGAAGCGGAAGAGGGCGGCCTCGACATCGGGGGGGAAGCGCATCTCTTTGCCCTTGATTTCCAGCGACACGTTGATTTCCAGCGGTTTGAGCTGTGTCTCGGCGTGCTGACGCACCGCCGGCACCAGCCCCAGCGTATCCAGCAGGGCGGGGTGGAGGTTGGAGATGAGCCGGCTCACCTCGTTATGCACCTGCACCGTCAGTGCCTGTACCTTCTTCAGCCCGGCCACGAACTCGTCGTCCAGCCGGTCGGAGATGCCGGACACCTCAATCAGCGCTTGCAGCTGCAGGGCAATCCCCGAGAGCGACTGGCTGGTCTCATCGTGCAGCTCGCGGGCGATGCGGCGGCGCTCGTCCTCCTCGGCCACCAGGTTCTGGCGGGCCAGCCGCCGCAGCCTCTCACGGGCGCGGCGCAGGCGGTCGTAGAGGCGGGCGTGCTCGATGGCGAGACCAAGCTGGTCGCCGATGGCGTAGAGCAGGTGCATATCATTGGTGGTGAACTTGCGGGGCAGGCGGCTGGCCACGTTGAGGACGCCCAGCACCTTATCGCGGGCGCGCAGGGGTACGCAGACGAAGGCCCTGAGCCCCTCGGCCATAATCATCTCGCGGTGGGCGGCGCGCGGGTCGGAGGAGATGTCCTCGAGGAGCATGGCCTTGCCGCTCTGGGCGACGCTGCCGGTAATCCCCTCCCCCAGGCTGATGGGCGCGCCTTCGATGAACTCGCGGCTCAGGCCGCGGTGGACGATGTGGGAAAGCTCCTGGGTGTCCTCGTCAATGAGGAGGATTTCCCCGATGGTGCCGTTCATGATGTCCAGGGTGCTGTCCAGCCCCACGCCGAGGATGGCGTCCAGTTCCCCCAGGCCGCTCAGCGCCGCCGAGATGCGGCTCAGTACCAGAACCTCGGAGCGCTGCCCTTCACCTCCGGCCTTGGCTTTGGCCCTTGTCCCTTGCACTTTCGCCATAGGTCACTCTACGTGTATATAAATCAGCCTATAGAAAAACGCGGACCTTGTCAAACGGGCGTTGGGGTAAGGCAGGCTGCCCGGCCTTCAGGAGCGCTCGGAGGGTGCCGCAGCGGGAACCTGTCCGGTGGGCTCGGGGCGGCGGGCCTGCCGCCGGCACAGCCCCAGCCAGATAAGGGCCGGGAAGAGGTTGAAGCCGATGGTGCAGAGGAGGACGACCGGCACGCTGAGCAGGGAGTCGCCCGAGGCGCCCGCTCCCGCCGCTACCAGCCCACCCAGGGCGGCCAGGGTGGCCAGCTGCACGGCGAAGATGACCAGAAGCCCGATGCCGGTGTAGCGCAGGCGGCGGATAATCTTGAGACCCGGCGTGGCGATGAGGAGGGCCAAGAGCAGGATGAGGCCGAAGTTGAGGGCGGCCCCGTGGATACCCGTGACGGGCTGCCCGCCGGCAGACAAGAAATAAATGTCGCCGCCTTCGCTGGTGAGATGGAAGGGGGCGAGACTCAGGCCGTTGCTGGCGGCCACGAGCAGGCGGTTATAATAGGGCGCGATAAAAGACCAGACCAGCGCCAGCCCGATGACGGCGACTACCGCCTTGATGGCGAAACCGGTGAGGCTATGCGATCGGAACACGGTTCGTTCTCCTTACCCAGAATAGCCAGAGGATAACCGCCGCCAGGATGATTAAGGGCTGCCACAGCAGCAGGTGGGCCGTATCGAAGAAGCCGTGGAAGTGGGTGCCGATGAGAAAGAGGCTGACGGTGCGCACCAGGTTGAGGGCGTAGAGGCAGGCGCCGCCGATGAGAATCCCCAGGAGCTTGTGCTGCCACCGGCCGGGGTAGGCTATCACGGCGCAGGTAAAGAGCATGATGGGGATGGTGGCGGTGCAGCCGGTGCCCACGTCCACGCTGAAACCCGTCGCGGCGATGGTCAGCCCGGTAACCCGGACGGACTCGCCCAGCAGGTTCAGGAAGAAGCCGGTGGTCTGCGCGGTGAAGGCGGCGTCCCGGGCGAAGAGGCCCGTCGTCACCAGCTGCGAGTACACCAGCGCCGCAAGCAAAATGCCGGCCACGAAGATGGCCCCGCTCTTGAGGGGCACCTTGTGCCGTCGCAGCCACGTCATCGTTTTTCGGGCGGCGTTTGCCTGCATCTAATCTCCTTATCAATAGCAACGAGGAGGGCCCTGACGCTCAGGCCAGGGCCTCCTCCCTGCTATTGGTCTAAACTCGCCGGGCTAGTCCCGGCAACTGACGGCGGCTCTCCGGCGGCGTACCGTCCAGACGACGGCGGCCAGGAAGAGCACCGCCAGGGCCAGGATGCCCCAGGAGGTAAGCCCGGGGATAACTACCCGCTGTCCGCTGGCCGCGAACGGCGTGCCGTACAAATCGGCCAAGGTCGGCGAGGTGCCGGTGGCACGTACCTTCACCCAGACATAGTTCTCGGCGGTGTTCACGCCGGTATCGGAGCAGTCTCGCCAGGTGGTGCCGAATTCGTCCCACCACTTCATGCGGAAGGTCTGTTCGATAAGCCCGGCGTCAACGTCGGCATCGTCGTAGTGGAAGCGTATCTCTATCTCGGTAGCGGCGTCGAAGCCGGTATGGTCCTCAACAACGACATCGATGAAGTAACCGCCGACCACCATGAAGCTGGGGTAGGCGCTGTCGGGGTTGTGCGACCAGCGCCCGGCGCTGACGACGTACCCGGCGCCGGCGTTACGGATGAACACCTCGGTACTGGCATCGGCGATGGCGTCGATGTAGCCGTCGACCGAATCGTCCGGCTGCTGGGCGTTGTCCAGCCAGGGCTGGTAGATGACCTTATCGGTGATAGCGTCGCCCAGGCCCAGCGGGTTGGACGCGTGCGTCGGGCCGGTGTTGGAGCCCCACCAGTTCTTCATGGCGTTAACAATCTCGGTGGCGTGCTCGTTCTGCAGGCCGTAGGTGGTCGAGCCGCTGATGTAGTTGTATTCGATGAGGAAGAGGCTGGCCAGGACGTGCGCGCCGTCGCCGACGCGGATGGCCACGCCGTTGCCCGTCAGGGTATTATCGGTGATAGTTAGCGAGAGCATGTCGCCGGCGGGAGCGTAAGGGGCGTACTCGGCGAAGCGGATGCCGTTGGCGCAGCCGGTGATTTCGTTGCCGGTGATGGCCAGGCCCGAGGTCCCCTTGCCGTTGCTGATGACAATGGCGCCGGAGCCGACAATATCGGTGAAGGTGTTGTCGCTGATAGCCGACGTGCCGGTGACGCCGGAGAACTGCACGCCGTAGCTGACCAGACCGGCGCCGGTGAAGGTGTTGCCGGTCACGCTAACGTCCGCCACGTTGGGCCCCCAGACGAGGCCGTCGCCGGTGTCGCCGGTAAAGGTGTTGTCGGTGATGCTCAGGCCGGTAGCCCCGGCGGCGCCCACCGAGATGCCCTGCGAGGCATTACCGGTGGTATCAATGGTGTTGCCGGTAATGGTCACGCCGGTGGTGTGGTGGGTCAGCTCGACGAGGAAGGTCGTCCCCGCGCCGCTGAGGATGGTAAAACCATCCAGGGTAAGGCCGTCGCCGCCGGTCTGGACACTGATGCCCGGGCCGGCGCCGGCCGGCTGAATGATACCGGCGGGGCCGTCCGCCGAGGTGATGGTCAGGTTGGCCTTATTGACGACCGGGTTCTCGGTATAGTTACCGCCGCGGACGTGTATCGTCGCGCCGGAGGCGCAGCTATCGATGGCGTCCTGGATGTACTTGAAGGCGTCCACGTGCCAGGTGAGGCCGGGGTTGAAGGTGTTAACGTCGGCCTGACCGTTCCAGTCGTCGTCCACCCAGGCCACCAGCGGGCCGACGCCGCCGCTGTAGTCGGTGTTGTGGTCAACCACGGCCCAGAGGATTTTATTGGCGGTATCAATGCCGTGCTGGCCCAGGTTGGCGGGAATGGCCGCCGGGACCGGGCTGTCGCCCAGCCACTGGGGCGTGCCGATGGTGTTGCCGTCCACGGCCAGCTTCCAGACGCCGCCGTCCTCGTAGTAGAGCCGCAGGTCGGCCTCGATGATATCCGGGTCGGGGGCGGTGAGGTCAACGTCGCCGTAGTACATCTGGATGACGGCGACGTAGGTGCCGTCGGCAGCGGTAGTGTTGATGACGATGGTCTTGCCGAGGCCCTGGCCGCCGCCCATGCCGGTGTAACCGGTGCCGGGCGTGCCGGGCAGCTCGACCACGCCGAAGCTGCCGCTCTGGCCGCCGTTCATCTGCACGTCAACACTGGTGCCGTCGACGTTGAGGGTGCCGCCCTCGCCGGGGCCGAGGTCTTTGGAGTCAATCGCGCCCGGGTCGCCGACGAAGGGGATGTAGTCAATATCGCCGTCGAGCATGGCCGCGATGGTGGGCCCGTCGGTGGTGCCCCACGCGTTCAGGGTGGCGTCGAGGGTGCCGGTGCCCTGGTTGCGGATGGCGAAGGCCGTGGGGCTGGCACCGCCGTTGACAAATTCGTTGATGTTGACGTAGATGGTAGCGGCATCGCAGCCCGTCCGCAGCCGGATGCCGTTCTCGTCGGCGTCGACGGTGGACAGCTGGTTGAAGCGGATGGTGTTACTCATGATGGTGACGTTGCTGGATACATTTGTACCATACTCGCCGCCCCAGAGCTGGAAGGCGTCCGAGGGGTACCAGCCGCCGGAGAAAACAGCGTAGGTATTCTCGAAGGTGTTGCCCGTTACCGAGCCGCCGATGATACCCACCTGGAAGCCGGTGTAGTACATATCGTGGAACCAGTTGTTGCGGATGGCGATGTTGCCGCCCGCGCCGATGTTGAGGCCAACGCCGCCCTCGCCGGGGACGCCGCCGATGGTGCCGTCGAACTCGTTATACTCGACCACGCCGTCGACGAGCGGGTCGCCCGCCCAGAAGACGCCGTCGCCGTAGCCGTTGAACTTGTTGGCGGCCAGGGTCAGGCCGTCGTAGGGGCCGCCACCGAAGTACAGGGTATGGTCGCCCTGATCCTGGAAGAGATTGAAGTCGATAAGCATGCCGGTGTGGCTGCCGCCGCCGAACTGGACGACGCCCTTAGTGACCGCCTGGGTGGGACTATCGAAAATGCAGTTGGTCAGATGGAAGTTGTCGGCGTCCTCGTAGGTATCGATGAGGCGGCCATTACCGCCAGTGAACTTGAAGCCGTCCACGGTAAGGTTATCGGCCTGGGGCTTGATGGCGTAAAGGCCGTTGTGCGAGAGGATGGTCTCCGGGCCGCGGGCGCCGGCCGTCTCGGTGGGATGGACGCCCACCACCGGGTGAATCCCGGCGTTAGCGCCCTGCAGAGTCAGGCCGTCCTTGTCCAGGACAACCATCTCGTCGTACGTCCCCGCCGCCACGACAATGGTATCGCCGGGGCTGGCGGCATTGACGGCTGCCTGAATGGTGGCGTAATCGCCGGGGACGTTGATGGTCGTCGCGGCTGCCGCCGGTGCCGCCGTGATGACGTTGAGGCCCAGCACCAGCATCAGAATGATGGCGAGACTGAATATCTTGTTTTTCATGTTATTAATCCTCATCTTCGTTTACCTCCCCTAAAACCTAATCTGCTCCACCGTGCCGGTGATGCGGTAGTAGCCCGGCGGCAGGTCGTCGGGGTCGGCCACGATTATTTCGATGTCGCCGCTCTTATTGGTGCCCACGCTGCCGGAGGCCTCAAACTTCCACTGGTTGGGGCCCACCTGGCAGACCATGGTTATCTCCGAGCCGTACCAGTAATCGATGGTAAACGAGGTGGCGTTCACCCCGGCGATGGTGTAGGTTATGGTGCCCATGAGGGCGTTGACCGCGTCGATGGTGATGGTGGCGCCGCCGGGAGTAACCGCCGCGACAATGTCGCTGGGGTCAACGATGCCGTCGCCGTTGGCGTCGGCCAGCGGCCAGTAGCGCGTGTTATAGGTGTGCTGACCCACGCCCAGGGGGGCGCCGCGCGCCGCCGCGTCCTCGGGAGGGGCGGTGACGTGGGTGAGGGCCAGCAGCGAGCGCTCGCTGACGGTGAACAGTAGCCCGGCCGGGGTGGAGGGGTCAAGCGTTATCAGCCCGACCATGGGGTTGTTGGAGGCGTTTCTCACCGGCATGGAGATGATAAATTTATCTCCCGTGGCTATCTCGGTGGCCACCTGGAAGCCGGTATCGTCGTCGGCCAAGGCCACATTGGCGCGGTTGGTGGGATTGCCGCAGGCGAAGGTCACATCGTCTACGCCGAAGCCCAGCCCGTCCACCAGTATCGCCTGGCTGACGGCGATGGGTACCTGGCCGGTGACCTGGCCGGCGAGCACCGTACCCGCTGCCGCACCGGCGCCGATGGCCACGCAGGTTACTACCAGCAGCCATACGGGAATAGCTTTGCCCAAGCGGCCCCGCCGGCTTTGGCGGTGCGGCCCGGTATAACTTCCGTAGCTGTTCATAAGCGATGTCCTCCTTTTTGGAGTTACCGTTTTCTAGAAAAACGGCATGTACTTATTTTCTATAACTGAGGCCAGTTTTCCTCCTCTATAAGATGGCCTAGCCTAACGATACAACTAGATTTACAGAATTTGAAGAAACAGTATTCCAGAGTCGTATTCTGTTAGGTTAGCCAAGTATCCGGGGGTTTAAGGGGGTGCTGTGAACTTGGGGCCCGCCTTCGGCAGGAAGGGCGCGGCCTTAAAATGGAACGCCCACCTGTTGTATAATAGACGCTAAATGGATACCGGTGAGTCCCGGGTACGCGACTTTCACCCGGAGCGCGAGCAGTTTCGCGCTGAGGTCTTGAGCGGGCTGCGTAAGACGCCCAAGGAGCTGCCCACCAAGTATCTCTACGACGCGCGCGGCGCCGAGCTCTACGAGCGCATCTGCGCCCTGGAGGAATACTATCCGCCGCGTACCGAGATAGCCATTATGAAGGCCCACATCGGGGAGATTGTGGCGCTGATGGGGCCGAACATCCGCCTTATCGAGTACGGCTGCGGCAACTGCGCCAAGACGCGCATCCTCCTCGATAGCCTGCCGGACGTCGCCACCTACGTGCCGATTGATATTTCCATGGAGCAACTGCGGCGGGTCTCGCAGGAGCTGGACTCACACTACCAGGAACTGAAGATATTGCCCGTCTGCGCCGACTATACCGGCGAATTTGAGTTGCCGGCCCCGCAGCGGCCCGGCGAGCGCACCGCCGTCTACTACCCCGGCTCCACCATCGGCAACTTCGGGCCGGAGGCGGCCCGCGATTTCCTGCGGCAGATTGCCGCCACCTGCGGGCCGGGCGGCGTCCTGCTCATCGGCGTCGACCTGAAAAAAGACCCGGCGGTGCTTCACCGCGCCTACAACGACCGGGAGGGCGTCACGGCGGCCTTCAACCTGAACCTGCTGGCGCGTATCAACCGGGAGCTGGGCGGGGACTTCGACCTGGAGGCCTTCCGGCACTACGCCTTCTACAATCCGGTTGCGGGCCGGATGGAGATGCACCTGGTCAGCCTCCGGGAGCAGACGGCCCACATCGGTGATGAAAGCGTATCCCTGGCGCAGGGCGAGAGCATCTGGACGGAGAGCTCCTACAAGTTCAGCCTGGACGGGTTCGCCGCGCTGGCCGGGGAGGCCGGTTTCCGGGTGGAAAAGGTCTGGACGGACGCGCGGCAGTGGTTCAGCGTGCAGTACCTGGTGAATACCGGTAAATAGTCGCCGGGGTTAGTTGCCTCTCCCGCCTACTTGCAGGGAATCAGCCGCACCGTGTTCTTTTCTTCCAGCACCTTGGCCAGGGCGGCCAGCGTCGCCTTGATGTCCGCCTCAGTCGTCGCGGCGGAGAGGGAGAAGCGCACCGAGCAGTGGGCCTCCTCCTCCGTCCGCCCCATGGCCAGCAGGACGTGAGTCGGCTCCGGCGAGCCCGACTTGCAGGCCGAGCCCGAAGACAGGGCGATGCCGTGGCGGTCCATGGCGATGACGATGGACTCGCCGCGCAGCCCCGGCAAGGTCAGGTTGAGGGTGTTGGGCAGGCGCTCGGTGGGGTGGCCGTTGAGACGCGCGTCCGGTACCAGCTTCCTGATGCCCGCCTCCAGCCGGTCGCGGAGGGCCATTATCCGCGGCGCGTCTTCGGGGGCGGTGGCGGCTATTTCGGCGGCCTGCCCCAGCCCGACGATGGCGGGGACGTTCTCCGTGCCGGCCCGCAGGCCGCTCTCCTGGCTGCCGCCGTGGATGAGAGGCTCCAGCGCCAGACCCTTGGCCACGTAGAGGGCGCCGACGCCCTTGGGGGCGTGGAACTTGTGGCCGGAGATGCTGAGCAGGTCGACGCCCAGCTCGGCCACGTCCACCCGTATCTTGCCGATGCCCTGGACGGCGTCGGTATGGAAGGGGATGTCCCTCTCGCGGGCGATGGCGGCCAGATCCGCAACGGGCAGGATGGTGCCCACCTCGTTATTGGCCAGCATGATGGAGACGAGGACAGTATCATCAGTAATAGCTTTCCGCAGCTTGTCCGGCGCCAGCCAGCCGTCGGCGTCCACGTCGAGGTAAGTGACGCGAAAACCCATTCGCTCCATAAAGCGGGCGGTGTTGAGCACGGCGGGGTGCTCGACGGTGGTGGTGATGATGTGGTTGCCCCGCTCGCGCCGAGCCAGGGCCACGCCCTTGATGGCCAGGTTATCGGCCTCGGAGCCGCTGCCGGTGAAGATGATGCGCCGCGGCGAGGCGTTGAGCAGGGAGGCCACCTGACGGCGCGCCTTCTCGACGGCGTCGCGGGCGTCCCGGCCGGTGGCGTGGATACTGGAGGGGTTGCCGTGGGCTGTCCCCAGGTAGGGTAGCATCGCCTCGCGCACGGCGGCGGAGACCGGCGTGGTGGCGTTGTTGTCCAGGTAGACCTGCCGTGCTACTTTGGCGCGACGGGGTGGGGGCGCCGCTTTCGGGGCGGTGGCCATTTTCTTTTTCTGGCCGCTCTTGCGCCCGTCGCCGGCTTTCTCCAGGGCGACCTCGGCCAGCAGCGCCTTGTAGACGGGGAAGCCGGATATCGCTTCCAGGTTGCCCATATCGGTCAGGTCGTTGACGTTCCAGTCCCGCCAGGCTTGGGGCCCCACCGGCGTGCCGCCCCCGAAGGCGCACTCGATGACCCCCGGCATGATGTCGTCGCTGACCCGTGCCCGGAAGGTGACGCCGCCACGCGGCGTGGTTACTTTGACCAAATCGCCGCTCTGGATGTTTCTCTCTGCCGCGTCCTGCGTGTGGATATCCGCCGTCGGCTCGGGGTAGTCCTTCACCAGCCCGGGGACGTTGTGGTGCTGCGAGCAGAAGGCGTTCCGGGTGCGCGCCCCGGAGGTGAAGGCCAGGGGGAAGTCCCCGGCCAGGGCGGGGCTGCCCAGCGGGCCCTCGACCGGCTCGATGTACTTGGGGAGCGGCTCGTGGCCGTACTCTTCCAATAAGTTAGAGGTTATCTCAAACTTGCCGCTGGGCGTGTTGAAGCCGGGCTGGCCGTCGGGGCGGAGACCGCCCTTCTGCCATTTCTTGTATTCTATAATCGGGGTGGGCAGCTTCACCCAGCCGCCGGCGGCGCGCACGTCTTCCAGGGTATAGCCGGAGCCCTCCAGCGCCTGGCGAATCATGGCCTCCTCGGTGGGGGGGTAGAGGTGCCCGTAGCCCAGCCGCTCGGCCAGGCCGGTCATAATGAGGTAGTCGTTGCGGGCATCCCCCAGCGGCTCGATAATCCGTTCCCGCAGGCGGAAGATGGGCCCGTAGACCATGTAGGACAGGTTCTCGAACATCGTCGTGGCCGGCAGGACGATATCGGCGTAGGCCATGTCGGCGGTGAGCTGGCGGTCGATGCAGGCCAGAAAGTCCAGTTTGGCCAGCGTCTCGCGCCAGACGGGGGTCTGGGGCCAGGAGGTGAGCAGCGAGGCCCCCTGGATGAGCAAAGCGCGGATGCGGTAGGGCGAGCCTTCGCGCACCGATTTCACCAGCCCGGTGGCGTGGGACTCGCCGCGGTAGCGCGTGTAGAGGGGGTAGTCGTCCCGCCCCACCGCCTGGTTCAGGGCGGGGTTGGGCTGGTTAGCGGCGCGGTTGATGGGGAAGGTACCGCCCAGCCGGTTGAGGACGATGCCGCCGGGCACGTCGAGCTGACCGGCCAGGGCGAACAGGGTCAGGATGGCCCGGGCCGCCGGGACGCCGCTGTTGGAGAACTCCAGCCCGGTGTACATCAGGGGGCAGGCCCCGTCGGAGCGGGCGATGCGGCGGGCCAGCTCGCGGATGGTCTCGGCGGGGACGCCGGTAATCGTCGCGGCCACCTCGGGGCGGAAGTGCTGGGTATAGGTCTTCAATTCCTCGAAGCCGCGGCACCAGTTGTCGGCGAAGTCCTCGTCGTAAAGCTCCTCGTCGATGAGCACCTCGATGAGGGCGAGGGCCAGGGCGCCGTCGGTGCCGGGGCGGACGGGAAGCCACTGCGCGCCGGTGCGGGTGACCGTCTCGGTGCGGCGCGGGTCGATGACGACGACCTGAGCCCCCCGCCGCACGGCGTCCTCCAGGCGGAGCATGTCCACCGGCGGCGAGTCGGTGGCGGGATTGGTGCCCCAGACGACCACCGTCTCGGCATTATCAACATCGGCGAACATGTCGATGCCCGCCCGCCCCAGGGTGACCTGCGGGGCAATCACGTGCAGGGAGACGTAGCAGAGCGCCCCGACGCCCATGGTATTGGGCGAGCCGAAGGGGAAGAGGACGTTGGATGCCGAGGAGACGTCGACGCCTTCGGGCTGGAACATGTCGCAGAGCGACTGCTCCTGGGCGCCGCGGCCGGTATAGATGGCCACCGCCTCCGCCCCCGATTCCTTTTTAATCTTCTCCAGGTTGGCGGCGATGGTGTCGTAGGCCTCGTCCCAGGAGATGCGCTTAAAATCAAAGGTGCCCTTGGGGCCGGTGCGTTTCAGGGGGTATTTGAGCCGGTCGGGGCTGTAGACGATTTGCGGGGCGTGCTCGCCGAGGCGGCAAATCGTCCCCAGCGAGTGGCCCTTATCGGGCCGGATGCCGGTCAGCTTACCGTCGCGGAGAAGCATCTCCACCCAGCAGCCGGCGGGACAGATGCCGCAGAGTCCCGGCCGCCACTGGCGTGGCTCGCTTTTAGTCGTCAATACGGCTGCCATCCTTTACCCTGGCGCAGGCCGCGGATGTAGGCGGCCTGTCCGGCGTGGATAATGGCGTCCTCCAGGACGCTTACCAGCCGTACGCCCACCGTCGGCGGGGGTTGCCACGGCCCGCCCAGCTCGCGGTCGAGGTCGGCCTCGGAAAGGCTGTTAATGTACTCCAGAGTGCGCCCCAGGGCCGCCCGCTGGTAGCCCACCAGGGTCTTGGCGTCGGGGATTTCCAGGGCCGCCACCTGCTCCGGCGTGTGGCCGAAGCCCATGTCGCCGGGGTCGGCGGGGCGGTTGAATTTGGCGTGCCAGCCCTCTTTTATCCAGACCTGCTCCGTGCCGGCTAGGTCGGCAATCTGGGCGTCCTGCTGGCGCGTTAGGTGCCAGCACAGCCAGCCAATGCTGTTGCAGTCCTCGTGGGGCCGCCAGCTGATGTCCTCTTTACTGAGGCCGGCGAGGATGCGTTCCAGAAACTCCGGTAGCCGCCCGAAGCCGTCGGCGAGTATTTGCTGCCAGTTCATGGTCGCCTCCTTTAATCAAGGATTCACGGTTACAATAGTATACTCTATCGCCCCGCGGGGGAAAATTCAATGATAAAGGTCTCTATTGATAAATGGCTGTTTTGTGAGATGAGAGGGGGGTTGGGCGGGATCTCTTTATTTATTCTATAATTAAGAATATACTAAAACCCAGGCTGAGTAGCTTATTAAGAAGGCGGACTGGCTCATCTGACACGTGGAACCAAAATATGTCTAGTATGGAAGAAGGAGTACAAATATGGTGCGTGATTTGACCGAACTATTAGACCCCGGACTCAAAGGGCCCATCAAGACGATGCTGAGTGAGATGCCGCCGACGTCTTTCGATGATATACCCGCCGCCCGGGCCGCTTCCGAACAGATGATGGCGGCCATGAAATCACAATTGCCGGTCATCCCGGGTGTCATTACCGAAGATAAAACTATACCGGGTCCCCAAGGCGAACCTGACGTCACCGTTAGAATCTACCGGCCGGAAAAACAATCGGGACTGCTCCCGGCCCTGCTCTGGATTCACGGCGGCGGCTATATACTGGGTGAAATCGACCAGGAAGATTTTACCGCTAAACAATTCTCTTTAGCCGGTAACTGCGTGGTCGTTTCGGTGGGATACCGGCTGGCGCCGGAGCACCCTTATCCCGCTCCACTGGAAGACTGTTACGCCGCCCTTAAATGGCTGGCAGCCCATGCCCGTGACCTTAAAGTTGACCCTTCCCGCATCGCCATCGGGGGTGCCAGCGCGGGTGGCGGGCTGGCCGCCGGACTGGCTATCCTGGCGCGCGACCGGGCGGAGGTCAGGACGATGTTTCAATTGCTGATTTATCCCATGATTAACGATTGTAACGTGGCTCCCGCCGGCGATGTCCTGCCGGACACGCTCTTCTGGACGCGGGAAAATAACCTGGCAGGCTGGCGTTCCTATCTCGGCGGTGAGCCGGGCGGCGCTGAAATTTCCTGCTATGCGGCGGCTTTTAGAGCGGAAAGTTTGCAAGGGCTTCCCCCGGCCTATATCACGGTTGGCGATATTGACCTGTTCGCCGAGGAAGACGTTGCGTACGCGCGGAGATTGATTGCCGCCGGCATCCCTACCGAACTCCATGTCTATCCCGGAGGTTGCCACGCTTTTGATATGCTCGTTCCCGAAGCTGACCTCTCGAAACGTTTCACGGCAGATATACACCGGGCTCTAAAAAGGGCACTGCATAAATAACTCTATTATTGAGGGCGGTGAAGTTACCAAGACGCGCCCGCTTTATCCTTATCCCGGGGTAGCCGTATATACTGGCAGTGGCAGTAGCGACGATGCGGCTAATTTTACTTGCCGCGGCTGTGAGTAATTACTGGCAGTACATTGATGGAGCCACCAGGTCAAAGAATTCACCGGCTCTTTCGACCGCCTCCGCTTCCCTGGTACTGTCGTACGGAGTCCAAACGATGGCAAATAAATAAATCCGGTCACCGCAGCTGAAATATTTCGAGGTGGCGTACCATATAGAGACGTCTTCTAAGAAATTGTAACTTTCAACGATGGCTTCCGTGGCGCCAATCTCTTTATTCACGAGGACGTATTCAAAGCCCTCTTCTGTCCGTGACATCGCCGACGCGATATGCTCCTCGGCCAGTTCGCCCGCGCTACGGCCTTCGCTGGGGTAATACTGGAGAAAATACTGGTAATGGGCAATCTCGTCGTCATATCCGTAATCAGAGAGCAATCTTTCCTGCTGGTCCTCGGCTATTTCATATTCTACCCAATCTAAAGGGTAAAGAATGGAGATGCCTTCCTTTTGGTGCCAATCCCAGCCGGGTGGTGCTGATCCCATGGCGGCCAGAGTACCCCCGGCACCAGTTTCGGTGAGACTGGCGATAAGCCCGTTGATGACATCGGCTACCGTGGTTCTCGTGCCTGATGCCAGGAAGACTAAATCGGAGACGATGGCGCCGTAGTAACCGGGTTCCAGTTCGATGAACCCCGGGGTGACTTCGGTGCCCGGCCCTATTTCCTCGAAGGAATCACGGGCAAGCTCGGTAGTTTCGAATCTGTAGGCCAATACCAGGACGTAATCGGTATCATTGGCGTACTCCAGTATCTTCCCGGCGGCGGCCCCCTCGGGCAGCTCGGTGAGCTCCGCCTCGCTCATTTTTTCCAGGCCGCTTATCGCTACCGGGCATTCCGCATCGATGGCGTAAATCTCGCTGGCGCTGTTAAAATCCGATTTTCCGGTCAGCAGGCTTCGTGTCACCAGGACGGCGGCGATGACCACAACGACAGCCAGAGCTATAAAGGCCCATTTATATCTCGTCCCCCGGCTTTTTCGCTTGGCTCTGGCCCTCGGTCTGGCTCGCGGGGCCGCCTTTTTTACTTCTCTGGTGGCCTTAGCGGCTTTTTGGGTGGCTTCTTTACCTGCCTCCTTACCCAAGGCCTGTCCGCAGTTGGTGCAGAAACGCATCCCGGGGGTGACATCTTCGCCGCAATGCGGGCACTTGGTGGGAGGTGCGGTCAGCTTGGCACCGCAATTGATACAGAACTTGGCATTGTCGGCGTTATCGGCATTACATTCAGGACATCGCATCTCTTGTCTCCGGCTCCGTTATCGCCATTGTTCTACCAGCTCTTCTATTCCCTCCTCGACGGCGTAGACCGGCCCGTAGTAGAACTCTTCACGCTCAAACAGGCTGTACTTCTCCCGGAGCTCTTCGAGCCAGTTATCGCCTAACACATCGGTGCCTCCCCAGAGGTAGGCCATCGTGGTCCAGTAACGAACCTGATTTTGCGCCCATACCAGAGATAGCTCGGCGGCTATCTGTGTCTTGTCCAGCTTGCCGTCAAACCATTTCTTGGCGTACCCGGCTAATTTATCGATAATCCCGGTGCATTCAATGATATCTTTAGCCGCCCCCTGGCTGTAAAGCATGGACTCGTAATGATGGACGCGGCTCGTATTCATGGCGGTAATTAATTCGTCCACGATGCTGCCCGTCATGTTCAAAACATTGTCCATCTCCCCCGCCTGTACCCGTTCCCTCAGTTCCTCGGAGCCGTCAGCAATTCTGGTGCGCGCCCTATCAAAGGCAAATTCCCCGTTGACCTTTTCCTCCGCATATTCCCGGTACGCTTCGGCAAAATTATGAAAGTCCTTCTCATCGCGGCAGTATTTCCGCAAAGTATCTATTTTTTCCAGGTCATAAGCAAAGTCCAGTTGCTCATAAAGCACCGAGCCAATCTGCTCTTTCAGGTCCCGCAGGTCTACCTTATGTTTTTCCAGCAGTTGTCCCACCACGAAGCCGAATCTTATCTTGCTTTCCACCGCCGTATAAAAATAGCTCCTGTCATCGAAGAGCACTGCCGTCAGCGTGGCACTCTCCAGCAGGTCTACCTTGCCTATCAGGGTCTCCCTTGCCTGAACCAGGGCCGTATCTACTTGGGTTGTGGGTTCTTGGGTGGGTTCCTCTGTCGCTTCCTCGCCAGCGGCTGGTTTCAGCCTGGCAACGAAGTATTCGGCCACCCTTTCGGCTTGGGAAACGGAAGGCGTGCCTCCGTCCTGATTTAGCGTAATAATAATGAGGTAATTAGATACCGCCACGAATAAGTCCAGCGTGTACTCGTAATATACATCCAGGTCTCGGTAGGTCGTGGAGTCGAAATATTTCGCCGGGTATCCGTCCACGACGGTGGTACGCACGGTTCCAAATTCGGCATCTCTGATATATTCGTAGGCATACTGGGTGGCGTCAATCATTTCCTCCAGGTAGTCGGGCAACTTGTTTTCGCTCTCCAGGGAGGTGATATCAATGACAATCGAACCGACATCATTATATTCGTCATAATAATAAGCAAGGTAACATTCTTCTACCCCGTAATCTTCCCTTTCCCAATCTTCCGGCTCGACTGGTTCAATTTCCTGCAGGGGGAGTCCTTCTATGGCGTCGGGGAAAAGGCTCTCGGAGAGGCCTTCCTGCGCGAAGGCCCCCCCCGATGGCAGTAATACCAGTATGGCGACCAGAGCCGTCACCAGGAGTTTTGCTAACCCTGTTGGCTTCATGTCCCACTCCCTACCAGCTTATCTCTTTGACCTTTCGGCTATTCAGTTAGTAGCTATCAGGCCGGGCCAGAAGACGGGGGATATTTATCATGGAGGCGTCCCAGGTAGGTGATAACCTTATAAAGGTAGTAGCCAACCGAGCATTCATACGTACCTTCTGGATATCTGGTCGTGAATACTATCGGGTTATAGAGATATTAATCACTATGGTTTGATTTGTCAACAGTTACCGGGGTGAGGTCAGGCGTTACTGGGGTGGCGATACGTCTTTGAGGGCTTCTGAAAGTGCTTAAGGCCAAGTATAGCCTTAACAAATGGAAAAGTCATCATAGCTCGAAAGACGAAGCACCCGGGGTATCTTGACAATCCCGGGAAGGATGTTGTAGTATGACTATAAATACTATTATAGTCATAGAGTCACAGATTAATGGCGAAGGCATTCACCGCTTCGGAAAAAGACCAGGTAAGGCTTGACCTGCTGCAGAAAGGCCGGGAGTATTTCATCAAATACGGCCTGAAAAAGACCAGCGTTGATGACCTGGTCAGGGCGGCGGGAATTGCCAAGGGTTCTTTTTACAGGTTCTTCGATTCCAAAGAAGCCCTCTTCCTGGCGGTTCACGAGGCGTCCGAGGCGAAGCTGCGAACCGACCTGATGCGCCGACTTGAGGGGATTAAAGAACCCGCCGACAAACTGCGTGTCTTCCTGAAAAGCTCTTTCGCTATCCTGGAAGAGGACCCCCTGATGCTGGCAGTTTTCGGTAAGGGAGAGCTGGAGAGTTTCTCCGGCTTCATAGCTTCCCGGCAGTACGAAGAGCACTACCACCAGAGTATCACCTTTATGGAAGACCTCATCCGGCAGTGGCAGCAGGAGGGCGTCATCCGGCCGCTCGATGCCCAAGTCGCCGGCAACATGATAGCTTCGGCCTTTTTTACCTTTCTGCAAAAGGAGACCCTCGGCGCGGCAATGTACGCCAGGGTAACGGATATGCTGGTCGAGTGTCTGGTCAATTACCTGTGTGAGAAAGGATAGACATGGCTACGGTTGTGAGTGCCTCCGGGCTGACGAAACACTACCGCGATGTTCTCGCCGTTGACCGGTTAACGCTGAACATCAAGCCGGGGGAAATTTACGGATTTCTGGGTCTCAACGGGGCCGGTAAGACGACCACCATCCGCCTGCTGCTGGGCATGATTAAACCGAACGCCGGGTCAGTCTCGCTTTTCGGCATCAAAATACGACCGGGGCAGCCGTCAATCTGGGGGCGGGTCGGCTACATGGTGGAGACGCCGCATGCCTATCCCGACCTGACGGTTCGGGAGAACCTGGAGATTGTCCGGCGGCTGCGCAAGCTGAACGACGCCGATGCGGTGGAGAAGGTTATCGCGCAGTTGAAGTTAACGCCCTACGCCCATCGGCGCGCCAGGACGCTCTCCCTCGGCAATGCCCAGCGGCTGGGCCTGGCCAAAGCCCTGATTCATCACCCCGATTTGCTCATTCTCGATGAGCCGGCCAACGGTCTGGATCCGGCCGGCATCGTCGAAATCAGGAACCTTCTACACGACCTCGCCAGCGAGCACGGCGTCACTATTTTTGTCTCCAGCCATATTCTGGGTGAAGTGTCGCGGCTGGCGACGCGGATTGGTGTCATCCATGAGGGGCGGCTGGTACGGGAACTCACCGCCGCCGAGCTGGCGGAGCAGGAAGAGCAGCGCCTGGTGGTCGGCGTGCGTGATACCCGGGCCGCCAGGTCGGCCCTTGGTAAAGCCGGTATCGCGGCGAGCCCGAATGACCCGGGCTCGCTGATAATCACGGATAAAGCGGCGCTACAGCATCCGGAGAATATCGCCACGCTGTTGGTGCGGGCGGGTCATCCACCCACCCGGCTGGTGGTCGAAAGGGGAGACCTCGAATCTTACTTCCTCAAGCTGGTCGGTCTAAAATAAAGGAGATGCGATGAAGCAGGCTAGCGGCGAATTGTCGGCGGCGCTCTGGGTCGAGTTCCGCAAGGTCTGGCGCGCCAAGATGCTCTGGTTCTCCGCCCTGGCTTTCGTGTTTATAACCCTGATTTGCGGCCTTTTTATGTACATCCTCGCCGACCCGGAGAGGGCGCGCAGCCTCGGCCTGCTGGGTGCCAAGGCACAGATATTCGGGGGCTCCGCCGACTGGCCGAGCTTTTTCAGCCTGATGCTGGTCCTGGTGAGCATTGGCGGCCTGATTATCTTTGGGATTATTTATATCTGGATTTTTGGTCGTGAGTTCAGCGACAAGACCGTCTACGACACGCTGGCGCTGCCCACGTCCCGGTTAACCATCGTTGTCGCCAAAGTCATTACCGGGATATACTGGTCGCTGGCGCTCGTCGTGCTGGCGTTCCTCCTCATGCTGGGCGTCGGTGCGGCCCTGCAGCTGCCGGGGTGGTCGGCGGCAACGATGCTGGACGGACTGAAGACGCTGCTGGTTACCGGCTGCCTGGCGGCGCTCCTGTGTATTCCTTTCGGTCTGGTAGCCAGTATCGCCCGCAGTTACCTGCCGGCCGTCGGCTGCATCTTCCTGGTTCTGGTGCTGGACCAGATTATCGACCGGCTCGGTTACGGCCCGTACTTCCCGTGGGATGTCCCCGCCCTCTACAGCGGTGCCGCCGAGATATTAACCGGGTCAACGCCCACGCCGCTGGGCCCCATCAGTTATATCCTGGTGGGTGTGGTTAGTGCGCTGAGTTTAATTATTACGGGGGTGTGGTGGAAGTATGCCGACCAGACCTAGGGTAACGTCTGGCGGAAGTCTGGTGGTGGTCGTGGTGGAGATAGGGTGATAATAGGCAGAACTTTTGAACTGGCTTTTACTCAGGAAGAAATAGGGGCCGTGTATCCCGGATACCTCGAATACCTGCGTTTCAACGCCGGACAATAATCTGTCTATTAAGAGACAGGTCCCAAAGGGAGGGAGTTAATTAAAACTCCCTCCTTGCTTTGTGTTGTGACAATGGCGAATTAGAGGTCATGCATGCGCTCAGCAAATGTACAAAACAGACTCCAAAAGAAGTGGCAGTGACCGGATCGAACCAGTTACCAAGAGCTTATGCGCATTTGATTATTAATCTCTGAGGTTGTTGCCACGGACAGGCGTTGTAACTTCCGGCATGGCGCTAGGACGCTTCCTCGACATGCCTGCCGAGCCAACCCGAGTCTTCCCTGCCGAAAACGCGATAGGCTGCGCGCTTAATCAGGTCATTGAAAAATAGCCAGGCCAGGGCATAGCCCCAGACTATCCCGGCATAGCCCCAGCCCAGTGGGGCCATTAAAAATCCGTAGACGGCGATAAGTGTTGCTATTATTTGAGTGCCGATAACGGCTATCAGCAAAATGCGTGATGGCCTTATTGACCAGAACGGGCCGCGAGTCCGGGCGACGAAGACGGTCAGGTGGCCGGCAACCGAAAGCTTGAGGTACATAAGAGTCTGAATTGTGTCCTGGTTTAAATTAAAAACCGTTTCTCCCAGGTAGAAGAGGAGGAAGGACGCCACCACCCCGAATATCCCCAGCGCGGTGGCCACCCCCAGCACCGAACGTATATCCCACCTTTCCGGCCGGTTGGAATAGCGGACGTTGTCGTAGGCGATGGATAAGATAGCGCCGTCGTTCAGGACGGCCAGCAGGACTATCATGATAGCCGTAACGGGATAGGTATTGAATACCAGGATAGCCAGTGTCAGGAACAGCAGCGTCCGGATGGTCTCCGCGATGCGGTAAATAGCATAGTTGGTCATACGGTGAAATATCTTCCGGCTTTCCTTGATAGCGTCGATGATGACAGAAAGACCCGGCGTCAGCAACACGATAGCGGCGGCGGCGCGGGCGGCATCGGTGGCGCCGGAAACGGCGATGCCGGCGTCGGCCTTCTTCAGGGCGGGGGCATCGTTCACGCCGTCGCCAGTCATGCCGACGATGTGTCCCCGCTGCTGGAGCACGTCAACAATATGATATTTATGCTCCGGGAATACCTGGGCAAAGCC